>NZ_JAMAWN010000089.1:0-397 GCF_023713305.1 Psychrobacillus sp. MER TA 171 | reverse complement strand
GATCAGCCGGTAGATCTCCGCCTTCGCGCCCACGTCGACGCCGCGCGTCGGTTCGTCGAGGATCAGCACCTGCGGCTCGGTCAGCAGCATCTTCGCGAGCACCGCCTTCTGCTGATTGCCGCCCGACAGGCTCGCGATCGACAGGAACGGGTGCGCTGCGCGCACCGACAGCCGCTGCATCTCGGTGCGGATCGTATCGAGCTCGGCGGCCGCGTCGATCCGCCCGCGCGCCGCGAAGCGCCGCAGCACCGCGAGCGTGATGTTGTGGCCGACGCCGAGCTGCGGCACGATGCCGTGGCGCTTGCGGTCCTCCGGCACCATCGCGATGCCGGCGCGGATCGCGTCGGCCGGCGAGCGGATCGACAGCGGCTTGCCGTTCATCGTCACGGTGGCCGTG
>NZ_JAMAWN010000088.1:0-406 GCF_023713305.1 Psychrobacillus sp. MER TA 171 | reverse complement strand
CCCCCCCCCCCCCCCAACACTCCAAAATTTCTCGTTAATGATATGGCCATAGCTATCCCAAAGCCGACCGGAAACGAATAGACAATGGCTTAAGGTTTTAATACCTCAAAATAGGAAGTAAGGATTTACTGGTTTATCATTAAAGATATAGATATTCTTCTTATTAGCTTTTCAAAAAAATAAGTAAGAATTATTCTTTAAAAAAGCGAAGAGCTCGCGAAATTGCATCTTCGCGAGTCGCTTGACCATTCGAAAAGTTATTTATTCTTTCATTAGCTAAAACGCCTTTATTCCGTTTCTAATAGTTGTAGGGAGGCGACGGATAGAATTAAGCCATAAGATTACCGAAATTAGAGTGTTGTCGTGACGGTAGTCACGACAACACTCCTAAAACTTATCCGAAAAT
>NZ_JAMAWN010000087.1:0-409 GCF_023713305.1 Psychrobacillus sp. MER TA 171 | reverse complement strand
TCTCAAACGGTTCTACAAGTATCACTTCGTTCACGCCAATCCGAAGGACACGCATTTCATTCCGATCTCGCGCACCATCGGCGCGGACCGTATCGTCGATGAATTCATTTTCTGTGCCACCCACGACCGCGAGATCGACTGGATGCTGCCCGGACTCGCGCCGACCGGCAAGTACATCTAGATTCCGATGCTGGCAGTCATCTGCTTCCGTGGCGACAAGCTGTACAACGAGCACATTTACTGGGACCAGGCTTCGGTGCTCGTCCAGATCGGTGTTCTGGATCCCACGGGACTGCCGGTTGCCGGCATCCGTACCGCGAAGAAATTGATAGACGAGACATTGCCGAGCAACGAGCTGATGACGAAGTGGGCGTCGAGCGAAGGCAAGCCGATCTGAGGTTCCGTAGAC
>NZ_JAMAWN010000086.1:0-412 GCF_023713305.1 Psychrobacillus sp. MER TA 171 | reverse complement strand
GCCGATTGTCGATAAAATAGCCAGTACATTTGCCTCAGCCTCTCGACCAATACCTCTTTTACTCACGCTTTATTATGGCGGTAGTGAATGCAAACAGGCCGTTCAGACCGGTCTGACACGGTCAGCATGCGGTTATTTGTGACTGGGGCAAAGGTTAAGCATCGACATTGCGGATCCTTTTCCCAGATATGCTACGTTTACAGCGCTCATTCGACGCAAGTGCCTTTGCCGACGTCGCCGCTTTCAGAAGCCATAGTGAGAAGGAACTATGACAATGAATTATCAATTAGTGAAGCAAGTCAGAGAAAATAACCCATTAAGAAAAAGCTTCATTGACCTTGCCGTTAAGACTTTCGACCTGTCTTTTGAAGAGTGGTATCAGCAAGGTTACTGGACCGACGCCTATATCCCC
>NZ_JAMAWN010000085.1:0-412 GCF_023713305.1 Psychrobacillus sp. MER TA 171 | reverse complement strand
TTCGGTTTCAATAAATGATTCCACTTGGTTAGATAAGGCGCTAGAGAGATGCATCAATGAAAACTTATATAGTGCGAATGATTTTAAAGACGTTGTACTTTACCTAAAAAAACAATCTCAGCAGGAAACATTAGTTTCCTTAGAACAGGAGAAACGGCCGATTCATAAAGTAGATATACCAGTTGGAACACGCCCTTTAAGTACGTACACAAGCATTTTAGGAGGCGAACTTTCATGAATCATACGGTAAAAGAAATTCAGGGCCAGTTCAAACTATTACGCTTGGCCGAAACAGCCGAGGAGCTTCCACAGCTCCTTCGCGAAGCTGAGAAATCCTCATGGACCTATTTAGAGTTCCTAGAGGCCATTACCCACTTTGAATTGAAGAAAAGAGAAGCTAAGAGTGTGGAAA
>NZ_JAMAWN010000084.1:0-417 GCF_023713305.1 Psychrobacillus sp. MER TA 171 | reverse complement strand
CTGCTCGATGCGCTTGAGCAGGCGCTCGCCGTCGCCCGAGCCCTGCGCTTCCGGCGCGACCGTCAGGCACGCCATCTCGCCGATCTTCTCCTGCTGGTACGGGTACAGCGCCGCGCAGCCGAACAGCACGCCGTCGTGCTCGATCACCGAGAAGTGGTCGATGTCGCGTTCGATCTGGTGGCGGCCGCGCCGCACCAGCGTGCCGTCCGACTCGAGCGGCTCGATCAGCGACAGGATGCCGCCGACGTCGTCCGGCGTCGCCTCGCGCAGGCTCTCGAGATTCTCGTACGAGATCATCGTGCCGACGCCGTCGTGCAGGAACAGTTCGAGCAGCATGCTGCCGTCGAGCGACTGCGGGATCAGGTGCGCGCGGGTCACGCCGCCGCGGAACGCGCGGATCGAATGCTTCAGGAAGAA
>NZ_JAMAWN010000083.1:0-417 GCF_023713305.1 Psychrobacillus sp. MER TA 171 | reverse complement strand
ATTATTCATAAGAGGCCCTCCTATATATGTTTTGAGTATTCAATTGGTTGTTGTTACTCTAGCATCATATAAGAGGGTTCTTTTTTTTTCAAGAGCCTGTAAAGTAATCATACAGGAATGCTCCAGCCGGAATAGCATGAGGTGAAGACCCCGCAGGAGCACAGCGAGGGCACTGAAAAAGTGCCTTTAAAACGTTTAGAGGTAGAGTATGAATGCAGGTTCTGTTCATCTTCTACTATTTTCTGAATCCATGTCTTTCTGTTCCGAGCGGATGCTTTCCAGGGGGCGGCCCCGGCAAGCCTTCTCCCTCGCTGCGCTCAGTCCGGGTGCTCGCCGTGGCCGCTAATCCCCTAGGAGTCACCGCTCTGCACTCCAATCCAATCCACTTTTCTACCTGTTATAGAATTTTTTAAAATG
>NZ_JAMAWN010000082.1:0-419 GCF_023713305.1 Psychrobacillus sp. MER TA 171 | reverse complement strand
GGACGAGGCGCAGCGGATCGCCGGCCACGATCCGGATTTCAACCGGCGCGACCTGTGGACGGCGATCGAGCGCGGCGACTATCCGGAGTTCGAACTCGGCGTGCAGATGATCGATCCGGCCGATGCGGACACATTCGACTTCGACCTGCTGGATCCGACCAAGCTCGTGCCGGAAGAGCTCGTACCGGTGCGGCCGATCGGCCGGATGACGCTGAACCGTAACCCCGACAACTTCTTCGCGGAGACTGAACAAGTCGCGTTTCACCCGGGCCACGTGGTGCCGGGCATCGACTTCACGAACGATCCGCTGCTGCAGGGGCGGCTGTTCTCGTACACCGATACGCAGTTGAGCCGGCTTGGCGGACCGAATTTCCACGAGATCCCGATCAATCGGCCGGTGTGCCCGTTCGCGAACAACC
>NZ_JAMAWN010000081.1:0-420 GCF_023713305.1 Psychrobacillus sp. MER TA 171 | reverse complement strand
CACGCGTGCAACGACAGGAACGCGACGCCGAGGCCCGCTTCGGCCATCTGCTTGATCGCCTCGTTGCTCGACAGTTCGGAACCCACATGAAAGCGATGGCCCGCGTTCTTGAACAGGCTCTCGACGGTCGAGCGCGTGCCCGCGCCGCGCTCGCGCACGAGCAGGTGCGCGGATTCGAGATCCTTCAGCGCGACGCGCTTGCGCTGCATCAGCGGATGGCCGGGCGCCGCGACGAACACCATCGGATGCTTCGCGAACTCGACCGCGTGCGTGCGCAGTTCCTTCGGCGCGCTGCCCATCACCGCGAGATCGATTTCATGCGTCGCGAGCATGCGGATGATGTCGTCGCGGTTGCCGACCTTGAAATACGTCTTCACGTGCGGACGCGTCGCGGTGAATTTGACGAGCAGCGGCGGGATC
>NZ_JAMAWN010000080.1:0-425 GCF_023713305.1 Psychrobacillus sp. MER TA 171 | reverse complement strand
ATGCTGGCTATGATGGAAGAAGAGATGGTACGCGAATCCCGCAAGCGCTATCGGGCGGGCACCGGTCGAGTGACGATGCAGTGGCACAGAGGCAGACAGCAAACGGGTTTTCTTCAGGAGATGTGGTCTGGCGCCGCAGCCGGAATGGCGCTCACCTGCAATCTCTTGCACTTGCCTCCGGCAATTTCCTATGGTCTGTCATGATGCGCATGTTCAGACGTCTCCAGCCCGTTTCCATCGTTCTGTTTGTTATTCTTCTGGCGTTTCTCGTCGGCTTTGTCGTGTTTGGTGAAAAGGTCACCAGCATGCAGCCGCCGGCTATCGATGAGCCTGCCGATGCCATCGTCGTTCTGACCGGTGGCCAGTCCAGAATTCAGGCTGCGGTCGATCTTCTGAAGGACAAGCGAGGAAAGCGGCTCCTGATC
>NZ_JAMAWN010000007.1:0-174341 GCF_023713305.1 Psychrobacillus sp. MER TA 171 | reverse complement strand
TACATCGTGTGGAGGTAATACACATGAATGGAGACAGTTATCGGATGAAAAACCGACAGAATTTGTTTTAAGCAAAAGTGTTCACTCTAAATTAGCAAAAAGTGTTCAATTCTACTTGACGGTTACAACTCGTATATTGTTTTAAAAACTAATTCATTTTATTAATATTTTCATTATAAAAACAAAAGCAACTTCTACTAAGCTTGTAGATGCTGCTTTTATATTTACAATTTTAAATGAACTTAGACATTAGATACAGTAGAAACAAGATCTAATTGGCTAACATTATATAATCTAATTTGTAAGCCTGAACGGATCTCTAAAGGCAAATTACTTACCATTTTTTCTATGATTTCCATTTTCTCGGCTTCCATAATTAAATCAGAAATATTAAATTCAATTAAATAAATTAATTTATCCTCATCGGTTGGTAATTTAGATAGATGAACAGTTCCAACCCAGTCTTCTTTGTTTAATGAAGACCAAAAAAACAAATCCCATATTTCATGTTGTAATGTAACAAATGAAGGTACCGTATAAACCTGTGGTGAAAGAAAGTATAAATCATTTGAATTTCCTAGTAGTAAGCTAATTTCTGCGCTATTTACACTTCCCTTGTACCGAGTATCCTCTATAAATGCTTTAAATGCACCGTACTCTGCTATTTCTCGAATCAATGACTTTGTAAGATCATAAGCACTTTCTATACTATTTAATACTTCCATGCTAAATCGGTGGTTTATTTCTGTTTTCCAATCCAGGGCGTTGTCATTATTTATAGATTTTAAGAACTTAGGTATTTCATTCCTAGCTGTTCCCGGATTTAGCATCCAATCATCATCAGATAAAACCGTATCCTTATCTGACAAAATAAGCTTCATAATATAATATCCATTAAAAATAGTGCTTTTTACGACTTCTTCAAAATCATATTCTATTAAGTCTTGTTGATAATTTTGCTTAGCGTGAAGTAATAATTTTCTTCGATAAAACAAATAAAGCTCATTTATTTCCTCTCTAAATTCAAGGTTATTTTTAAATTGTTCTTGAAAGTAATTATAAACCTCTGTATAAGTAATTTCTGTTAATTGCATGTTCAATCCCCTTTCTTTTTTTCGAATTTAGATTCAATATCAGAACTTATAACATATGGTGGAGCAGGACTATCATCTAAAATAAGCCATTTTCCATCTTGTTTAATAAATACCGATTCATAATAAATCAATTCTCCATTTGCTTGAATATATTTTCTATATACACTGGCTTCTTCTATTCGTTTACCAACCTCAACATTTGTAATTTGGTATTCTTTTATGGGAGATTTCAGTTGTTTTATAAAAGTTTTCTGAAGTACATTAAACACTTGAATTTGTTCTTCCTTATCCTTTGGTAGATACTCTGTAAATTCCTTGCTAAAGTGAGGATTTATCTTGTTATAGAATGTTTCAGCATCTATTTGTTTTGAATGATAAAGAAAAAACAATCCATTTACGTACTGAGAAAATTCGTTAACGTCGGTATATACATCCTTCTCTGGCACTTCGATAATTTCTAATTCTTGTCTCAGCGATAGCTCACTGTTTTTTACGGCATCTTCAGCAGAAGTTATTGTTTCAGAATCAGTTATAACTTCTTTTTGTTCATCTGATATATGAACCTCAGCTGGTGGAGATTCATCATTACTTTTTTCACTTTCATCTTTCTCTATTTTTAAATTCTTTGTTTCATTCTCCGAAACCCTTTCTTTAAAAATCGAGTCAGAACAAGCGCTTAAACTTAACGAAGCAGCTATTACCAAAAATAAGTAGCTATTTTTTTTATGAGACACCATTATAATCCTCCCAAGAGTTCAATATCTTTTTTAATTTATTTCTATCTTTATCAGTTAATAAGTTGTTCAGCTCTTTTGTTTCCTCTAAAAATCTATTTTCCTGGTACGATTTTAGGATAAGGTTTGTAAAGGGCCTTATCTGAAAAATATTACCCCTATCTATCAAGTTTGTTTGTAAATATAAACGGAAAAATCGACATATGGTAAGTTTCACTTGATCCTCTAATTCTGTTTCAATTATCACATTCTTATCAGTCTTCTTTGCAAATAGACATATCCAAAGCATAAATAAATCACTAGATACTTTATTAGGATTAATACCTATTACCTGTCCTTTTGGAGTCCAATCTCTCACAAGATTTTCTACAGTTATTGAGTGATGTAATGTTACTAAGTTTTCTTTATAAGTCACATGAGAACTAAGATTATACCTCAGAATATATTCTTCGAGGAACAGTATTTTATTTTCATTGAACGGTACTTGTATTAATCTCTTTGAACTATTAAATATGGGCTTTTGAAGTAACAAAACGATAGTCAAGTTTTCTAGTGCTTGTAATTGATTAATCTGTTTAGGATTTTTGTATGTTTGGATACAATGCATGCTTTTAATATTCCTCCCCTTTTTAATGTTTAGTATGAAAAAAAGCACCACATAGTAAGCGAAGTATTCTCTTCACGTCTACTATGGGGTGCTCCCATTATAAGTATTTTATTATAGTCAAAATTAAGAGGTTCTTTGCATATTATAATCTACATTGTTTACTCGAACAAGAGCCTCTTTTAATATATTTGCAGCTCGTTCCCTGGTTGTACCTAGTAATTCTTGTATTTCTTCTAATTTTGCTTGTTTTGCTATGTGTAAATAGTGTACGTATGCAAACCTTACTACCTCAGAGTGTAAGTTAAATCCTAGCACTTTAGCTAAGGCTTTGTTGGTTGCTGAAGAAGATGATAATTGCTCTTGAAGATACTGGTCCTTCTTCTTGACAGTAAAAAGGTATTGGGTGTCTCTAAATACGGCTCTCTCTATGGCTTGTAGCAATACACTAATCTCTCCTGGATGAGTAAGATTAAAGGTTGCAGTCCCATCTCTTGTTTCTACAAGGACATTTAATTCATCTCCAAGATCTGTTATGTCTTTTATAGTCACTCCTAATGTATCTCTTCTTCTCATGCCCCTTAAATCAAATAAAAAAAATAGCTTTGCATTTAAAGGCATTTCTGAGTTCTTATAGACATTATCTCTTTTACTGAGTAATTCAAAATAATTTAAAGTAATTTTATGCGTTTTAGGTGTGAGATCTAATACATCATATTTAAACTTCTCCATAAAGTCTACAGGTATCTTCCCTTGCTCCCACATGTAGTTAAACCAAACTCTTATATATACAAGCTTTCTGTTTACAGTGGAATCTTTTATAGGCTTTTTTCTTTGAATATCCAAGAAGTTTTTAACGTCTATTGGTCGTATTTCATGAGGAGCAACTGAGCGATTATAATATTCATCCACGAATTTTAAAAAGGATTGAATGAGACTTACTTCATTCACAACAGTTTTTGGGCTAATTCCATTTTTTAAACGATAATTTTCATAGCCAAATGGCATACTGTTTTCTCCTTTCTTTTTTCTTTATGTTTAGTCTAGCATATTTTTTTATATCGAATATTTCTTAGTTTGTTTTAAGTTATTATATATCAAATTTAATTACAAAATTAATAACAAATAAAATATCAAAACCTATACATAATTTATATTGCACAAAATAGACCGAGCAGAGTCCTATTAAACATAGGCTTTCTAAACATAAAGTAAAAAAATGGAATATACATCAATATACATTTAACTAAAGTTGGAACAATATAACTTATTAAAGTTAAATATATATTTTTTGTTTTTATTATAATCTTTTTAATAAGTTAAAAAATGGAAGTAATGGGCATAGGAAATTGAATCTCTTCGGTAAATCTATTAGATTTTAGTTATAAAAAAATTTGGTTACAAAATAGAATATTTAAAAGCATGACAAATAGACCTACGAATAATAAGTAGATCTTTCTAGGTGCGATTAGAATTTTTTTCAAAATTATTCTCTTTCTTCTAACCAATTATAAAAAGGGACTTTCATTCTATTTTCATCTTCATCCTCTATATTGAGTATTAACTCATTTAAATTCGCTTTTATTATTGGTTCAATATTTAATAGTCTATCTAACTCTTTTTCTAGCTTCTCTTTATTGGACATAACGCCACTTTCAGCTAATTTAGTTAGATAAGTATCTAATGAACGAACGTCTTCTTTAAAAACAGTTTTACAGGTATTAATTATTGGTTCTACTTGTAAATCCAGTTTTTCATTAAATTTGGACCAACCCTCATGTTTAAAAGTACTGGTATTTATGAAATGCTTTCTCAAATTGCTATGTAACAAATACATGTCCCCTGTGGAACCATATTTAGAATAAAACTTTATAAAACCGCAAATATCTCCTAAAGACACAATATACCCAGCTGTAAGTATTTCGTTGAACTTAATGTCACGTAATTGTGTAGCCATAATATTTTGGTGTAAGGCAGCGCCAGTTAAAATGTTACGTACTTCTGGTAATAGATAAAAATCAACGAAGTAATTAACTGCTTTTTCTCTTTGTGCATGATAAAGAACCAGGGGACCTTTTTCAGAAAAATAGTTTAGTAGTGTTTTTCTAAAAAGTGTAGCACCTGATTGAGGACAAAAACCCATTAAACTATTTTTAATTCCAATTAAATAGTTTCTTTGAGTTTCGGGCATATCGAAAAAACTGAAGTTATTAGCAAGGGCCATTTCTTCAATCTCATATTCTGTAGCAATTACTTTACAGTTTTGTTGACACAAGCGTTTACTGATTTTCACCTGAATTAATTCGTTGTAAAGTACATCATTATTTATTCTATTCTTTCTTTTATCTTCAGTCATATTAAAATGTGCAAATAGTATATCCTTAGTATTTTTGTTCGATGAATTAAGCTTAATACTACGGCCGGTTGCCTTGTTTATTAGCTTTAACTCAATCTGATCATTTTCTACTAAGACAGATAAGCCGTTAAGTAAGTCTTTGAAGGTAGGAAAAATATCAAGTCCACCAGTTTTCTTTACAGTATCTATCCCACGATGTTTTTTCATTTTCATTTTATTGTTGTATAACTGAACAATATTGTATGTTTGCTGTGTCCCCATAGGAGAAGCAGCTAAAAAATAGCAGAGTAATCTTTGGAGATTTAATGTGTAATTTAAGAATACAGGAGAAGTGTATTCATCCAGTAAACGAATGTACTCCATTTCTGTAGAATTACCTTTAGTAACTACATGAAAATTTGAATAATAAAAACCATCTTTTAAGTAGATTAGCTTGTAATACTTAGCTTCTCTCAAAATTCCTTGTAGAGTTTTTCTTTGTATATGTAATTTTCTTGCGAGTATATTAACGTCAATTACTATTCTATTGGTTGAATCAATATATTTGGACATGGCTAAAAGAAACTTCATAGTACTCCCGTTAAGTGGAAGATCTCCTTTAGCAAAACTAAACATATGCTTCTTGGATGGTTTAGCGTAGCCAATTTTTATATCATTTTTTAAAGCATATAAATTACTCATGTTAATATCCCCTTATTTCTGTAGGACCTTCTACATCTTGTAGGCAGATTTTATATTTATGGAAAAAATATCACTGTAAATATGTACAGTGGTAAAATCTTAGAATAAAAACCTAAAGAAGCAGCTAAGTCGAAGAGTACGTGTCATATTTTGTCGAAAACAACAGTAAAGTACACTATATTACTCTTTCAAAAAGGCCAATTTTTCTAGTTGTCAAAAGGGTTTGAGTTTGTTATTATAATAAATAACTGCACATACCTTTTTTGGCAATAAGAAAGACGCCCCGGAATTTCTCGTTTTTTGAGAATGATCCAAGTGAAAGAGATTATGATTTAATTTCTCAGCTCTTACTTGTTGGTAGCAAGCCAGGCCGATGGGTACAGTTGGTAGCTGTACGTGCATTCAATCGAAAATTTAGGAAAGACCTTAGAACTTGTTGTGGTGGCAAGTTCTTTTTTTCTGTTCATTTTTAAAAAGAAACCAACAAAAAAATACTTTTATATTTGGGTTCTGTAAAATGTATACAGAAATAAACGACTATCCTCAAATACGATAAAATAATAGCTTCTTCAGCCGAATTTATCATTATTTGACGATGTTCGTTGTGAGTGGTCATTTATAGAGTAACAAAATATTAAGCCTATCGCAATAATATTTTGTTTTACAAATAAATTCGTAATCTTGCTTGTCTTTTAATAAAACATTTGGTACGATTAAAACAACTTAATTATGGAACTTCATTTAAATTACTTTTTTATTTGGGTGGAGTGGTCAGAAGAAAGCCTCGGTGCAAAAGTACCGAGGCTTTTTTCATGTTTATATTAATTTAGTTAAAAATAAAGCAGCCGCAGATAGTACCATACCCACTAGTGTTAATTTAGCTAAGTTATTTACATTAAAAAGTTGAATGTTAAACATCTTTATCTTCTCCTTCCTCTAAAAAATGATTATTAGAGTCAATAGATTTTTGTTTTTGAACTATTTCTAAACGTGTATTTTTTAACTCTACTTCTTGATTTTTTATTGTCTCTTTTACTACATTTAACTTTTCTTTCAAAAACTCATATTCTTCTTTAGCTTTAGAAATAAAAGCAATGGTATCATTCTGGTTATTTGTAGAACCAAAAAGTTTGCTAAGGAAACCTTTATTCTTTTCAGATTGATCCTTTAACTCCATCACTTGAATGTATCTAGAAATGTCTTCAATTCTTGAATTAGTGTGATCAAGGCGAAGATTTTCTATCTTTATATCTGCTAGTAACCTGTTTTCCTTCTCCTTCAATTGATTTACTTCAATTTCAGCTGGAGTAAGTGTGTACTTTATAAAGTTTAAAAAATTATCACTTAATGAGATATTCAGTTCTTCTTTATTTTCTTCTATCTGGAATAGCCCTGTTTTAGTTATTTGTTCAACGATTGACGCTAGTTTTTCTATTTGAGGTTCAAATGGGTTCTTAGTCGGCAAGGTAGTAGTATCAGAATAAGAAATATGAGCTCCGCCAATTAATCTTTCCAGACCTTTTATCTTGTATTCATCCTTTAGCATCGTGATCATTTTCAACTTGATTATAGAAATAAAACTTAATCGATATGCTGTATCTGTATTAGGTGCATCTTCATCAAATAGATAATAAGGAAATGGTTTTATATAATAACGTAAGCCAGAATCACTCATTGAAAACCATTCCGCTATTTTGACGGTACCATAATGCTTTTTAATATCAATTTCTTGTAAAAATTCTTCTTGGAATAATTCATCTTCAAGTTTGGCATTTTGAATGACCTCAAACAAAGGATCAAATTTCAAGTTTTCTTTGATATGTTCTATTTTTTCTTTTATCTCCATCTTACATTCCTCCTGTAACGACCAAACTCTGTATGTTTACAGTATCATAATTGTAAAAGTTTTCTCAATGGCTTTCTTTTCTTTTTTAGAAAAGAAAATCGAAATATTCTCTTCGAAAGAAAAGATTTTTACTGAAAAAAATAATCTTTTCTTTTCTTCTTTGATAAAACAAAAGGATAGGAAAAAATATTTTATAAATTAACGTTATGGAACTTTAAAAAAAATATTCTTTTCTATTCTTTTCTTTTTTCACTTCGTCTATTATTATTTTTTTCTTTTCTTTTCTATTCTTTTGTAAAAAGGGTTAGAAAGGGGTGACCATTCTAACCCTTTTAAAAGAAAAGAGAAAATTATTCTTTTTTACCGAATAAAGCTTCAAACATTTCCTGTTCAGACTTTCCTTCATCTTTGTTAGTTTCTTTTTTCCCAAATAAAGATGAAAAATCAGCATCCTCATTTGATTCATTGCTTTGTTTTTGCTTTAAACCAGCGAAAATATCTTCGGGTTCATTGAATGAACTTTCTTGAAGTTCTATTAATCTATTGTTTTCTTGCACAAGTTCATTGATTCTCTTTGGTAAAGCTAGTCCAGCAAAGACTGCATAGAAATAAACATCTTTTACTTCTTTATTCTGATATACATATTGTGCTATCGGTCTTTCATTAGACAGGGGAGCCAAGTCGTTGATTTCTTCCTCAATAGAGTTAGCAAATTCAAAGTTAAATAATCTATTTGCTGTTGATTGATTAGCCAAAATACTTACTGCAAGTCTAGAAGTCTTTCCTAAATTATAACCATCAGACAAAACGCCATCTTCGATTTGTTCCTTTAGCTTTCCTATATGGGAAATACTTTGAGAAGAATCAATTTCTGATGCTTTACTTGTGAAGCGAGCGAAATGTAAAACTCCTGGTGTTTTAATTAAATTCAAAAACTCTGAACTATCAAAGTGATTTTCTCCCACTGGTTTAAATGTAGATGTTACCACATTCATTTCATGAAGAGTTTCAGCAACAAAACGATTAGAAAATTGAAGATATTCAGATACAGAAGCATTGGGATTATGTTCACTGAAATTATCGTATAATTTTTGATTATCGACAAGGATTATCGAACCCAGACCTTTCATAGCATTGTTAATTTGTTGTAATCGTTGTAATGCATTGGCTAACACGGTTTGTCCTTCATTTTTACGTGGAAGGGTAAGTATAAGTCCAAACTTCTTGTTGAACCCATTAGTCATTAGTATTTTGATTGCTTCTATAATAGATCCCGTACCAGTTCCTCCACCTAAACCAGCAACGATCCAAAGGAAATCTGTATTATTAAATTGTTTATTTATACTACTCACTATTTTGTCAGTATTGGCAGTAAATATCTTTTCTCCTAATTCAATGTTTCTTCCAGCTCCACGACCATCTCCAATAAGAAGTTTGGATGTGTTAGGATTTTTAATTTCCACTTTATCTAAGTCCAGTGAGTTTGTATTAATAAGTAATGCTGTGTAAGGGTATCGAGCATTAGTAACACTTGTTAAAGTTTCCGAACATGCTGCGGCAATTGAACCGCCACCCATACCTAAACCAAGGAAACCAAATCTAAGGCTTAGTTTTATATTTTCATCTTTTAAAATTGAACTTTTTTGGTTGTTCATCTTTTTCACTCCGTCTCTTAATTAGTCTGTTTATTTGTTAAATAATTTAATAATTCCGTACCTAACTCTGTCAAAGAATAAATTCGTATTTGACCGATTCTTTGGACATTAACTAGTCCTGCGCCTTCTAATCTTGCTGTATGAATGTCTAAGCTATGGCGAGAAGTAATTAATTGTTTCTTTTTATCATGAGCGTTAACTCGCTTGAAAAGTTCGTTTGCTACGTCTCTTAAATTTTCCTTGTGTAAAGGTACTTTTTCAGTAGATAAGGCAAATAAAAACCATTTACTTTCTTCTGAAAGACTATTGGTTAATATTTCGAATATATCTCTCTTTTCTAACGGCATAGTATCACCTCTACTTTCATAAAATCTTTACTGCATCTATTTATGCTTCAATGACTTCCTCATTCACGCCATCATTGATTCAATTACTGACGCAATACTTATTATAAGATTTATAATAAACGTCTTTTATAGAAAATGCAACTAAAAATTAATGCTATAAACACTTATAAAATAAGCGATAGTAACTTACGCTATTAATAACGCAGTTACTTCCGCAGTAATTGAAGAATATAGATTAATAAAGATTAAAATTTGAAATAAATTCACTAATAATTTTATTAGATCTATTCCTTCATTTTCAAATTTAGTTTATATATATCTAATATTTACTTTAACCTTTCTACGTGTTTAAGAGCCGTGAGATACTTTTTATTCTAGGGGCTCCATCCGTAATATCCTCTATCTAGTATAGAAAAAACTTTAACTTCCCTATCTGTTAAACGATAGGGAAAATTATTTTATTTTTTTCTTTTCTTTTCTTTTCAATTTCTCAGATTCTCTTATTTTGTTGTTCATCATCGAAGACATTGTAAATGTATAAAAAGATTTATCTTTTAACGGTCAAATAGGAATCTTTTTTCTTCAACGGAATAATTATTTCTTTTCATTAATGAGTGGGCAAAAATTATTCTTTTTGTTCTTTTTATTTAAAAGTTTTTTTATTCTTTTTCAGTATTTTCTTATATTATTCATGGCACTTACTATAAATAATCTTCACACATCCTATAAAGGGCATTGCTGCACACACATTAAAGAAGGGGAGAAAGGTGTGTGTAAAGACCGTGTGTGTAGAGTGTTCACCCTAAGATATCTTCTAACTTATAAAAGACCAAAGTAAATAGACATTTGCTAAGCGATACTAAATATTAGAACTGCATGTGAGTCCACTTGTTTTAGATTGTAATTAATTACAGTGTCATTATTCACTAAAAACAATTTAAAAGAAAAAGCACTTTTACATTCAAATACACATTAATGTAAGTATTTATAGGCAATGATTTTGTATTATGTTATACTTCTCCCGAAGTGAAAATTTTATATAGAAAAACGGGAGTACCCCGACAATCAATGAGACAAGTTCAGCACTTGTTTTATTTGTTGTCGGGGTTTTTTCGTTTAGAAAGGAGAACTATGTATAAACAGTTATTAGACAATGATTATCCTACTATACGGTTGCCAAAGGACGAACAATGGACTGGTATTGTATTAAAAGGCGAGGATCTACTCTTACTCTCACAAATTTATATACACGGTTCTATGAGAGCACCAAGTATTCATGACCTTTACCAAATGACTTACGGAAGAGAACGTAACTCCAATTGGATTTCTAATCGGTTAAAAAAGTTCGTTCAATCTGGGTTATTGGACCGATTGCAAGAAAGTTTAAGTGAGAAAGGGCAACTGGCTGGCTTAACCTACTATCATTATCGCTTAAACAAACGAGGGTATGAGGTTTTGACAAGTCATGGATTTATTGAACAAGAGGTAGCAAGGAAAGTTATGACGCTATCAAAGAGAAGAAGATTACCTTCATTGCACACTAGAGCAACCTCATATTTAGCTAATATCACTTTTTTGGAACTATTAAGTAATCCAATAAGTGTTGAGGGATTCTCACATATTAGAGGTAGTAGGCATCCTCATCTAGGGGTATCAGAAGAAACAGTTTCTGATGAAATAAAAGGCTTAATAGTACCAGATTGGGTTTTTGAAAAAGATAATAGAATTATTGCTATTGAGGTTGACACTGGTAGCCAACGTGGTGAAAAAATCAATCAAAAGTATATTCGATATCTAAAAATGGCTGAATATCTGGATAGCATAGGTAAAGAATTAATAGTTATTTTCGCTGTTACTGATTCGAGTATTTTAGATTTTGCTGTCGGCAAAGACTTGCGAAAAGAAAATAGGGATAAAAGAATTAATTCCTTAAAAGAGTTATTTCCACCCTATACAGAATGGAAAGAAAACCTTCTCTTTTATGTTGCTACAGCCAAGCGAGTTCCTAGCATAGTGAAGCATTTATTAAACAATGGTCCAATACTTTCTATTGATCGCATCTTTAGTACAGGCTCCTGGTATGACAAGATGCAAAAACATATTGCAACAGACTACAGTTTACAGATAGAGCAATTAAACGAGGTGCTGCTCCCTAATAGAGATAAGAGGTTAGATGGAGAGTTACTCCTTCAAATGAAGAAAAAAGGAGTCCTAGTATCTAGACATTTAATTTTATTTTCGGAAGAAGGATCAGTAAGCAGCTATCAACGTATGAGAAATAATGCTTATTTAACTAATGAATATAACTTAGTTCCAAGCAATAGAGATAATCCTTTATATTTGAATGTAATCTACAGTGAACAATTGTCAGCGGATGAAGATGTATATGGCCATGAATTGTATGAAAACATCTATTTAAGGGACATATCTTCTCTTGATATAAGTAAAGGTGACCTTGAGAAACAAGTTTACTCCAAAAAATTTGCTTCGCCTTATAAGAAAGAAGAGGTGAAGTTGTTTATATGATAAACGAGTCTAAATGGAGTGTATGGTTTCCTTTCCTAACAGTCTTCCTTTTCTGGTTAACTACTCTATATTTTGGTATGCGGTCATGGGTAAGGGTAGCCTCATATTTCAGAACGGAGCAGATAGGTGTAGAAACAGCTTATTTCCCGCTCCTTTTTGGAGACAGTCAAATTGTTAGTGTCGTAGCAGTCTTACTAGTAATGGGATTAACAGCATTCAGTTGGTTGATTAGTACAAGGGCTAAGGCTTTTCAAACACCAAAGCTAAGAGTACTAATATTCCTTACTTCGTTATTGACCCTATGGGGAAGTATAGCTGCTTATGGGATGTCTGAAGCACGAAGAAGGTTATTACCTTTTTTTGATAAGAGGCTTGCACATATATTTGAAGGTAACAACGTAGATACAAACGGTATTCTTGAAAATCTAGTAATAGGACAGGTACAAGGTTTTTATTTGATGATAACCATAATACCTGTACTAGTTTTATTCTTTATTAGTTATTTTTTATTGAATAAGTATGTTGAATTTGATGTGGAATTAAGAAAGGCCTTCTTTAACTTCCAATGGAGGGGCAGATGGTTACAAAAATTCAGCGAGTTGGAAAAAACAGATTATATGCCGGATATATACTTAGGGGAAACATCCGTGGATAAGGAGATGGTTACTTCACCAGGAGGAGACAGAACACTTGGGACGGTAATTGTAGGTAGTATTGGAACTGGGAAAACAGCTGCTTTAGCAGAACCTATAATCGACCAAGATTTAGACCATATGGTTCGTTTTGTGAAAGCATATCCGACCATATCGCAGCGTGCGGATTATAAATCTCAAAATGTACTAGGGAGATATTTGAATGGTCTATCCATCATAGAACCATCAAACGATTTATGTAAAAATGTCTACCAATTGGCAAAAGCTCATGGAATTCCTGATGAAGCTATAACATATATAAATCCACTTGACCCTAACACGCCAAGTATTAACCCAATGCGAGGGCCTGTAGATAAAGTAGCTGAAGTTTTTGCTCAAATTATAGCAGGGTTGAGTGACAACAAATCCGGGGGAGGCAGTTTTTATTTCGAACAAGCCCAACGTAACCATTTGAAACACCATATATACTTATTGAAGTTGCATGATCCTAATAAAGATGTCAATTTGGATATGTTGTTGGATATGTATAATGACCCTCAGCTGGTAAGAACAATGCACCTTGCTTTAAAGACCACTATTCCTGATAAAATAAATGAAATAGTAAATAGAGATGAGAGAAATCATTGGAAGATTGTTAAAGGGATTGACGATTGGTTTAACTTAAATCTTATTCCTAAGGTTATTAGACAGGGTAATTCCGTAATTAAAGAACGAAATGATAGTGGAGATCCTATATATATGGATGCCCTTGAGACAGATGTTAAGGGATTAAGAAACATCCTAAATGATATTGGCGCGAATAAATTGATTCGTCGAGTGCTGTTCGGTGACAGTGATTTTGACTTTGATAGACATTTCGAGATGGGTGGACTGCTCCTTGTTAATACAGCTAAGGGTGAGCTAGTAGACTTAGCTAAAGTGCTAGGGAAGATTGTTTTAATGAATCTGCAAAACGGTACATTCAGACGAGAACCAAAGGTATCACCATTTCACCATATTGTTATAGATGAAGCACCGGATTATTTTTATAGTTCCTTTAGAGAGTTCCCAGCACAGGCACGTAAATATAAGGTTATCATCACGCCGATTATGCAATCTCTTGCTCAAATGGCCGACCAATTTGGTGAATTCTATATGATGACTATTATAGGTACTTTGCGTAACCGTATGGTTTATGGGGATGTGTCTCCTTATGATGCTGATTTTTTCTCTAAGATGTTTGGAGAAAAATACGTCTATGAAGAAGGGCAAAGTGAGATGTCAGTCTCTCCATTACAAGAAGATCCAGTATCACGTTCAGGCTCGTCTTATTCTAAGGTAAGGGATATGGCAATGACGAGCGGAGAAATTATGTATCAAGAAGCTTTTCAATGTGCGGTTAAATTGGTTGTCCATAATAAACCTATGCCAGTCGTACAAATAGATGCTAACTTTATTCCTGAAGAACGTTATACTAAAGCAAAAATTGTAGCAGATGAGAAATCGTTAAATGTATGGTTGGAAAGCAGACGAAACTATCGTTTAGGAGCAGGTACTCTAGATGTTATTGAAAGCATAGAAGAAACAGAGAATAAAAATAATAAATACTATAAGAATGAACAGGTGGTAATGAGTGAAGAGGATTTACTTGAACTTGCTAAGAAAATTAATGAGTCTGATGTAGATGAAATTGAACGTATCGTTAATATTGCAATGGATACGCAACCTAGAGACGAGGTACGATATGGCGATTCAACGGATAGCAATATAGCTCCTGCTCATACTTATGATAGATCAACTGCTCCCGTCTCACCTAGGAGTACTGACTCAAATGACAAAGAATCAAATTCTAAAGAGATTATGCCTGAAATAATTGATTTCTCTCAAATCTCTTTAAAAAGTCAGCCTACTACTCCACGCGTACAAGCTGCTCCAATAGAGCCTATAAAAGTCTTGAGCGAGAAGGACGTAATGGAAGAGAAAAAGGCGAAACTTTCAAAGCTATATGAACCTGTAGAGGTTGAATCAAGTGTTACATCTGCTCCTGCTCCTGTTACAAGAAGTGGTTATACACAAAGTCAATTGAGCGAAAAGGGTGAACAGTTCATACAGGACATTCAGAAATTGACTGGAAAAGCCAATGATACTGATTCTAAATAAAAAAAATCTTGCATGAGTATAGATGTATTTGTACAATATAGTCAATCGGTTAGAATAATTTAATAAATTTATAGGGTGTACCCCTCATTTTGCAGACGATGTAACCATCGTTTTCTTAATGAGGGGTTTTATGTGTTTCAGAAGGCATGATTCTGCCGAGGGAATGATTGAATTACCAATGAATACTGAGTGAATTAAATCAAACAGAGAGGAAGTGTCTTCATGGTTTCAAAATCAGAAGAGGCAAAAGTTGAGGAAACAATAGCAACACAAACTAGTGAAGAGGTTACTGAGGTAGTAAATTCAGAAGGATTATCATCTACTACTGAAAAAGTTACTCCGAAAGTGAAAGTATCTAAGTCATGGGAATCCAATGCGAAATTAGAAGAGTTAGCAAATCACCAGAGAAATGGTGAAATTGTTACAGGGGTTATTCGCAGTGTTAAATCAATGAAATTACCTCCAAAGATGCAAGAAGAGAGCACTTTGATTGTAGCTTTACCAGGTGGAATCACTGGTTATTGTCCTGCTTCGGAGTTTAAAGAACGTAGTTTCCGTAATCTGGAGCAGTTTGTTACATTACAAGAATCCTTCGTTATTACTCATTTAGATTTACCTAGTAGCATAGCTATTCTTTCAGAGAAACAAGCTGCAGAAAAATTACGAGAAGTATTTTGGGAGCAGTTAGAAGATTTACAGAAGAACAACCTACTAGATAGTGTTGAATTTAATGGTATTATCACTGGCTATAATCAGCAAAAGGGTATTATCTATGTACATATCAATGGGGAAGACACATATATGTACCGTAATGAGTGGTCATGGAGAGAAAGAGATGTAGTAGATGCACAACCAGGAGAAAAAATAACGGTTAAAGTCTTAATGTTCGATAAAGAAAAGAGAGCAGTTCGTGTTTCTCGAAAAGCTGCAATTAAAGATCCATGGGAAATAGCTGCTGATATGCTTCAAGTGGGGCAAGTGATTGCTGGTCGTGTTACGCAAGTTCACCCTATTCATGGTATTTATGTACAAATTGAAGATGGAGTAGAACTGAAGGCTAGCAAAGTTGGAGCACTGGATGAGCCTAGTATTGATGATTTTGTTTCATGTCGTTTGCAGAAGATAGATACAAAAGCTCGTAGAGGAAGAGTAATTATTATTGGTTACCCACGAGGGAAGCGGAATAAAAAAGACTTTGGTTCATTTTTATTTGACGAATAATGGTTAATCAAACAAGTTCGCCTGTTGAAATGGAACAGGCAATGATCCAACTTTTTCCTCGGGAGGATGGTACCATTTCGATTTGGGACCATCCCAATTTCAAGTCAACGGTAGCGCTTCCCGATTCATACATACCCTTGACTAGGACGGAACAGGTATTGGAGCTAATAAACACTTCTAAACTGAATAAAGATATGTTAACGGTACTTAAAGTAGTTGGAGATGCCGGAGCAGCGAATGAAGATCAATTAAGGAGATATATGTCTTCCTTGCAATCTTCTTCGGCTACCAGTAAGCACCTACGCCATTTAGCTAAGTATGGTCTTGTGCAACGTCATAAGTGCAGATTAGCTTTTATTGAGGAAGATGGAAAAGAAGTTATCCGTCCCCCAGGTCCTCATACACTTGGGATAGGGGGATATAAGCTTCTCTCTCATCTTTATCCAGAGTCCAAATTCATTGCAGCGGAATCCTGGTTAGACAATTCAATGGGTATACAAAGATACGTTGCTATGAATGAAATTCGTTGTCTAGGGATTGAGTCCAAAAATGTGAGAGGTTGGTCTTGGTACCCTTATGTCGGTGGTTTTAGCAAGTATAAGAAACCTTTTGCAGTGATGAAGGTCAATAGCCCAGAAGGGGAATTGCAGATTATTATGGAGAGAGCTCAAATGGCTCAAAATTTTATTGGCTACTTCCAATCACGTTTAGAAGAGTTACGTTATCTGCATAACAGGGATAATACAATTAAAATAGACGGATTTGCTCATACTGATCTACAAGTAGTAGCCATTTCTGTTTCCTCTGTAAGTATGGCCCTATTCATTCACGAACAACTGAGATTAAATACGTTTCCTTTTGACGTATGGTTCGTTATTGACGAATGGTTTGATGAAAGTAAAGGACTAGAGACTGCCTTTGGCAAGGTGGAGAAAGATCAAGTACAACGTGTTCGGATTTCTTATTTAGCAAAGTAGTAAGAGACTATCAGCTGCTCCAGGCTATATTGACTTAGCATATGTTTAATGATAAATTATGTGTATAACACCTTTTCTCAAGGTTTTTAATCTTGCGAAGAGAACACACTGGAAGAGTAAGCGGAAACTTATTCTTCCAGTTCCCTATATAAACTTAACCATTAATTATATATAAATAAACGGGAATACCCCAATGATGTAAATGAACGTACTGAACGTTCTTTTTTTACATCATTGGGGTATTTTTTTGTTTGAAGGAGGTTCTATATTGTCCATTCTCCTTGCAGTAGGCGAGCCGTCTATGGCGAACATTTTGCGGAAATACTTTGAAGAGGGCGCTTTTGAAGTAATAGACAATGACGTACATCATCGGAAATACTTAAACGATATTATTGAATTAGAAAATCCAAATATCCTTATTTTACATGATATTTACTTACCAAGTGACTTACATACAAAAGAAGATAAGGAAAAAGAATTATTAACCCTTATCAATTCTTGGCGAGTCAATCGGGAAGATATGCGTGTGGTCTTCATTTGTGAGAGGCCAAAAAACGATCCGTTCTTAGGTGATTTAGTCGCACATAATGTACTTGATATTTTTAATGAACGACAAATAATCGCTAAAAATTTCTTGGAACAGTTAACTGCTCCACCTAGATATGCTAATGTTTCAAAATTCAAAGTTGGCGGTCTTACTCTATCTTTTGATGAAACAACAGATACCAGTGAAGGAGAACAACAAGAAGAATTAGAAGTAGGGGAAAATAATGAGGTTACTGCGGTACCTGTAGCATCCACTGTTAAAAAGCCTAAAATTGATTTTAGTGAAAAGAAAGCAGCTATTGGTAAGCAACTATCGGAAAGAACCCAGGATTTAAAAGAATTGGCCGGAAAAGTATCATTACCCAAGCGTAATGATACTCCAAAAGTAGAAAAAGAAAAGATACCCAAAGCAAAGGCGGAAGCCAAGCAAGAAAAACAGTTTGAGACAGAGTTGGAATTAGGGGACATTATTGAGTTTATGCCTATAGAGAGGGTACAACAACGGTCCGCTATCATTGGCACAGTTTTAATAAGTGTGGCAGGCGTGGTCCCTCATATAGGTGCAACCCATACCGCTATAAGTATAGCAAGTTATTTAAAGGATTTAGGACATTCTGTTGCACTGGTAGAAGGTAATGAATCACAGGATTATGATCGTATTCACACCTTATACGAGGGTGAAAAAAGAATGCTATCCAGTATAAACACATTCGAGATGCAAGGAATTACTCATTACAAATATAGAGAACGACAAGATTTATATGAGATATTTCCGCTATATGAATATGTAGTATTGGATTTAGGGAGTATACAAGACACTCCTTACCTGGAAGAGTTTAGACGCTCCCATGTGAAATGCGTTGTATGCTCAGGAGATGAGTGGAAGTTACATTGGATTGAGGCTTTCCAAAAGATATATCCGAATCATGAAGACGTATGTTATCTCATACCTGGAGCAGTTGAAAGTGTTAGAAAGGACTTAGAGGAAAGGTTAGAATGGCGTTCTGTATATTCTTTCCCCATTCAAGCAAGCCCTTATGAACCATCTACGGATGTAGAGGAGATTCTTTATGATGTGCTGGGTGAATTTATTAAGTCACCTAAGAAAACCTTCTCAAGAGGCATGTTAATTATATCAAGTGTAGTTAGTGTAGCTATTACGGTAGCTGTATTAGGAGTTTTTTATATCATTGGATAATAAGAGGAGGAATTCATGTGTTAAAACAAAGTTTTGGAGAGCATGAGCTTAAAATGGTAAAAGGTAACATAGCGATTGTTGGTGAAATAGGCACTGGTAAGAACGCGACCGTAAAGAATTATATTACGCAATTAGTTAATGAAGGACAAAAAGTTGTTGTCTATGATTATGAAAAGGAATTTGGTGGTTTGACTAACGCACTTAATGGTAGAGTAATTTCTCTTAGCGAAGAGATTTCTTCAGGTGAATATGAACAATTATACTGTATTCAATACTTACAAAATGATTCGTTGCAAGTACAACATATGGAACGTTTAATAAACGATTCTATAGTAAATTGCTTAGTAATTAATGATTTTCAATATGTATATGATAATCATCCTTATGAAATAGGAGTGGCTATTAAAAATGCAGCTAAAAATGATATTAAGATTTTGGCAATCATAAAAAAACCGAGTACAGCAGATTTTCAAAACTTAATTTCGTATTTCCCTACTGTAATTTCTCAATAATTAATCGATTTCCACGATAAGTTGCTTTTATAAGAACAATTACTATAGCACCACCTAGTAGGTCAACAAGGTATAGAATAATACCCACTTTTTTATTATCAATTATTGACTTTTAAATAGGTGCATGATAAATTATGGATAACACTTTTCAAGGATTCCCTTTTCAATAAAATTTTGTAATAAAAGGGAATACCTATCATAATTGAACTTCTTGAAACTTAATTGAATATAAAAAAATGGGAATACCCCAATCATGTAGAATGAGCGTCTTTTGACGACTTTATCTATTTGATTGGGGTATTTTTTGTTTTCTTACATATCTCAGTTACATCATGTGAGTTCGAATTTAGGTGAAAAAATAAGGGGGAAATAAGAACGTGAAAATTCGTTTAAGAACGAAGAAATTAATATGGTCTGGTTTAATCGGTGCTGCAACTATGCTCATCATTTCAGGCGTAGGTGGTTACTTCTACTATCAGAAAACGCAGGAACGAGAACTTGCCCTCAAACAGCAATATAAGGAACAGATGGAAGAGTTAGAATTAACTGCCCTACAGAGTGAGGTTGGCTATGCCTTAACAAGGAAAGTCGAAAGAGGAGATCAGATAACTAGAGACATGTTGGTAAAAGTGTCCCTTCCTTTTGCAGCAAAAGCAGAAAACATTATGATTCCCACACAGTTTGAAACGGCTCAATTTTTTGCTCGAACAGATTTAGAGGAAAAAACGATAATGGTCAGTTCTTTTGTCTATCAAGATGTGAACGTGGAAAATGACGTGAGAGAAGTAGAGTATTCATTGATAGAATTACCAACTAAGCTAGCTCCTAATGAATATGTCGATGTTCGTATCCAGTTTCCTAATGGGGATGATTACATTATCTTCTCTAAAAAGAAAGTGAAGGAAAGAAACGGGCTTACAATGTGGTTGGATAATGACGAGGCTGAGATTCTATCAATGAGTTCAGCTGTGGTAGATGCTTATTTAGAGGGTGCGAAGATTTATGCTTTACCTTATGTAGATGGGGAAATGCAAATAGGTTCTCAAATCACTTATCCAGTAAAACAAAATGTTCTTTCTCTAATACAAAGCTCACCAAACATTGTCAATATAGCAAAGCTTAATTTAGAAAAGCAAAATCGAGCAAATCTAGAAATGGGCTTAGAAGCAATGGCAGAAGAGGAACGACAAAAATTACGCGAAGGTGAAGCTACTAATAAAAACTTAGTGAAGCAAGAGCGTACAGAACAACAAAGAGAAACTGATGAATTAAATGCTTTAAACCAATTTGATCAAGAAAGTGAAATTGAAGAGGGAAGTGAATCAGAATGAAACTAATTCAGTTAATTGGAACCCGGAATAAGACAGATTTTACGTTTTATTTTAGCCATGTACTTACGAGCCTTTCAAAACGAGTGTTAGTCATAGACGCTACTTCCCAAGAGTTTTACAAAAATGGTTATACCCATTTAGAAGAAGGGCAATCACTTTATGACTTTCACAATATAGACATCCTGTGCGGGGCTAAAAATTGGATGGAAGTAGAGGAACTGCTCCGAAGTGAAAACGAAAAGGCAACAAACTACGATGTGATTTTTGTAGACATAGACTCTACTGAATTACTCATAAATGAGTGGCCCGCTTTTAGTGAACGTTTCTATGTAGGTGATGATGAAAAAATTAATCAAAGCCGTGATGTAGAACTGCTCCATTTCTTATTTGATGAAACAGAAAGTACCACAATGAAGCGGATCACCTTTACTTCTACTTATAAGTTACTAGATGAATATTTTGATAATCTAATGAACCATCGAGTTACTTGGAGATCTATCAATTACTTAATAGAGCCGGATGAACTGGAACAATCGCTTCGCATTCAAATGCAGCACGAGCAGATGATTCCTTTCAAAAAGTTAAATAAGCAATACAAAGATATTTTATTCGAAATAGTTTCTGAAATATATCAAATGCATATTAAAGAAATCAATGAGGCAGTGAAGCCTTCGTTCTTCAACTTTGGCCGTAAACAAAAACAACCGGCATTAATGAAATAAGCATAAAAAGAAAGGAGGGGTAACATGGGAAAATTAATAGTTTTCTGGTCCCCGATTCATGGGCAAGGAGGAACATCTGCAAATGCTGCAGCGATTGCTTCATTGTTTTCATTAGAACAGTCTAGTCATTCTTTACTTACTCATACTCAGCTAACCTATTCTCCATTGGATTCATATTATAGCAAAGAGAAAAGAGCGGTAGGTTTTGAAAATTCAGGAATACAGGCACTTGAACGAAAAGTAAAAAGTAATTTATTACAACCTGAAGATATTCCAGATTATACGGACACTATCTACAAGAGAAAAATGGATTTACTCATTGGGAGTTTGAAAGAAAATGAGGATTCAGCAAGTGATAACCTTCGCACGATAAGCAGAATACTATATTCAGCTAAGGGACATTATGACACCGTTTGGGTCGATACACATGCAGGTGTACACAATGAAACTAGTAAGACCCTATTAGAAGCAGCAGATTTAGTTGTGGTTTGTTTACCACAAAATAAATATGTACTTGAGCGTTTTTTCACAGGAGATTATTTTCCGTCGGAGTTAAGAAATAAGCCTTATATTATTTTGATTAGTAGATATGAGGAAAATTCTTCTCTCACTGTAAGAAATATAAAAAGAGCTCATAAAGTGAAAGTTCCAATCCTTCCTGTACCTTTTTCACCAACTTATTTGGATGCAATGAATAATCACAGTGTGGCGGAGTTTTTCTACCGAGTAAATCGAATTCAAAATGGTGATCCAGCATACTCCTTCATACGAGCTATTCGAACTGTCAATGAAACTGTAAGGAAAGCATTAGGGCTTGATAAGGAGGAAGATGGTTTATGAGTTTCCAATTAAACTTACTAATCATCCTTCTCATAATATCTACTGTTGTGCTAGTGGTCGGTATTCGTTTTTTTCAAAACAGAAACGTTGTAACAGTAGATAACGAGCACGAACGAGAAAAATACAGTCTTCCAGCAATTCAAAGGTATATATCCAATCGTATGACGGAATTAACCACTATGGACTTATATAGTCTAGGGCTTAACCCTACAGAATTTGAACGTCAAAAGAAGAGGCAAAAAGAGCTCAAAGAAATGCTGAGAAATTGTAATACGGGTAACATCTCGGCTAAGACCTATGTTCGGGAATTTATGTTTGATGAGTTAACGAAAGGCTATGGCTTTAATGAAGACAATATTAACTGGGTTATTCCTTTCGATAGACCTAATCAATTAAGTGCCCGTGAGTGCTTTGACATTTTGTTATATGTGTATCAAAAAAAGCATGGAAAATATGCTCTTGGAACAATGATTGATGAATATGAACTTGCCAAACCTAAAAAAGGTGGCGGGTTTCGGATAAATGAATTGGAAATACGAACTATTTTTAAAGAAAAAGTAAAAAACCTTTCTCTTGAAGACAAAATTCGTGTCATCACACAGAGAAATTATAGTTCATATAAAGGTTTCGGAGTGATTGATGAAATACGTGATATGGCTATCGATGGTGTGTCCGGAGGAGTATCAGATGTTCCTTCTAGTTTTGAAAATATAGATGATGAACAACTGCTAGTTACAAGTATGGTGAACAATACTTTCAGTGGTTTTAGAAGTGTTTGGATAATGTATCAAGGTAAGACTATCCATATTAGTTTCTTGGATTTTGAAACAGTAGCGGAACTCCGTAGGATTGTCGGGAACGTTTACAAGTATAACTATCCTGGTCAACTGTCGGAATCAAAGCCATTAATGGTTAATGAGATGCACGACGGTTCTCGTGTAACAGTTTCTCGACCAGCTGCAGCAGAGTCATGGAACTTTTTTATCCGTAAGAAATATGACAGTAAAAAGCTAGAAATTGAACAATTGATTACACAAGAGAATGCGGAATTACCTATCGGCGTAATAAAATTCCTTGTCAAAGGAAACAGAGTTTCAGCTATAACAGGAGCACAAGGTTCTGGTAAGACTACCTTACTTCAAATAGTAGTTGGATATATACACGAATCATTAAACCTTCGTGTAGTAGAAACCATGTTTGAGTTAGGTCTACGAAAATTATATCCCAAACGAAACATCTTAACATTCCAAGAAACTGAAACTGTTACAGGTGAGGATCTAATGAGCTTCATAAAGAAAACAGATGGCCATGTAAATATTGTAGGGGAGGCAGCTACTTCTCCAGTAGCGGCAAGTGTGGTTCAATCTGCTCAAGTTGCAAGCTTGTTTACATTATTCACTCACCATGCAAAAACCCTACAAGATTTAGTTAATGACCTAGTAAGATCCTTGATGAGAGAAAAACTATTTTCAGATGAAAAGTCAGCTGAACAAGAAGTGGTTAATGTAATTGAATTTGATATTCATCCAGAACAGAACTATGTAGGAGAACGATTTATTGAGCGTATAACTGAATGTATCCCTGTATATGGGAATGGCGAAGTATACAAAGAACTACCTGCACCAAAGTCACAAGAAGAAAGATTAAACATTATGCTTGAGTCTGCTACTAAATACTTTCAGCAACAAACTCATCGAAAACAGTTCGTTGAAAGCAATATCGTAGAGTTTAGAGAAGGAAAGTATGTGGCGGTTAATCCAATTAGTAAGAAAAGACAAGAAGAAATTAAAAGAAAACTATCTGAAGAAGATCGAAAAGAATTTGAAGAATTTATTGAGAAACACTGGGGTGACGCCTCATGACTCTACTGAAAATCATTTTGTTTATCTCTATAAGCGGGATGGTAATTATAGCCCTTGGATACGTTTATAACAGTATTCGAGGGAATAAATCGAAAAACAATAAATTAGATGTATTTGCAAGCAAGCCTCATTGGAAGACGCGCTATCAGGAATTTGCTCAGAAGTCTTATAGTTTTTTCATGCGTATTCCTGTACTTAAAGGGATTTTAGCAAGAATTAGTCTTCGAATAGAGACACTAGCAGTCTACGATATGTATAACCTTCGTGAAGCTGTAATGACCATCGTATTTAAAATATTTGCGGTTATTACGTTAGTAGTTCTCTCCTTAATTGTTCTTCAACCAGGATGGTTAGTTGTCTTTTGGATATTGCTTGGCCTTCTGTTTGTCTCAGGGATAATGCTAGATTTTTTCGTTTATCGAGTAGAGAACCGACTGTTAAAGCAACAAAGAGATTTTAATAACCGAGTTAGATTTTATTATACTCAGACCAAAATGGTCGATGAAGCGATCTTTGAGAGTATGCAATTTGTTGGTCCGGAGATGAAAGTACAAGCAGATAGAATGTATCAGATCTTAACGAGTGCTGATCCTACAGAAGAATTAAACAAGTATGACGAGGTTGCCCCTAATGAATTCTTAAAAATTGTTGCTGGTTTAGCAGTAACCATTAAGGAACAGGGTGATCGTGTCATTCAAATGGGCGGTAAAACTAAAGGAAGTGCCTTTCTACAGGGGTTAACAGCTGTAAATCAACTATTAAACTCTGAAATACTTCTTAGAGCGAAACTATCTTACCGTGTTCGTTATTCTAGCTTAATTGCATTAACTCCAGTCTTCTTAGCTTTACCACTTCAAAAATGGGGTATTTCTTCTTTTCCGATAATGGAGACATTTTATACCTCTCGATTGGGGTTTTTAGCAGAGATACTTGTATATGGCGTGGCAATACTAAGTTACTTGTTGATTAGAAAAATCAGTGAAATCACAGAAGCCAAATACCGCGCCAAATTAAAAAAAGTTCAAATAGAAAAATGGTTGTTTGAAAAAGTAGGAATTGTTCGTACTTTAGCAAAAATGTTTTCTCCAGCAGAAAATACAAAACAACATTTAACTCTTAGCAAGCTATTAAAGGATGCTAATTCACCACTAAAAGTTGAATGGCTAACGATTCAAAGAATGTTAATAGCAGTAGGAGTATTTCTATTACTTGTAGGAGGGCTTAGTTTAGGTCATGCAAGGGAAAAACACTCCTCTTTATATTCAGCAATTCCACAATCGCTAATGACTGGAAATATTGCAGAACAAGAAATGTTAGAACTCGAAGAGACAGCAGCTTTCGATAGAAGGGTGATAGAGGACCTTCAAAAGATGGAAGGTTTAACACCTGAG
Source organism: Psychrobacillus sp. MER TA 171 (assembly GCF_023713305.1). Classification (NCBI taxonomy): domain Bacteria; kingdom Bacillati; phylum Bacillota; class Bacilli; order Caryophanales; family Bacillaceae; genus Psychrobacillus; species Psychrobacillus sp. MER TA 171. Next base: position 149,106 of record NZ_JAMAWN010000007.1, on the reverse strand, counting down.
AAGTTACAAAGTTATGTAGCCGAGCAATTAGGAGTAACAGATGAAGGAGATAAACAGTTTAAAGCGACCGTTAATAGAATTACTGATAAATGGGTTGATGTTGAAAATGCATTCCTTAAGTGGTGGGAGGTTCTAATTTCATTCGTAGTTGCTTTTGGTGCTGCTCAAATCCCAATCCTTATTCTAAATTTTCAACGATCTATTCGTTATAAAGATATGGAAAATGAAGTTTATCGCTATCTGGTCATACTCAACATCTTAAAAGAATTCGAGCGCACTAGTGTCTTTACGTTACTGACCTGGTTAGAACGGTTTGGAATTATCTTTAAAGAACCCTTACAAGAAGCAATTCAAAACTATGATGCTGGTCCCGAGGAAGCTCTAGAAAAGTTAAATGATCAAGTAAGCTTTGAACCTTTTCAACAAATAGTAGAGAGGTTAAAGCTAGCGGTCATTCGAATTTCTGTATACGAGTCCTTTAATGATATAGAGATGGAACGAGAATATTACTTAGAGCAAAGAGAAGAGGCGAATTTTCGTTCCTTAAATTCCAAAGGTATGTGGGCGAACAAGCTAGCAATGGCTCCGCTATACACATTAACGTTCCTTTATCTCGTAATTCCATTGGTATATCTTGCTTTGTCCGAATCGGTAGAACTATTTTCACGGATTCAATAAAGAAGGAGAACAATAAAATGGACAAACATCCAATGAAGGCATTGATTATATCGGCAATCACTTTTACTTCAATAATCTTCTTTGCTTTGTTCCAGTACTTTATTTAATGGTACGGCCAAGTCAATAGACTTGTTTAGTATATAGAGCAATACATTTTCAACAAAAAAGGAGAGAAATAAGAAATGGAAAACAGTACAGAAAGATCCCTATCATTTGGAGCAACCATATTTCTTGCTCTAGCATTAATTACTTTGGTGGTTGGTGTATTCATTTTAGCAACAGACAGTAGTAAGGCAGCAACGTCCGAGTTTAGTAGCGTTACGTCCGAGTTAAAAGATACAAAGTATTTAACGTTCGACAGCACTGAAGTAGCAGGTTCACAAGTGGTAAATGCTTTACGTAAATTTGAAAAAGACGGTGCTGGTGGAACTCTTGGAATCTACGTAAAAACTGGTACTGGAAATGGTTCATGGTACTACAATACTGTCTCAAGTGACGGTAATTCCATAACTGCTGCTCCAAAACCAACGAATGTTAACAATAATACTCATGCAGAGTATGTCAATCCATCAGGATTATTTAAAGCAACAGTAATTCGTGACTCTAACCAAGTTATAAGAGCAATTAAGTTCCAACAAAACTAAGCAAGTTTAATGGTATGTTACTCCATTACCTAAAAAGGAGGAAGGGGATACAGCTTTTAGTATCCCCCATATTTTTATGATGAATGAAACTATTGATCGCACAATTGAGTTTACATTGGGATTCATATTGATGCTGCTAAGTTTAGCCTATACATTTTGGTCCATGACGGAATGGGCTTCTGCATATGAGCATATTCCTTCTGCAGCAACAATTTTTATAGAAGAGACACACATTCCAGAAGAAGTTAGTTGGAACGGAAACCAGGTTGTAGCCAAACTGTATCGGCTAAGCACAGAGAATATTTTAATCGAAGTGGACGGAATTTTATTTCAGACGGAAGCAGATGTATTGACCTATCAACAAACCGTTGATTTAGAAGCTCAATATAGCAAAGTATTTGAAATGAATGATAGTGGAGAAATTATCAAAATTAATTTTACTAAGTTGTGATCTAAAGGGGGGGCAACTGTGCCAGATTCATTTACTAAATTATTATCTTATTTTATAGCGTTGCTGCTCCTATTCTGTGTACCTACCTATTATGTTTTCAAAAATGAAGAAAATCTACAGAAGTTAAAAGCAGAACAAGCGGTAACGGACTTTGTAGATAATGTACGAACTAAGGGCTACATAACACCAAAGATGTATGAAGATTTTCAACAGGAATTAGAGCTAGGGTTTATCTTATTCCGAACAGAAATAAAGCACGAGAAAAAGGTTTATACCCCTATCTATACAGATCCAACTAATCCAGCTACATTCACAGGCGAGTATGTAGTTGATTACGACGAATATTACTGGGAGCAGATAAAAAACTTTCTTTTTGATGAATCTAATCCTGTTCCCAAAAATGAGCGAATGTATAAGCTATCAAAGGATGATTTTTTCTCTGTTTATGTAGAAAACATGTCTAAAACAAAGGCAACTATGATGTTTGACTTTTTCACTTTGGGCATAGGAGGAAATGATGTAGTGATTTCCATACCGTATGGAGGGATGGTTTTAAATGAGGATTACTAGTTTTTCAGTAATTTATATTTTAATCATTTCTACCCTTCTTGTATTTACTCTATGGCGTTATGAAGATACAAAAGCATTCACGGATTTAAATAGACAATATGACAGGGCAATGACCGTAGCATCACATGATGCAATTGATCAATTAAGAACAAATGTAAACCCTTCTGCAGAAGCGGGCTATAACTCGCTAAAATTTAACCGTGTTAATCCAGAGCCAGCATTTCAAACCTTTATTCATACACTGTCTTTAAATATGGAAGTAGAAGACAAGATTACTGAAGATGTTATGGCGAGATATATACCTGTATTCGCAATCCTTGACTATGATGGAGCACATTTTAATGTGTACCGAGAGTTTACAAATGCACAAGGCTTAAAAGAACTAAAAAGAACCTGGCTACCTAAAATTCCTTTTACTTACCATGATGATTTAGGAAACGTTATATCTTTTACGCTTGATGATTATGTGACCGTATTTGATGTTGGTATGAATGAATGGGTTAGTGGTAATCGAAATGAAATAAAAACAGATGTAAATATACCACTCCTGCACGATGGAGATACTTTTGAAAGAATCCGCAGAGACACTATTGTAAATACTTTTCAAGAAGAACTAGCCTACTACATCAACGAACATAATACTTATACCAATCGGTTAGGTATTACATACAAATTTATGCTTCCATTAATTCCTCAAGATGATTGGTACAACACGGTTGATGATATTGGTGTATTTGCATTCCTACAGGGTTATCCCTATCAGCGTGCAGAGGGAACATTTAATCAATTTGCATTAGCTGGTACCAAATTATTAAAAGAAGATGTCATACAAGCAGCGACCGTTAATGGGGAAAGGATCTTCTTCAATAAATCTTGTGGATTTCCTTATCAAGTGGAGGAAATTTACCCTTCCAAGAAAGAAGCTGCTAAAGCTGGATATATAGAAAAATCTTGTCTCAATGTTAAGAAATAAGAAGGAGTCGTACAAATGATAAAAGAAAATAAGGCCACTATTGTTTTAGGTTTATCGGTTTGCCTTTCGCTGATTTCCCTAAGTTTTCAACTCACCTATATGGGGGCAATTTTATTTCTAATTGGAGCAGTTTTACTAGGTAATGTTGAATTCAATAAATATATAAATAAGAAAAAGATGAGGGGAATTAACGATGAAAGTAAATAAACAGAAAAAAGAAAAATTAATTACTCCATTTAATGTAATAAATTCTACTCCTGGAAAAGTGATTATGACCACTGCAGTAGTCGCAAGTTTAGGGACTAGTGGGGGATTAGAGTTAATTATTCAGGGTGAAGGAGATAATAAAGCATTTGCAGCAGAACCAAATCAAATTGGACAACAAGTAGTGATTAATACTCTCAAAGCTGGCGATATAGTTAAGTTTGGTAAACAAGATTGGATAGTATTAGATCCTTCTAAGGGAATGATCATTAAAAAATCATTTTTATTTAAAAATTGGTCTTTTGGTGATTCCAGAACTAACAATTTCTACAATATATCGAATGGATTAGGAAAAACGTTAAATGAATATTACTTTGGCCAGATGGCTATATTGACTGAAGCTGAAAAAGCACAGGTACAAAGTACGCAATGGAATATAGGGCCACGCAATAATGAAGCTTCACGTAAAGTTTCATCCAAAGTCGGATTACTTACAGCTACAGAATGGGAGAAATACAGTAAGCACTTTAATCCTGAAACAGGAGTACTAAGTACAGAAGACTTTTCTGGAATGTGGACACTAACCACTAGTACAAATAATACAACTATTGGTGTTGGTTATTACTCAAGAGTAGATGCATCATCAGGGCAAGATCCTTCTCAGAATAGATTTTATGGGGTTATTCCAGTTATGTATTTAAATCCAACTAGCACTCTAGAGCTAGCATCATATAAATCCGTAGATGAACCATATATAAACCCTAGTTATAATAAAGAAATAGAAAATTTTGAAGCTGGTGATGTAATAGAGTTTGCAGGTAAGACTTGGATAGTATTAGACCCGCAATCCCGCTATTTGATTGCGGAAAAAATATTCCAGCAAAATTATTATGTAGCTCCTCAACTTTTTGAACCAGGTTATTATTCTGAAACCTATAGTCTAGGATCTCCTACTTATCAGCAAATTGAAAGCCCAGGATATTATACAATCACTCGTTTTGCTGAAGAAATGGGACCTTATATGGGCCAAATAAATCTAAGTACATGGGAAACTCCTGCTTTTAAACAAACTACTGCAAGTACGATTACTTCCAATGCTAGATTTGGTTTAATGTCAGTAGAAGAGTTTAGGAGATATGGGAATTTATTAACTATAAATTCGGATGAGAGATTTATGTTTTGGTTAAGAGATGTTTATCAGTATAGTGGATACGGTATTGACAATCATGGATTTAGAGCTCGAGTTGATTCAAGTAGATATATATCTGAAACAGCTTCAAAAAGAACATCAGATACCATCTATCCTGCAGCTTATCTGAGACCAACTATGTATTTAAAACCAAATGTCAAAGTTAAAAGTGTACGAACTTCTAACCAAGCACCAACAGTTCAATTAGAGCCGTTAAATAAAATTAATTATAAACATGGAGAAAAGGTTATACTTTCTGGTTCAATAGAGGACTTAGATGGGGATGAAGTTACTGTAACTGTTACTATTAATGGAATTACTAAGTCGTCGGTTATCACAGGGACAGGTTCCTACAAACTTGAATGGAATGTAGATGAAATTGGAGAAGGTACATTCTCCAATATAGAAGTTAGAGCCGTAGATTCTAATGGAGCAATTACTAAATCTACTATTCCAAATCCAGTCAATATCGATTTTACTGCTCCTGAAAAACCACAAATTAAAATAGATAACCAAGAACTAACATCAGAAGGGGTAATAGTTGAAATTACTTATCCAAATGATGCTGCTGTAAAAGAATATAAATTGGGGGATGGAGAGTGGAATTCATACACAGAGAAGATTCCATTAATTCAAAATACAAAAGTTTCTGCAAGAGCCCAAGATGCTGCTGGTAATGTTTCTGAAATAACAGAGGTAAATATCACAAATATTGACAGTGACGCACCTGTAATTACTCTAACTCCAGAGACAATAGATCCAATTAATACAGAAATACATGTTGATGTGTTAGTCACAGACGGAAGCCCGGTAGTTGAGAAGAAATGGGCAAAAGGGACACAAGAAATAAGCTATTTCCATATAAATGGCACGGCTATTGAAAATGATAAATTTATGGTAAGCGAAAATGATACGTATACCGTCTATGCAAAAGATGCAGCAGGAAATGAAAGCATTGAATTTGTCACTGTTTCTAACCTAGATTTTGAGAAACCTGACAAGCCAATTATTTCAGTAGACAATACTGCTCCAACCAATAAAGAAGTGACTGTTACTATTGAATATCCAAATGATGCTCATGAGAAACAGTATAAATTAGGAGCAGAGGGCACCTGGAGAGAATACACTGGTCCAATTAAAGTATCGACTAATACAGAAGTCTTTGCTCGAGCAAAAGATAGAGCCGGAAACTATTCAGAAGAGAGCACTCTTACTATATCCAATGTAGATTCTGTGGCACCAGTGATTAAAATTGAAGGGGTAGTGGATGGTGAGACTTATGTAAATGAAGTTACTCTTAGCTTCGAAGTACAAGAACAAAATAAATTCACTTCGGAAGTGACTATAAATGGCGAATCATTTACGGGCACAACCATTAAAGAGAGTGGTTCCTATATTTATACGGTGAAAGCTACAGACGAAGCCGGAAATGTAACAGTTGAAACTGTTTCATTCCATGTAAATCATACTCCTGCTATTTTAAGTAAGGTAGACAATAAAACGCTGGCTAAATTTAAAATAGAAACGATTGATTTATCAACGTTATTCGAGGATACAGAAGGGGACAAGTTAACGTATACTGTCACTTCTAATAATCCTAGTGAAGTAGGTGTTAAGGTAACGGATTCAACTTTAGAGGTAGAGGCTCTAAAACAAGGGAAAGCAACTATTAGCATTACAGCAAGCGACAAATACAGTACATCGAAGGAAATCTCTTTTGAAATCGAAGTGAGTTCTTTTGCACCTGTCCTTACATTTAAAGACGCAGAAACAAAGGTAGTAGGGAAAGAGGATTCCGTTCTTATCGAAGGTACTGTAAAAGACGAAGATAAAGAAAATGTTACGGTTACTGTGACATTAAATAATATCTCTAAATCTATTGTTATCCCAACAACAGGAGAAGAAGATCCTTGGTCTATTAGTTTTGGTAAGGAAGAACTCTCAGCTGGAGTTTACACGATTACAGTAAAAGCAGAGGATCCGTTTGGTTCAACAGCAGACTTATCTAGTGACGATTATGTTATTAAGTTGCCAGGCACACCTGCAGAATATGAATCTACTCTTAGCGGATATGAGCAGGATATTAAAAAAGACCGTCAAGACTTCACTAAGTCTGAACACGAAGTATTATTAGAGGCTTATATTGCTATAGAAGGATTAAAGAAAACAAATAATCCTGATGAATGGTTACTAGTAAAACCTAAGGTTGATGTTTTGGCCGAGGGTAAAGTAAAAGAAACTTTCTATAAAGCTATATCTGGAAATGCGTTAGATTATTTGAAAGGCAATTTAGACAGTGCAACTAAGTCAGACTATGAAACAGCTGGAATGAAAGATGTTCAAGAAAACCTGGTATCAGAATATAACAACAAACTAGCAGAATATTTAACGGAAAAGGGAGACCTGTCAGCGGAGGATATTCAATTAGTTATTGATGTTGTAAATGCGTTGGATCAAGCACAAAAGACGAATGAGATAAACGATTGGAAAGCTGCCCTAGACTTAATTAATCAACTAGAGGACGGGGAAGTAAAAGATGGTTTCTTAAAAGATGTTGAGAGTGGTTTCTTAAAAAGCATCGAGTTAAATCCGACTAGACTTACAGAGGACCTTTTAGAAAACTTCTTAGACATTTCTATTAATGCAGAGCTAGAAGGAGAGTACCAAGTTTATTTAGCAGATGTTATAGCAGTTCAAGGCTCACTAACGAAATCATTATTAGAACAGGTTATCAAATCTGTAGACAATGTAGTAGATGTTACCGGTCAATTCAAAAAAGAACTAACCCAAATTAAACTCACAGATTATGAAAATGCTGTTAAAGCCCTTGTAGATGGGAACTATAAATCTAGTAAAGAAGATAAGCGTCCTGAGATGAACTTAGCTATGGTAGTTCATAGTCCTTCTTCTATGACTGCTCCTGCCTTAGATACTATTGGTGTGAATTATGATGTAAATCACATTCCACTTTACCAAGACTTCTTAGAAGGTTACCTAAGGGATGTTGCTAAAGAAGATATTACTAAAGCAGTGCTGCAGCTAATTATCAATGTTGTAAATGCAGTAGAACAAGTTAAAGAGAATCCAACAGATGAGAACATTCAACGAGTAAATGACCTGTTAGCTGGTTTAGATTCTAATGCACAAATTGTAAAAGACACTAAGCAGGCAGTGAATGGCTCCATATTAGATAAAATAAATGGTGACTTTACAAATGTAACGGAAAAACAATTAGAGAACATTGGAATTGAAGATGTACTAACTGAACGTCTTCCACAGTACCAAGAAGCCCTAGAAGAATACGCTAAAGAACATAAGCCGAATAATCTAACGGTAGAAGATATTCAAAAGATAATTGATGCTATCAATGGCGTGGAAGATGCTAAAACAAATCCTTCTGCAGAAACTATCCGTAATGCACATGACGTAGTAAATAATCTAGACGGTGGTACTTTGAAAGACAAGCTATTACAGGAGTTAGAGGATATAACTATTGAATACATCGTGAACGATCCGGGTGCCATTACAGAAGAGTTACTTGATTTTGCTAACTTAGATACGGACAGTAAATTAATCGATTCCTATATCGAATATCTGAACGATGTCTTACCAGGTATGCCTAAACCTGTATCAAAAGAACAACTTCAGGAACTAATTGATCTTGTGGATGCTGTATGGGCAGCCTACCAAAAAGCTATAAATGAGCCTTCTAAACCGAATGTTTTAAAGTATGAAAAAGTTGTTCAAACGTTAGAAAATGGTAGCTTTAAAACTAAAATGTCAGAGCTTGTAGATGACGTGGCGCTAGTTTATTTAATCGCTAGTCCTTCTACACAAGAGAAAGATGATTATAACCGATTAGAAACTTCTATTAATGAAAGTAACCTAAACGCTTATAACACCAATATGGCCAAATACATTCAGGATACTAGGGGAACAAATTTCTCACTCACCGAAGTAGCTTTAGTAATCTCAGTTACTGACAAAGTAGAAATTGCTATGGATAGTTCTACTACAGGGAATGTACAACAAGCATTACAGGCTGTACGAACACTTGAAAACGGAGAATTAAGAAAAAGTCTGCTCTCTGCTTTAAATGTTGAGGTAATGGATAGTATTATTCTGAATCCAGATAAAGTTACAGCTGATGATTTAATTAACCTAGGACTAGATAACGTGAATCCAGCTCTTGAAAAAGAGTATCAAGATGCTTTAACCAAGTTGAAGGATGATTTAGGAGGCAATCTAACATTTGAGGATGTTCAAAACGCTATCGATGCAGTAAATGCGGTTGAAAATGCCCTAGAATCAGGCAACAGTGAAGATATTAAAAAAGCTATTGAGGCAATTAACAAATTACCTGATGGTTCCTTAAAAGATGATTTGCTAAATAAGATAAGGGATCTGGTAATAGAGGATATTATTAAAAATCCTACTGATGTTACAGTTGAAAAGTTAATTATTGGTGGCTTTGATAATGTGGATAGTTCTTTAGAAGAACAATACCAGGAAAATTTAATTGACTATATTTCTCCTTTAACTAAGGAAGCTATTCAACAAGTAGTAAATGTGGTTAATCAAGTGAAGAAAACCAAATTAGATTTAACCCAAGCCGATCGTAACAAACTATCTGAAATGGTTACTCAGCTAGAAGAATCTGTCATGAAGGAGAATATGCTTCAAGTATTCGCTGCACTTAATCAATTATTTACAACTGAACAATACTTTAACAAAGACAATGTGAGAAAGGCTTTCGAGGAAGTTGAACTTGTCACTACTAGTGACAAAGCATATCTTGAACAAATGGCTAAATCCTTCGCCCAAGTCTTAACGGCAATTGTAGAACCTACAGATGAAACAGTAGCTCTTGCACAAGCAGAGTTAATCAAATTAGAAGATGGCCAATTAAAGTCAAGATTCCAAACTCGCGTAGGAGGAGCATACTTAGAGCATGTTATTACTGCTCCAGGTAGTAGCGATTATACTGACTGGATCAATGCTGGATTTGAAAATCTAGTGGAGGGTGATTTTGACTCATATAAGGGTGCTGTTGGTGCAATCACGGATGAGGTTGGACAACTAACGAAAGAGCAAATTCAAGCCGTAATTGATGCAATAAATGCAATGAATCAGGCAAAGAAAAATCCTACAAAGACAACCATTGAGTTTGCTAAGGAGAAGATTAATTTGGTAGTAGACAGCCAGTGGAAAAACGACGCATTAGCGGAAATGGAGACATTATGGAAATCCATTCAGCCGAAACCACAACCGCCAGTAACAGAACCTCCAGTAGTGAACAAACCTATTGAAAAACCTGTGGAGATTGTTCTTCCTAAACCTTCAGAAAAGGTAATGGTAGTTGAAAATAAGTATGCGGCTGTTGTGATGGAAATTCCTCAAATTGAAGTATCTGAAACATCAGAACTTAAAGTGAAAATCAAGATTCATGCGAAAGATTTATTGAATGGTTCTAAACTATATATTCATGCCAATTCAGCAGGAACTAGAGGACTTGGAGCAGCAACTAATCTCACAGCGAACCCAGGTGTTCAAATTATCGGAGCCAATGGAAAAGTAGTTGAAATAGACTTAGGAAAAATGGATAAAGGCGTCATTGAAGTAGATCGTGATCTAGTGTTCGGTAAAGACGGAGAGTATATATTAAAAGGCGTTTTCGTAGCCAACGGTACTAACCTAGAAACGAATACAGTAAAAGTTTCGGTTTATAAGGATTTAGCTATCCCTAATACTGTTTTACCTAATATACATGGAATGTCAGTTGCAACGATGAAAGCAAATGAAGATTTATCCTTATTTAAGCTAGACAAAGACGGAAACTTAATTCGGAGTGGGAAAGCCGATAAAGGTTCTCTACATCTCGTGTATGATACGTTTAAAGGCTACTACAAATTAGCGGATGGATTCTATGCTGCTCCATCTAAGGCAATTACTGTCCATATTGGCAAAGGGGAAGTAAGGAAAGATAGTGTGAATGTTTATGATAAGAATGGTCGTTTCATCCGAACTATTAAAAAGGGACAACAATATAAAGTTTATTCCTATGATAATAAACGTTATTCTATCGGAGGCGGAGAGTTTATTGAGGTACAAGACGGAGTGACTTATGTGTTTGGCTGGATGACAGTTAATAAGCCAATGACTTTGTACAAACCAGATGGTACAGCTGAAAGAACCTTAAAAGCCGGAGAGAAATATCGAATTTATCGAGCAGATGATGAATATTTACATGTTGGCGGAGGATACAAAGTGAAGCGGGAGCTTACTAAGTTCACTTTCTTGAAAAACTAAATAATTTCGATTGATGTTCGTATTCATTTCTCCTTTAATGAGAAGTGAATACGACTTCATTATATCCATTGAGTTAATTAGAAAGGGTGATTTATTTTGACTAGATCTTATATGTTAAATGGGTTTGAATATACGTTATCAAACTATAGAATGAAATATAATTCAAGCTTCCACGAAAACCATGGAAAACCGTTTACAGAAGAAGAGCTCGCTTACATATGTTCCATATGGGAAGTTACTAAAAAGGATAGTATATCGAGAGTTCTGGGTAGAACGCATGGAACAATATTAAAGAAAGTTAATGATTTAAGAAGGAATGACCAATTTGAATATTATAAACGATTGGGTTTAGATCTTTATCATAGTTATGTTGTCTCTTAGATAAAAGGAGGTCGTTCCATTGGATAATCGGTCAACCATTAAATCCGTCAAGCGGCATTATCTATATGCTACTGTCTGCTCCATTCTTGGAATCTTTTTTACGATATATATATTAATTGATCGCAATCCTCCTGTAATAGTATTTGTGCTATCAGCAATTAGTACGGCTATAATTGGTGGTTTGATTGGAGTGGTCATTTCTAATTTTTTCGAAGTAAGTAGATTAAAAAAACAATAAGAGAAGTGCCAATTAGGGACTTCAGAGATTAAGTAGTGCCTTATTTTCTTATTCAAGAAGGGGGGAGAACACTATCAACTGTCATTAAGTTTTCATTGTTATAGAAACCTATATATGTCCCTTTTTTTTTAAACCGTTTGAAATGATTGTAATGGCTAAACATAAAGAATTAATGTAACCACTTAAAGAATTAGTGAATAAATTCCTGTAATTATTCGAGAATATAACATAAAAGGTGGAAAGAAGATGATGTCTCAATTACAGAGAACAAGAGTTATGACAGTGTTGTATACCTAGTAAAATACATTAATCATCTTATCCAGTGTTGGGTAAGGTGATTTTTTAATTTTGAAAATGAAATGGAAAGTAAATAGTTTAAGAAAGAATGGCCAATCTGACTGTAATAAAAGATTTGGTTTAGAACTTTTTAATATTTTATGCTGTCTCTTAGGTGATTCTATAAGAATCCTTACTAATCTAAATCTTATTAGTTAGTGTGGCAGGCCAAACTTTCGATAATGGAGGGATATTTAATTTACAAATATAATTTGACAAGAAATCACTTTCCTATTGTGATATATTACGTAATTAGTCGTTCTCAGTATTTTTATAGTTATTTTCTTCAATAAACTCAAAAAAGTTTGGAGCCTTAAGGCTTTGGATAAAATTCATTTTTTCATAAATTTTTATCATTATCTCTTGTTCCAAATCCTCTCTTTCCTGAACAGGAGTATTTTGTAAACTCTTTTTTATTTTCGGCCTAAACTCTTTTATTAATTCAAGATATAAGATTTCATCTGTATAACAACAATTAGGCTCTTTCATTGAATCTTCCTCTCTTTATTGATTCGATTTCTTAACTTTTCAATTGCTTTTTTGTGATTGTAAGAAATAGTTTGTTCAGATTCATTTAGTATTTTTGCGACTTCTTTATTGGAGCAATTATAACTATATATTAAATCTAAAATCTTCAATTGCTTTGGTGATAAATGAGATAATGCATAATATATGTTTTGATTGATAATTTGCTCCTTAATACTGTTGTTATTATTAAATGATTTATACGTTAAATCTTCTTTTGAAGTTAATAAGAAATCTTTATTCACTGAGTTTAAGTCATTTCCATCCGACTTTGTCGAAGAATCCAATATCAGTAACTGTCGACTAGAATTTTTAGATAATTTTTTATCAAAATCAATTGAGTAGTAGTATATTAAGTTACTAATGTAATTAATAATTTTTACTTTACGATAATATCTAGCGAATGATGTATTTAATTTTTCCTCATTGTAACTAGTCGGCTCTTGTATAGCTTTGTTAAACAACAATTTATTTTTTTATCTTTCAAAAAATTCTTAATAATTGGTTCGCTCATTTTCTTTTTGTTTTTAAGATAGAAGTCATGTATTTTATTCATCAACATAATTCCTCCTTTATCTATAAAAGAGAAAGATTGGAAGGAATAATCAAAAAAATGTATAAAAAAAGAATGTATGTTCCCATTTCTTTATATTCTATCTTATAATACTGATGAAGTAAATTTTGAAACTTTTTATATTTAGTTTTTTATTTTTAAAGCAGATGATTCACTTTAATTTATAAGAAGGGGAGGAAAACATATGAAAAATAATATAGTTTTATACGGGAATGATGAATGTAGTTTTTGCAGAGAAGCTAAAGGTTGGCTTACTGAAAAAAATATGCCTTTCACAATGAAGGATACTAAAGAACTAAGTAATTTCAATGAGTTTAAGGGGTATAACTCTCCTGGTATTCCATTATTAATCATAACAGATGAAAATGCACAGACGGAAAAGAAAATTATTGGCTTTTCAAAAGAGAAATATACCAAAGAGTTTATTTAAAAAGATGGCACTTATAAAGTGCCATCTTTTTAATATTATACTACTTATTTCACTTTTATATATAAACATTTGGAGGTGAGAATTTATATGGAAAAAATAGTAGAATCACCCTATCAAGTTAAATCTATCGTTAATAAACTTGAGAGAATACCATATGGAATTGATCTTATTAAAACAAGAGAAGCATGGGAAAAGAGTAATAAAGGAGAAAGTATTATAGTTGCTGTAATTGATACTGGATGCGATTTTAATCACCCTGATTTAGAAGAAGCCATAATAGATGGTTATAATTTTACAACTGATGATAATGGAGATGTAAATATTTATATGGACTACCGTGGACATGGAACGCATGTTGCAGGGATTATTGCCGCTAGAGAAAATAATCAAGGAATAATTGGTGTGGCTCCCAAATCCCAATTACTTGTTCTTAAGACAATTGATAAAAACGGAAAAGGTAACTTACAAAATGTTATTAAAGCAATTAATTATGCGATTAGATGGAATGGTCCTAAGAACCAAAAAGTATCTATTATTAATATGTCATTAGGTGGAGTTCAACATTTTGAAGAGCTTTATGAGGTGATAAAAGAGGCAAGAAAAAAGGGTGTTCTTATTGTAGCAGCAGCCGGAAATGATGGTGACGGTAGGCCAGATACACAAGAAATATCTTATCCAGGATTCTACCAGGAGGTTATACAAGTCGGTTCTATAAATGAAGACCTAACACTGTCCTCGTATTCAAATACAAATATAAATTTAGATTTTGTAGCACCCGGAGGGGCAATATTATCTACATTTTTAAACGGACAGTACGCCCTATTATCAGGTACATCAATGGCTGCTCCCTATGTGTCAGGAGCGTTAGCACTAATTTTAAATTTACACAAAGAACATCACGATCCTGTTATCTCTTCCTTTTTAAGTTATTCTTATTTATTTAAACATGCAAAGAAACTAGGAAATTCTTACTTAGAAGAGGGTAATGGACTAATACAGCTTGCTTAAGAGAGGAGAGTTCCCATGGATTATTTTGATTTTCCAATGTGGGTAACAATTGTAAGTAATTTTGGCTTTCCTGTTGCACTCGCTATTTATCTTCTGGTCCGTTTAGAAATAAAACTGGAACAATTAACAGAAGCAATAGCGACTTTACGTAACGCAATTAGAAAAAAATAAGGGAGATTGGAGATTCGTTTATGAGAAAAATAGAGGATGATATTATTAAATATAATGATTTAAAGACAGACTTATTGAATATTGGAAAATGTATTGATTGTTGTGAAGAAGACGAAAAATGTTTTTATCAAGACTTAGCAATAACTTATTCAATACGTTTGAAAAATTTTCAACATTTTATTGAAAGAGAATATGGTTTAAAATGTTGTTGCAGTCCAAAAGCATAGTATAAAAAATGTGTCAAAAAAGCAAAACGCAAAAACGTTTTGCTTTTTTGATTTAAATTGTTTTGAATTTTGTTAGCATTGAAATAGCGGTACCAATAAATGAACCTATAGTTACTGAAATAAACATAAACAAAAAACTCATTGAAGCCCAGCCGTCTAATGTAAAAAAACTTATTAAAGCTATTAGAAATGATATCCCTATTAATATAACACTTGGTAACCAATACTTGGAATAATTCTTTTTTCGTAGTATGGAAGATATAATTGTAACTATAATAATTGTGGCTATCGTTATATAAACAAAATTTTGCAAAACTTTCACTCCCTTCTGTATTAGGCGTGGTAAAATATTACAAGTATATTGTAACTGAAAATTTTAAAAAATGAAAATAAATAAAAGCAAATAATAATTTAAATATCCTATTAAGTTTGTTGAAAAAAGTTGAATTTCTATGAGTGTACACAATTTTTCTTCTTTATCGAAAGAACATCCCCCTTTGTTCGATTATAAGTAGTTAATATGTTGACTTGACATATCCAAAGATCAGCTTAATACATCTTATAAATATTAATTAATGTATATCATGTTCTGAAACACCAAAGGTGTACAGTGTGAATTTATTATTTTATTTATTATTTCTAACCCTTTGCAGAATCGCCATATATTATGTATATGAAAACACCTACAGATAAAACACTTTTTATAAGTGCTCTATCTATAGATGTGATCTATTCTGTAATTTATTTTAAATTAACATCTGTTTGCATTCGTAGTAAACCATCCCACAATTAAACCAGCTGCATTAGTTCCGGAATAGCTATTTGCTTTAGCGCAATCCACTAATATTTTATCGCAACAAGGATCACCATTACCAAAACTTGACCAACAACGATCATGAGCACGGCAGCAATTATCTACTCCATTTGCAGGTATACCACCACCATAAGTCAATCCGTCACCACAACCCGGACCACAATGATTATATCCAATAAGACAAAACGGAATCCCCCAATCTTGTTCTATAAAACTTGAAAACGGAACAAAATCGTTATTTTCAATTAATTTATCATTTATTTTTTTCTCAAATAGTTCTAATGCATTAATTTCAAATGTCTTTAAATGTTCCATTTTATTAATATAAGAGTACACTTCAAGATACCCATTTTTATTAGAAACTTCAATTGTGTAATCTTCACCTAAAATGTTCCCATTTTGATCTTTATACTTAACATAGTAAATTTGGACATTATTTTTAACACGTACAATAATCATTTCTCCAGTTGCTAATTCTCCAGTAATTAAAGAACGAGTATCGAAAATATAAACCAGTTTTACATCTAAATGCTCTAAATTAAACGAGGTAATTTTTTGTAAAGATTCAACTATTTTCTTAAAATCCTCCTTCTCTTTTAATTCTTTTAACGCGAATTGTACATCCTTCTGATCGGTTAACCTTTTACCATCTAAAATCATGAAATTTTCCCCTTTCTGAAATAATGTATAGGTTTTTTGTTCCTACACCTTATAAAGAGGAGAATGTATCCTTAAAAACAAAAAGAAATCATGTAAATTTATATTAAATTATTTTGAATTTTTTATAGTTTATTGCTCTTTATTAAATGTAAAGTTATTACAATGGTGACATAGCCAAGTGGTAAGGCAAAGGTCTGCAAAACCTTCATCATCGGTTCAAATCCGATTGTCACCTTAAAATCTTATTAAAGGAGGTGATAGAAATGGATAAGGATAACAATAACAAAAAAGAAGAATTTACAACAAAAAGTGAATACATTTGTAAGGCTAAAAGGGAATGTTGTTCAGTTTCAACAGATTGTTCAGCACTTTACATTTTAAGACCTAATGGATCCGAAAGTTATGATGGATGTGGTTGTAAATAAGTATTAAAATATTTTTATATTTTAAATAGAATGGTGCCTTCCTACATTTTAGAAGCATCACATTTTTTATAACCATGTGTGGGTAAGTAAAAAATAGGATAGCAGAAGTGATTGACGAAGTAGAGAAATTTTAGTATGCTATTTATGTAATTTGGTGAAAAATAACCAGCCAAATATTGATTCACCTTAAAGAAATTAAATTACATAATATGGCAAAGAGGAATACCCTCACGCAAAATTACTGTGCTTAATAGTACAGAGACTTTGTGTGGGGGTTTTTTATTTGTAATAGACGAAAGGAGTGAGGAGCTAAAGAAAAACTACCAAAAGGCAGCTTATTCTTTAGTATTTGAAAAGTTATGCTTTTTAAGAAGTAATTCAATCGCTTGATCTAATAGCTTTGACATGGGAATATCTGTTTCTTTTGATAATGCTAACAATGAGTGATTCAAATCATTTCTAAGTGAATTAGAAAATTTTGTACGAGTTACTAACTTATTATTTTTAGCCATACGATTACTCCATTCTCATTTATTTATATTTATTATACATCTCTCTTTAAGTGCTTGCAAGTGCTTGCACCTAATGGAATTTTATAGTATAATTAAGGTAAGAAATGGTTATGTTGTATTTCTTTATAAAGAGATTAGGATAATCGAAAGGGGAAATGAAAAATGTTAAAAACAGTAGGTAAGTGGACAGTAGTAGGAGCAGTAGCTCTGAGTATTTTGGGTGGAGTAGTAGAAGGAGTTGGACAAGAACCAATTCAAGTTGAAGCTGCAACAAAAAATCTTCCAGATAATCATTTAATTGAGCAGTTGAAATTTGATTTTGAAAATAAGGAAATCCACGTTGGTGAAAGAAAAGGGACCCTTTTAATTCGTGTTGATCCACCGAAGAAAGAATGGAATATAGAGTGGGTTAATTGGTCAATTCAAAAACCTAAATATGTAAATGCAAGCTTACTTTTCAATAATGATTTAGCCAGCAAACAAAAACAAGCTCCAATTATATTTACAACAGATTATATTCTTAAAGGAGAGCCAGATAAATGGTCTTTAGAAGGTGGAATAGTTCGACAGGGGATGATGAAGTTTAGTGATTTCTCTAACTCGAATTATTACGCTGCTCTTGCAGTAAATTTACCCAAAAAATATAACAGTGATGGAATTTACTACTTCGCAATGAGCGGAATACGTGAAGAAGGTCAAGTTAAAGCATACTTTTTTCATAACGTAGATATAGTGGAAGAATCTATGCAAAGAGCCAAGGCTGGTGGTACTTTTCCTCTGATGAATAAGGTTATGTGGGGGAAAACCGAACTTTGGAAAGGTCAATTAGGAAAAGTTACTATAAAACGTCCTGTTGAGCTTTGGAAACGCGATGACAATGGTAAATATTCAATAGTACGTGAATTAAAAAAGGGCGATGAATTTAGAGTTTATCGTTATCTTAATGAAGGTAATGGATATTACGGTGTTGGTGCTGGGATGTATGTCAAACGTGAAGCAACTAATGTTTTGTATGAAACTCCTTCAAAACGAAATCTTCGTTTAATTCAAATAATGTACGGTGAGGAGTAAGAAAAGCTACTAATGAAAAAGCTTAAAAAGTCATTAATTATATTTTGCATAATATTAATGGCACCGCTATCACCACTGTTTGGAGATTTGCAAGCAGTGGAGGCGGCTCCTACAATTGATAGTCTTGGAGGAGATAAATCCTATGTCCATCGAAGAGAAGATGCTAGGCTGGGGCTAGGTATTTATGGTGGTTCTTTATCTAGTGATAGTCAAGGGAGATTAAGGTGGTTACTATCATCCTATACTACAGCAAGAAATAATTGGCATAATTGGCATGTTCAAAATGGTAATCCAACATGGAGAGTAGAAGTTGGTTTTGAAAGTGAAAATGCCTATACTCCTCCTGCTGGATGGGAAATTCAAGGTATTTTAAAGTATCCTGTGTACACACCTAGACATTATCCAGTGAGTATTAGAGATTGTACAGAGTTTACCCAAGGTAAACCAACTGGAACGGGAACAGCACCATGGACTCAACCAGGGTTAGGGAAATGTCACCCAACTACTTATCAAGGTCATTTAAACAGTAACCATTGGGCAGTAAATGATATATATCAATCTTCTTGGGCTTTTGATAGAGAAGAAGCAACTTGGGAAGGAAAAACTGGTCCTTTCTATATATTTGATGCTGGTCAGCGTTTATATGCATATGATTTTCGTATTAAGCCAGTAGGTGGTACTACACCGCCTGTTACACCGCCAACGGATCCACCACCAGGAGGAACGACTCCTACTGATCCTGGACCACCGCCTGTGTCACCACCGCCTACTGAATCTTGTCCAAGAGATGTTAGTGTAGGAGCTTCAGGTTCTATGGGAGAAAGTAATATGTTGGCAGACCCCAACGGTAAGATAATTGAATCTCCCGAAAGTGGTATCTTTAATGTTTTAAAATATGGAATACCATCATCTGAATATCTAAAGGTAGAGGGACAATCCGAAAAGTATTTAAGTGATTATAGGTATCAAGGTATGAGTGGTTCGGTTACTTATCAAGTTAAAGTGACTAAAGACTATATACTTAGATGGCTGGATAAAGCAGCAAATACCTACAAATATGAACACGTTCGCCAAGAACAAGTCGTAAGCGATGGTTATAGCGTTTCTTATTGGCAAATCGGACATTTAGCTGTGTATTCCTTTAATGATGCTATCTTTAGAAATTATGCACTGCCTAATGAGATGGTTATTGTACCCAATTTTCAACGGGTCTCAGCTAACTCTAATCACAGTGCAAGCGTAGGTGATCATGTATTCCCTAAAGATTGTCAAAGTATTTACTTAGGATTAGAAACAATAGAAGGTGGGGAGACGCAGCCTTCTGCTCCATCTCCTGATTTTGAAGGTTCAGCTAATAAAGGTAGCCGTCCTCCAGATGTAAAAAATGACTATGTAAATGTAGACGGTTATACTTCGATGCCTAATGGTATGGCATCTCAGAATGCTCCAACGCCAACACCTATTCCAAAGGCTCCGCAGGTAAAAGTAGAACAATCATCTTTACAGATTGAGCCGACTAAAGTGAATAAGTGGCAAACACCAAGTTCTATAACAGCAAGGTATGAAACAATTCATACAGTGAACACAAGTGGAGGTACCAGAGAGTTTACAGGTACATCACCTACCAAGATTAATACTGTTACTGTTCATACACCTGTTGTTATGTATGCTAAAGCCTCAGATGATAAGGAACATGACCAAAGAACAGATCCGCCGAATAGAGCTACTCCTGCAAATGCAGACACAGACAGACACGCATTTATCTTAGATAGACCATTTACCGTTACTTTACCTACAGAAGGACAACATTTAGATGTAGGAATGGCTCCTGGTTATGGCAATCGAGATTATGCTAAGTATACAAAAACAGATGGGAAACAAGTTAAGTTCCCATTTGATGTTTATACAGCTGATAAGAGTGCTTTTTATCCCAAGGAAACATGGATTAAGGTTCCTTTAAATCAAAAAGAAGTAACATTCTTTATGCCTGTATGGGTGCCAGAAGGGGAATATACAGTGAAATTCCGTAGCATTGCAATTAATGCTCCAGCTGAATTGCCTGAAGAACATCATGCCAATTTGAATTTAACCTATCGTACTCCTAACGGGGTGATGGAGAACCACGTTGCCTATGACACTATAGAAGTTGATGTAGTTGGTAGATTATATGATTTTCGTGTAACAGATGTACTTGATTACAATTGGGAATCTGTATTCCGTACTACTAGTGGATTAATTGAGCATACTGGTAATCATTATTGGGTTGGAGACAAAATGATTGATGGACAACCTCGTACTACCTTTGCAGAACCATTTAGATTACCGATTCGTCATGGTAGCCATCCAGATGGATATAAGAATGTTGCAGTCAAAACAGGCTATCAGTTTAAATTTGATCTAAAGACAAAAGGAGATATGAGGGAGCAGAATGATGGTGTACACATTACTCCTACTTTCTATTTTGTAGATAAAAACGGACAAAATCGACAAAAAGTAGATGTTTATTATCATAATGATTCCAACTACTTTGTGAAGGTTGGTTCGAGCCAGGATAAAGAGTATCGAATGGTTAAATTAAATGAACCTTTGCGAAACGTGCCAACTTCTCAATTGCATAACACAGCAGACTATTATTACCGTCATGCTGATAAGTATGGTTATGTGAATGAAAAAAACAATCAGTTCATTCATACCTTTATACGTAATTTTGAAAGAGATTATTCAAAGAAAGAGAATGCCACTGGTCCTTATGGAGATCAGATTCTTCATTGGAAGTTACGTACATTCATAGGCCCATTAGCTAACTCAGTGCCAGCTAATGCTATGGTTCCACAAGATGATGCTATTTCATCGGAGCAGCAATGGTACGGAGAATACAGCTTACCAAATGACCTCTATATAGTAGAAGAGGGCAGAGATATAGCAGGTTATGGTCTCACTCACAGGTTAAATAAGACACATCCTATTTTTTTACGTGACGGGTATCTAATTGTTAATTTTGATATCGAGTCCATTCAAGATGGAGACTTATCGAAACCTCATTTGCAATATATAAATGCAGAGTTGACAAATCAATGGAAACGGGAAGGTTTTAAATACAGCTTCACAGATCCATATGGCTATGTTTTCCCGCTTATCGATGGTGATGTAATTTTCTATCATGGAGATCAATCAAGTCTACAAGATTTTGATCCCGCGGTAACACATTAATAAATATGAAAATATCTCCTGCTAGCAATGTTTAGTAGGAGATTTTTTTATAAATAATATTAGGGGAGAGTAATTAAATGATTATAGAAATATCTTTGTTTCCTTTATTGTATATTCCGATATTAGCACTATTGTTGAGTATTTTCTCATGCTATTTATACGTAAAAATGAAGCTAAAAAATGATTTATATATGATGATTGGATACTTGTTAGCCACTGTAATATCTACTTTTTTATTTGTGTATATTAATGTTGAACGGTTGTTTTTTTGGGACAAACCCTATCATATAGCAAGTATAGTAGTACTTTTAACATTACTTCCTATGGCAGTATTCAAAGAAAAGCATCCCAAGTATAGGGAGAATTTATTCTTTTTTATACTATTAATAGCTGTTTTTCTTTCTTACTTCTTTACTTATTTGATTGCAGGAACGCTTGTTACACTACTATTTTTGGGTTATGGAGTGTATCAACTATACAGTATTAAGAATGGGAATATTGAAGAAGATGGAATTAGAGCACTATTAATTTTATTTATAGGATTATTTAGCGGTATCGGACAATGGCTGCCTTTTGAAAGCGGGGGCTTTTTTTATAGTGTATTACTTCTATTTTTACTGCTATATGAATGTTTAAGGTACTTCGAGAGAATGGTAAAGCTATTCAGGAGTGCTGGTATGAATAGCATTACAGATCCACTCACAGGGCTATTTAATAAAGGATTTTTATTGAAAAAGGCAGAACAATTAGCAGAGGAACAATCCATTTCTATTATCTTCATAGATATTGATAACTTTAAATATTTAAATGACACGAAAGGTCATGAACATGGCGATAGAATTTTAAAACAAGTTGGGGCAATCTTTAAATCAGTTATTAATAATAAGGGATTTGTCTGTCGTTTTGGTGGTGAAGAAATGGTGGCTATTGTTCTAAATGGAAATGCTAAAAGACTTGCAGAACAGTTTCGTGAACAAGTAGAGAAGAAAACAGAAGTAACTGTTAGTGTGGGAGTAGCAGGTGGAAATGGGAACGGTAGAGAAATAATTAAATTAGCGGATGAAAATATGTATAAAGCTAAGCACAATGGAAAAAACCAAGTCATTATTAGTGGTATATAGAATCAAGATTTAGCAATATGAGTAAATTTTAAAAGATATTTAACATAACTGTAAACACTTGATAATAAAATATTATTGTTTTATAAGAAATATTGCTCTATTATTAGATAAGCAACTCAAAAACCATAATTAATGCTTTATGGTAAATTTTGGGATATTTAAAAAAGAAAGTAGTGTTTTATCTTGTTGTTTTACCAAGAAATGAGTTATACATACACAAGAATTAAAAACATTGAAGAATCAAATGGTACATCAACACTCTTTCTTTACGTGGAATTAGCTCTATATAAAAGACAAGTCACTAAAGATGTAAATAGGCAGCAAGTTCAAGACGTGGTATCTGAAATAATTAGGGTTCCTTTAGAGGAAGCTCCTAAAGAATATAAAGAGTTAGAAGATGGAGAATTATACTTAGATATATCTAAAGAGACTTTTGAGAAGTTGAAAATTTTGGCAATAGCTAATTTTATTGCATTCGCGTCCTATTCAGAATAATTTTAATGAGCTACTTGAAGTATAAATAGTCGTTTGATATGATTTATAATATATCAATTTATTTTACTTTTTTTGCAAGCTCACTCTTTTAAGAGTAGTTCTGTGGTGATGATTAATTTATGCCTTTGGGCTTTTTGTGTTTCATAGCATTTTTATTTTGCTATGTGATCAAACAGCCTAAAGGCATTTTTTTGTTGTCTAAAAATAATTGATATACAAATAAATTGGGAAAGGGTGTTATGAATGTTAAATGGTTTTAACAGTAGAACTATTTATCAAAAGATAGGGGGGATTATGCTATGCAACCTTACTATCGAGTAACTTGTTTTATGGAAAAAGAACCATCAGAGATATTTCCTTTGTTACTTCCACTACATTTCAAATGGGCCGAGCGAGAATCTATTGTATGGGAAAAAAACGGAACCAGGTTACAAATTATTCCGTTTTCTTCAAAAGGATCTGATTCCATGGGTTATCGTATTCTCTATCATGGGAATCCAGATACATTTGTTAAGTTGATGGATCATTTCTTAGGAGGATTTACACCATTTTTCAGTGGAATCGAGTGGATTAATCAAACGAAAAATTCCCAAGAAAGTTTAGTGAAATTGGCTGAAGAGGAACGATACGAGCGTTGTTCCATGTATGGATTATACGAGCATAAAGGAGTAGGGATTGTGCTTATGCCATCTGGAGAAGTAAACCTGCAGGTTAGAAATCGGAAAATCAATAGCTTTAATTTAAGCAAATTAATGTATTGTATTGAGTCTGTAGCAGCTGCGTTTCAACCTAAAGCTGTTGACCTCTTTTCATTTCTTGAAAACGAGCAAGAAGTTTATTATGCATAGACTTTTTGGTAGTAGTTACAGATTATCGGGAGTGCCAAAATAATTAAATATCATTCGCTACAAGGGAAGAGGATGAAACTCTTTCCTTGTTTTTATTAATGGGAGGAAAACAAAAATGAATACAGCTGTTTTTGTTCAACAACTACCTGGACCAGTAATTAATCGTATTAAAAGAGAGTTAATCAGAGAAGATTCTTTTAACTCTCGCTCAAACAATGAAGAAGACATAGTAAATACTGCTTTAAGCAGCCGTCTATGTGATTTAGAAAATAAGATTGATATTTCTAAGGTAGTCAATGAACTAGTTTTTTGGAAAGAGCTTGGTCGAGATGTTGGTGAAATTGCTATAGGAGACACGATATGGGACTGTAACGGCAATCTATTTCTTGTATTAAGAAATCCCTCACGAGTAGGAACAGTGAGCCTAAGTGATGCCAAGGCCATGTATGAAGACGGAAGTCTATTACATCTTTCTGTAGATGAGGAAATCCTTACACTAAGTTGGTTTATGTAGTAAATCAAAGACTATTTATAAAAGGGGAGTTTAATCATGGTACAAAAATTTAATGTAGTAATTAAAAATTTTCATAACGATACTGATGTAATTTTGTTAACAAAACAACCAGTTTCACAGAGAAGAGCGTTACAGATTAAGCGAGGGGTAAAAAATAACATAAATCATGAAACATGTTATGTAGAAGTGAATAAACATGTGTAAAAATTGCAAACAAAAATTCATTTTTTACGTAGCAGAGACTACCTGTGTTAAGGAAGCAATTAAAGCGTTTAAAGAAATGTATGGGAGCTATCAACTACCAATTGAAGTAGAAATAGTAGAAGAAAAAAACACTATTGGCGTTACTACATTTGATCGTCACTTAGAGAGCGTGGAAATTCAATTTATAGATGAATTCGAAGAATATATGAGACCACAAAATAAAATTTATATTTATAAATCTAATATGTTAATTTGGAACAATTCTTTAGTTTTGGTTTGTATTGCAGACCGAAAACCATATCAGTGTCTTAGTTTCAATTACATGCCTGGGAGAAAAATTTATTAATCCAAAGGGGAGTGCTTATATGAAAAAGACTATGCGTTTTGAAAAATGGAGAAAAAAAGTATTGATTGAGGTACTAGAATATGAGGGACAGACATGGATTGATTTAAAAAATCCTAGAACAAAAGTGGATATAGCTACTGTTACTACCGGACTTCGTGTAGGGGTACCCAAAAACCATGTTGCAATCAGGGACTACTCTGAGAATACAGGCGTGCTTGATTTTCTGATAGAAGCAGGAGTAGTAGAACAGCCTGCTTTCTATGTACCTTCAGGCTTTGTAAATATTCCAGTTTGTAAGTTACTTGTGGAACCAACAAAATTCAATTATTAAATAAAAAAAAGATCATTACATATATATTGTAATGATCTTTTTTACCTTAAAATAGGGATTCGATTGTTTTCTTTTTCATTGTTTGCTCTATCTGTTTCAATATAGAGTTATAATAAACTTTCATTAAATCTCTTTCATCTTTGGATACAAAACTATTATGTGCTATAAGATTTCGACAATCGGCCATCTCTGTGATTTTTTGACTTATAAATTCTTGAGAAGGAAAATATTCTTTAAACAAATTCCAATTATTATTTATTAAAGTCGAAATATCCTTAAAATCTAAGTAAAATAAATCATTACCACCTCGAACGCTCAGCCACTTTTGATTCTGTTCTTTAATTTTTCGAGAAGTGATAGTATTTCTTAACGAACTTGAAATGGTAAGTTTTTCAAAGTATTCCTCTCCAAAAGATTCCTTTGCTACATTTTCAATAAACAACCTCAAAGAGTTTTCAACTAAGTATAGATAAGTATACGTTTCAGCCATATACAAACCTTTTTCTCTTATATCTTCAGGAAGGATACTCTTCAAAATAGAATTAGAACTAGTATTAACTCGTGTTTCAAATTCCAGAAGAATATCATCCTCTAACTCAAAATCTGAAATTAAATCAGGAACAAAAAGAATTTCTTTAATATCAAAACCCACTGTTGCAGGAATAAGCCGTTGACATATAGTTTCTAACTTAATTTTATTTTCCATCGTATCAAGATTGTCTAGATAATTTGGATTTACTATAAATTTTATATTTATCCCCGTTGCATTCCATCTGCTATCAGAAGAATTGTCTATATAATAAGACATACCTAATTCTTCTATGGATAGAACAGATTTTTGTAAATGCATAGATAACTCTGATTCCCTTGCTCTTTTAAGTTCCAACAAAACACCAGTTAGTAATTTTTCCTCTGTAAAAGGTAACTGATACGTAAAATTACTCAACCTTATCCCCCCTAAAAACTTTTATTCAACTATTTTAACATTAGTTTCCATTACTTATTATCATTTTCCAATCAGTTATCTAAATTAAAAAGAGAATTTTATATTTATTTTCTTAATCTCCCCCAAATTTCACGGAAAATAAAGTTTCCTTTTTAAACAAGGATGGTATAATAAAACCATACTTATTAAATTCTTTTTTATGCAAATCTTCCTTTTGGAAACGATTCTGCGGTGACGATTAAATATAGCCTTTGGGCGATTAGTGTTTCATAGCAATTTTTATCTTTTGCTATGCTATTAATCAGCTCAAAGGCTTTTTTGCGCCCAAAAGGATTTAATTAGTAAAAAAACTTTGGGAAAGGGTGTTATTGATGTCTAAAAACATCGGAGCAGTACAACAAATTTCAGTTATGGAGAGAGTAGGAAGAGAGGTTTTCAATACGGTACCACGAGTCGATTGTACTTACCGTGTTGAAGTGAGAACGTCGGATGGAGCTATCCGTTATTATGGGTTACGAACTCAAAATAAAGCGGCAGCACGGAAAGAGGCAGTTAAAATTATTAAACAACTGCTTACTAGCAATGATGACCGTATCCTTTGGAGAATGGCTGGAGAGAGAAATTGGAGTTTAAATGTACCGGTTAATAAAGTATCTAAGTTCAAACGAGGACTGAATTGGTTTTTTGACCTCGAAGATGTAGATTAACTAATTAAAATAATAAATGTAGGGGGTATATCGCTTATATGCAGATATACCTTTTATTTTTGAGAGGGGAAGATACTTTGAATTTAAAAGTACTAATCATGCAACCAGGTAGTAGCTACTGGAAAGAGTTTAATTTTACGTGTTACGAAGAGGTCATGTCACTTATAGGTGGACGTTTATATTGTCTACATTTAACAAATGATATCGACTTATGGATGAGGCATCCAAAGTGTCAAGAACAACAAGAAGAGAATATTTGTATAGTCGATCCAGTAGAGGATTATACTAAACAGTTATTCGGAAGTATCTTTATGGTTGGACACGGTAAGAATGGTGGGTCTGTATCCCTTAGTCAAAAGCAGATAGAGTGGATACGTCAACACACACAAATAACAAAAGAGGAAAAACAACTTAATTTGTCTGAACCAACTTACTTAGTGAAGGGGGCAGCACTGTGTCACAGATAGGAAGCAAACTTAAAGCGGGGTTTTTTGCTAGCCCTCCAAGACAAGGGGAGTATTTACGAAGATTGCTATCATTTGAAGGAGAGGCTTCTGTATTTGATCCTACATGTGGTGAAGGGTTGATATTACAACAACTAACGGAAGCCAGGGAGGAAAGTGATTTTACTATTCATACGTATGGGGTTGAACTGGACAAAGGGCGAGCTGCTAAAGCGAAAGAAACCCTTAAGACTGCTATCCAGGCTCCTATTGAATCAATGGTAATATCCCACGGAATCTTTTCAATGATTTATCTCAATCCGCCATATGACAATACTATGTTAGGCGTTGGCGATGAACATACGGAAAGAAAAGAGTATACAGAGTTAATTCGCAACAGTCGTTATCTTTCGGTTGGTGGTCTGATGATGTATGTAATTCCTTCTTATCGCTTTGCAGATAAAAAGATTGCTAGATTTTTATCCTCCAACTTTGATCAGATTGGAATTACCCGTTTTACTGATGAGGATTATCCTGACTATCGACAATGTGTATTTATCGGTATTAAAAAGGATCCAGACACTATTTCTTTAAATCAAAAGTGTTTTGAATTTTTGCAGCGGATGGAGAGCGAGCCTTTTGTATTAAAAGAAGTTTCCCCGCTTAACAAATTAGTAGGCCACAAAACTTGGAGTATTCCTGCTGGGGTTAGCGAGGTACCAACGTTTTATAGTCGTATTCAGAATAAAAGCGACTTTATACCAGCTATCCAGCAAAATAAAGGATTTCAAGCATTTATTCAACGAACTAAACCTAAACAGTTAGAAATTGGTGGGGACCCAATCATTAACATAGCTCAAGGTCAGATGGCATTGCTATTGGCCTCGGGAGCGGTTAATGGATTACTCGGTGAAGGTGATTCACTTCATGCAATTCAAGGAATGGAGACTGTCTCTACACAAGTAACAGAGGAGCATACTGAATATACGACGATTACTAAAAAACGAACGAAGCGTGAAGTTTCTGTAAAGATCATCACACCTTCTAAAGTTAAAAAGCTCGTGTAATAGGGGAGAGAGTAATTTGGAACAACAAGAGCAATATGTATTAAGCAGCATGATTCAGCTTGTTCAAAGTTTAGAAGAACTGGCTGAATATTATATGACTGCTGCAGACGATGTTAGAGCAAACATGGATGAGAATTATCCTTTCTCTATTTCTTTAGAAAAGAAATTAAAAGAAATAAGAACTTGGAGAGATTCTTACGCTAGAGCGAGGATTAAAAGATGAACGCTATTTTTTGATTTAGATAAACAAGAAGAGTTGTTAGAAGGCATACAATAAGATTTTTGTATGCTTTTTTGCATCTTTTAGGAGGGCAAGTATGATAATTTCGCGAGAATTTATAGAAAGAGTAATTCAGGCATCTAACGAAAAATTGATATATAGTAAAGAGTTAATTTATAAAGAAACTGTGAATACATTCATGTAT
The DNA here is from genome assembly GCF_023713305.1 of Psychrobacillus sp. MER TA 171. NCBI lineage: Bacteria > Bacillati > Bacillota > Bacilli > Caryophanales > Bacillaceae > Psychrobacillus > Psychrobacillus sp. MER TA 171. The sequence goes on along the minus strand of NZ_JAMAWN010000007.1, from coordinate 120,059 downwards.
TCCTTGATTGGATCGGAGCATATGCAGGCTATTAGGAAGTTAAGCAAGCAAATGGTTGAATCCGCTAAATTGAACTCTCATGCTAGGAATGCCTATGTTCACTTTTATAGAGTACTTACTGACAACATTGATTATGGCTTTGAAGAAGGAGAAAAGGTCTTCTATTCATTCTCGTCCCATGCCAAACGTATAGGCAATATTCAAAAAATCGATGGGAGTAAAGCCTATTTCTCAGATGTGATTGTCAGTCTTCAACTAGTGTCCAAATTTGAGGAAAAGCCAATACAACTAAGTTTATTTTAACGAAGAGTATTTAATTATTGATAAATGAGGGGAGTCAATAGAATGAAATCAATCGTTTCTTATGTGAAAAAAGGTAGGGAGTCTATAAAACATTATCTAAATGTTCGTTCATGGAAGAAGGATATTAATAAGAAAGCAAAAGTGGTAGCAAAGAAGTACGGATATAAAAAGAATTCTTACGAATATCAATTACTTTTAAACCACATTGCGAACAGTGATTGAACATATGGTTAGCATACAAGTGATTGTCTTGTATGCTTTCTGTTCTTTGGCCTAATTGCCATGATACTTACTAATTAACTTCATGAGATTAAACTATATAAAGAGGGAGACATTTTAATGCAATCAATTGTATCTTATCCAGATAGAGGTAAATGGGGAAATAACAAATACAAAGGGAATTGTACAGGGTATCTAATTAAAGATTTGTTAAATGAGTACAAGCCTAAATTTTTTGTAGAGGTTTTTGCTGGAGGAGGAACAGGGTTTGAAGTAGCGCGTAGCTTGGGGTACCAAAATTCTATTCACCTGGATCTAAATGGGAAGTTTGGAGAGAGCTTTAATATATTGACGGATGAAATACCATCCGGAAGTGATTTTGTGTTTTCTCATCCCCCTTATCACACCATGCACACATACAGCGGGGAAATGTGGGGAAGTGAAGCCCATCCAGATGATTTGAGTCGCTGCTCCAGTTATGAGGAGTTCATTTATAAAATGAATATCTGTAATTCGAAGATATACAACTCACTTCTCAATGGAGGGAGACACGCAATGCTTATTGGGGATATGAAATTAAAAGGCAAATACTATTCCATGATTAAAGACTTAGCTTGGTATGGAGATATTGACAGCCACATAATAAAGGAACAGCACAATTTTCGTTCTCAGAACAAAAATTATAATGGTAAGTTCATACCAATTGTTCATGAACATCTACTTGTCTTTAAAAAGAATAGTATATGGTCCATTCCCGTACAGAGAACTATGACAGTAATTAAAAATCTCCAGGATTCGACATTAGCAACTTGGCGTGATCTCGTACAAGCAGCATTGCAGACTTGTAATGGAAAAGCGAAGCTTGCAGATATTTATAATATTTTGAGAGACACAAATAAAGCAAAAAGAAACCCAAATTTTGAGGCAAAAGTACGCCAAATCCTGCAACTAAATAAAGAATTTACTTCTGTAGAACGTGGAGTTTGGATGTTAGCTGCAGCTTAATAAAAAAACAAGGAGTCATATATGACCTAAATTATTTGAAAATAAGAGTCATATATGGTATGGTGAGCATACTATGATAAAGTACAGACCAATAATCACAATAGCAGATGAGAACAATCAGGAAGTAGTATCTGATTTCTTAGAAAGGTTAAGACAACAATCTTTTCATTCGGTAAAAGCTAAAATGCATCTATTATTTATATTACGTGCGTTAGACCTATTAACGGTAACACCATTAAGTGTTTTACAAGACAACGTGGAGATAACGATTGATCTGGATGGTATGGAACGGACCAAACGGTATGAAATAGTCAAACCATTAGGAGTCAAACCTATCTATGAATTACGTTATGGTTTAAACGAAAATGAACATTTACGTTTCACCTTCTTTCCCTTCTTTTATGATGGGGTAGAATCCTATGTATTTGTTAAGGTTTTTAAGAAGACTAAGCAACCTCCTAGTGATGAAACAGATCAGATGAGGGACTTAACTTATCAAATGTTCCAACGAGTTCTTGCTAATCCTGAATTATACTTAAAGGGAGAGGATTAATATGAAAAAGAAACCAAGAAATTTATTAGATGGCCAGTTAACTGCAGGACACTCTGATCTAGAGGAAAAGCTATACGGATTAGGAGCAGTCTACGGGAAAATAATTTTCGCTTCTAGAATGGAGAAGGGATTAACTCAGCGAGAGCTTGCTGAAAAAGCGGGCGTTGGTTTAAAAACAGTTACTAGAGCTGAAGGTGGATCCGATAATCTCGGAACATTAACTTATGAAAATCTATTTAGAGCATTAGATTTAAACACAACTGCAGTAGCAGAAATGATGTATCAATTAACTCACGAGTATAGAGATCAAGAAAGTATGACTGTAATGTATATTTAAGTAATATAGAAAAAAATCATCTTACCTTATTAGTAAACTAAAGGTAAGATGATTTTTTTATTGTTCATTATTTTCATCATCAGAGAGATGTGTAACAGCTTCATGGGTCTTGTAATTTCTTACTAATTGAAGTTCACCATAGTTAACATTATCCGGGGGCTCGTTATAATACTTTCCTTCAGTGCTATTCTCTTTTAAGGTAAACTCTAAAGCAGTAAGACCGCTGTGAGAATTCATAGTACCTTCAGACTTTGCCAGGTTATTTTTGTTCATATAGACATACCTTAGTATGGTCCTAGCACCATTGTTAGTTTCTATATTAGCACTAATACTATACGATTTTGATTGATTGAAATTTCCTGAAATGCATATTTGTGTCCAGGTTTGTTTAATGTGAATTTCTGCTGGTAAAGCCTTTTCAAATTTATGATATGACGAAAATAAAGAACCTTTCCAAGTACCAGATAGATTAGGTGTTTTCACTATACCTAGCGTATGGAGAATTTTCCATTTCCAAATCCATTTATCAAAACAAACGAAGAGAACACCAAAAATAGAAAAACAGGTAATCGAAATATGAATATTATTTAAAGAGAAAAAGCTATTAATCCCACTAGTAATGAGTATAGAGACCGTAACCAAGAGAAAGTATATTGTCTTTCTATCATAATCTACACTATATTGATGCATTACTCCCCCCATCCATTCCATAACAATGTACATTCATTAATAAACTTACTGGCGTCGCTTGTATTCCACTGTTCCTTTGTATTGCCAAATAAATAGAGCATCTCATTTTGGCATACAAATGAATTCATATTATTATTGTTTTTTCCTAACCATAATAAAACATTATAGACTGTTTGTTGTAAGTTATTTTTAACAAAGTGATCATTAGGTACGTTGTACAATAGGTTTTCAATAAAATAAGATGGAGCAGTGCTTTTCTCCAAAACGCTTCTACTAACTAGAGTCTTTTTCATATTTTTAAAAATTCGAACTGTCTTTTTGTACACCTTTTCTGTTTGTTGATTCTTTTGAACGCCGTATTCATAATGTGATTTTGGGTAATTAATAACCTCTCGATTCTCTTTCGAAGTAAAAAATTTCATACCTTCACTATAGGTATTAGTATCTTCAGTATTTCCCTGGTAAACTCTATACTTTCTATACTGGACGCATGGGACTACATCAGCTTCATAAGTACCTGTATTTATTTTTATAGATTTATTACCAACTTCCACATTGTTATAACCAAAAGAGTTTACTAGTGTATCTAATACTTCTTTTTTATATTCAGACCAGGAGTAACTACTACGGGAAGTATGAGCATTGTATAGATCCCTTTCAGTACTACTCAGAGCAGAAATATCATCAAAATACATATTATTTGTCTGTACAACAACATCAACATCGCTATTACCATAAATATTTGTACTATTTCTATAAGAACCTTGCAGGTAAATAGACACCGAATTTTTATTAGTAATAAGGGAACTGTTTCCTTTTAGAGCAGATTCTATCCTTTCTCGTAATGCTTTGGGAGTTTCCGTTGCTCCTTGATTTGACCAGGTTTCTAGTTGAGTAATAGGTATTGCCATCTATAATTCCTCCTTTTCTATAATTTTACCTCGGTTTCCAAAAAAATGATTTTCTTATACTTTTTTTCTAAAAAATTGCTTAAATAATAGAAGATTTAGTTGGTTTTAATTATTTATTTGAACATATACAATATCTTCGACTTGTATATCATGGATTTTAAAGGGATCCTCTAGAGCTATTGATTTCTTTGAAATATCAACACCCTTCATTTCGCCCCTATATTGTCTTATTTTGCCTTTTATCCAAGTCCTTACTGTTACATCTGATTTCATTAAATAAGCCCTTTCTAGGTCCTCCTGCAGCTCTACAACTACATATTCATCAATGTAGGGTTTAGCAACTAATTTTTGTTCTTCTTTATACTGTCTTAACAACTCCACATGTTCTGGAAGCATCATAGAAGTTGTCCATTTTACATTTCTACGTTTATCTATCATTGAGAAAAACCACCCTTCAATAAGAATATATGTTCGTATTTTAACCTATTTTATCATAGAAATTCAATGATTATATTTGTAGACCGAAAATCCAGGAGTAAACATAGAACTTTTCTTCCAGAGTATACCAATTAGTTGTGGAAATTTGTATAATAACAAAAAGATTATAATTAATTGGAGATGAACAAATGAACATCGATCTACTAGAATACCAAACACATCGTGATTCCTTTCGAAGAGAAAAATATTTGCCAATAAACAAACGGGAAGAATTGTTAGATTTAACTACTCCTGCCCAAAGAGACTATCTTAATTTTTTATTAAAACGAGGTAAAAAAACCATTTTTGCAAATGCTATGGCCAGCTATAAAGGAATGGTGCTGCCGGAAGATGTTACTAGTCAGGAAACTGAAATGTTATTAGAGGAATGGATTTTAGAGGATTACATAGATAGTGGTTTTGTTAACAAAGAAACCTGTTGCGAATGTGGAAGACCTTTAAGGTATCAATATGTTGTTCGCCATTTAACCACTAACCAGGTACTTAAGTTTGGCTTGAACCATTTTGAGCAACACATGGAATTACCAGCTGAGGTTGTATCTGCTGTAAAAAAAGGCTTTTTAAAAATTGACTATGAGCTAGATGAAGTGCTCCAAAAAATAGAGAGTGGTTGGTCTTTTGAGAAGAATATTGGTGAGCTACCAGAGGGGTATATTCTAAAACCAGAACTGAATGATATGAGGGAGCTTGATTTACCTCTCTTGGATCGTCAAATAGATGCTTTAATTCGAGACTTAAATGAATTTCATGACTCAAGAGAACCAGCAATAGATGAAGTTAATAATGAACCTATAACCATTAATAGATTTCAGACTACAAATGCTTCTAGGACATCCTTTTTCGTAAACAATGCATTGGATTTAGACTTTGGTACCTCAGATAGAGTATTTAGTTCAATTCCATATTTGCAAGATAAAGCCCACGAAATGGTGTTGAGCGGCATTTCTAGCACTAGAGTAATTTGTGAGGTTCTCATAGAGAAACATAGAGCTCCTAGAGAACGTTTTCTAACAGGAAAACCTAAAATATATCCTGACATCGCGATGCATCTTGAATCATATGTACAATCCGGAGAATTTAAAGTTACCCATGAGAAGGATAAGAAAGATAGGAAATACTTTCCCGTTAAATAAAAAAAGCCCCGTAGGACTTTTCTATTTAGTAAGCAGCGACGATAATGATATTAACTGTTGCAATTAGAATGTTTACAAGCGACAACCTAATGCTTAGTACTTCATAAGTAGACATAAACTATACACCTCCTTAAACGTTTGTAATATTATAAGCACCCATTATGAATCTATAACATTACTTGGATAACGATGATGTATGGTTCGATAAAAATAATTTGAAACCTTTAAGGTATATTAAAAATGTCAAGAAATATTATTATATGTACTTAAGTACTTTTTTGAAGAACATTTACGCCAAGGCATTTTTCTGCTAATATTTATATAAATCTTTTCAATTTTCTTTTATGCAAACGTAGAAAATTACGTTCTGTGGAGATAACTAACTATGTCTTTGGACAATTTGTGTAGTAGCTTATTAGCTATTTTATCAAATTATCCAAAGGCTTTTTTTGTTGGGAAGATAAAATTCTTTGGGAAGGGTGTTAGTAATGACAACAATTAAGAGAGGTACTGAAACCAATTGTAGAGATTTAGAGGGAGCTAAAGGTTACGAATTATTACTAAAGAAAGTTTACACCGTATCAAGTAAAAATGATCCTGAGACTCCACGAGTCTGGTTACAATCTCTAGTATGCAAGCGTGCTGGATTCGAGAAAGGGCAAAGTTTATATGTGTCAATAGACGAAGAAACTAAAGAAATTACTATCCAAACTAAACCCATTACTAATAAGGACACAACCGTTTCGGTTAGTGGTCGTACAATAGGTAGAGGAGAGAGTCCTATTGTCGAACCATTAGTAGATACAGCTAGTATTCGTTATAAATCGATTATTAGGGTGCGTCAAAAGGTAGAAATAAACGTTTTTAGAGACTTACAAACACTGGATTGTAAAGTAGTTATCAGACCGTTGATATTTAATATTTTCGATAAGGAGACATTTGTAAAACCATCTGATAATCGTATATCGCTATTATCCGTATGTTCCGGAGCTGGTTTTGGAACAGCTGCTTTTGAAGAAACTGGAGCATTTACGAGTGTGGGAGCTATTGAATTAGAGGAAGACAGCGCTGAAGCGTTTATTCATAACTTTCCTAATAGTTATTTATTCAATGGAGATCTAAGGGACGTTGCTGCTTTACCTAAAGCGGATGTTATTCTTGCAACTTTGCCGTGCAATCAGGCGAGTACGTTAGGTGAAGGGATGGAAGGAATCATGGATGATTTAATCCTTGCGACAACTGAAATTATAAGAGCAGCAGAGAGCAGAATTGTGTTTTTAGAAAATGTGCCGAAATGGTACAAAACTGAAGGATATTTACGTCTGAAATCACTCCTGCTTGACGAGTATCCATTTTGGAGCGAAGCAACTATTGAGAGTTTTGATTTTGGTTCTATTGCCAGAAGAAAAAGAGGTTATGCATGTGCTTTTAAAACAGAAGAAGAATTCTTAGCCTTTCGTTTTCCAAAACCACCAGCTGCACCACGTCGAAAAAAAGTGAGAGAATTATTTGATAAGAAGGATTCTCCTAATTATGAGTGGAAACCTATAGATACTTGGCTTAATAACTTTAATGAGCGTGGTAAAAACGGCGGTTCCTGGAAGGACAGAAGTATTGATAAGACATTTGTTAAAGGCAATGCGACAGAGCTTCAATGTATACCAAAACGTTATACAAGCCAATCAGCATCTAACTCGTATATATTAAGTGAAGATGAAAAATCTTTTAGATTTCTAACCCTTAAAGAACTAATGAAAATATTTAAGGTTCCATCCTGGTTTTCTTATCCAGATAGTATTGGTAAAATTCGTTCATATGAGATGATAGGGCAGTCAGTAGATGGAGGCATATTTCAAGCAATTGCGAATAAAATTGCAGAGGTATTTTTTGTGAATCGTACAAGAAAAAATAAAGAGGCAACTCAGCAACTTTATAATTTCCAAATCGATTCTGAGGAACAACTAGGATTTGTATTTTGATACATTTGGGAGGTAAATTTACCTCCCTTTTTATATGGAATTAGAAGTATTATATGATTAAATATGGTATAATTAGAGAGTAATAGAATTCGGTTTCGAGGGCGGTTAGAGCATCTTTTTTTCCATTACTTCACTAAATGTGAAGGGAAAGGAGATGATCTACATGACGATTTTTGAATCGCTAAGTATCATGATTGGTTTCAGTACACTAATCGTAACTATACTTGCTTTGTCATTTACTTTTTCACAAAAAAAGTAAACCGCCCCTTAGCCGTGAAAGCAATTTGGGACGGTTTACTTACCTAATGCGCTAATCGCCTTGGAAGCGATACTATTACATGACTACTTGATGCTGGAACATCAGGTAGTCTTTTTTATTTATTCATCTTATACCATTATTATACCACTTATGCGTCTGTTTTCAAGCCATACTATTTATAAGGTGTAATATCCAGAATACTTTATAATAATAACCTTCTTAAATGTTATACATACGTTTTCCCCTGCTTCACCCAATTAACTATTTGTTCGTAATCTTTTTTTAACAAGTTATATTCAAGAGTAATTTTTTCATAAGTTTGTTTCATCTCATCATAACTTTTCATCGCTAACTGCAGATGATTTTCTATAGTCGGTGAGTCGGTTGTTTCTTGTGTTGATAGTGATACTTCTTTTTTAGTTGATTCCCTTTTAAAAAGGGTGGGACGAAGATTTTTATTCCATCTAAAAGCGCAGGCTTGTTTTGAACGACCTAATAAAATGCTTGCTTCTTCAAAACCTGATATTTGTGTCTGTCCTTGCTCTATTTTATTTAAGATTATTTCTTTTAAAAGATTGTCGTCTTCCAGAGTCCAACTATCTTTTCTAAGCTTTACATTCATGTTACCACCCTTTGCTTTTTTTATAACATATGCAAAGTGGGCATAAAAGAATCAAAAAAATGAATTTTTTCTTAAAGTAAAAAAGAGGTAAAGGAATCTAATGATGTCATTCCTAACATTTGCGAGTAAAGAAAAGCTCTATCCCATTAACTATGAGATAGAGCTTCCTTGCTATTTTTAAATATTATATAGAAATGTAGTATCATAAATATACCGTATAGAGTCGGTAAGAAAGAACTTTAGCTTAAAGTATAATAGCCCCATGCTATACCTCATATCATTGAGTTTATAGAAAAACCAAGGAATTTCCTCTAAAGATGGGATATTCCCTCCAGATATATATTCATTTAATTAATGGAATTTAGCATAATATAAATATCTAATTGATTTAGTAGATTATTATGATAATTCAGTTTATAATAGAAGTAACAAAATTTAGGAGGTTTTTTATGAAAAAACTATTAAAGTCTATTTCTATTTTTTTACTCGTATTATTATCATTTTCTTCTTTCCAGTTAAAACCTGCTTTAGCTGATAGCCCAGAATCCGATTCGACTCTTAGTGTTGAGTATCCTATTGATTTAATAGAACCCTTAGGGGAAGATGATGAGCTTCCTTTCTGCCAAGGAACCTTCAATAGTCCCGATGGAGAATCTTATGTGACCATACAAACAAACACTGGTTCAGTTAATCGTTCAATACAATTTGGATTTTTCATAAAACCAAGTGCTTACCACAAATACAGACCTGGAGTAGATGTATCTGCGTCGGCATGGGTAAATAATGTTAAAGCTAATTCACCATACCCAGGTCACTATGAAGTCCCGGAGTATAATTTTCATGGTAGTATGAAGGTTTATCAGGTATCAGGTAAAAATTATAATCTTAAATCCGGTGATATAGTTAGACTTTATTGGTCAGGATCTAACCCTACATCGATTAACGGTGTTAAAAATGTCACGTTGCTTAACCTTGAATGTGCAGTAAAATAAAATTCCCAGATAGAAGGTTAAAAGATGCCAAAATGGAAACGAGAAAATATTATATTCGATAGTTTTTACGAAGCAGATGTATGGGCTGATTCAATAGGAAATGAAATTTATGCAAGACTGTATGATGGTTATGACACACCTGATTATAAAATTGCTTATTCCTTAGCTTTTAGACTTGCTGGGATGAAGGAATTAAGAGTCCTTACAGAAATCACATTGGATGAAGATGATAGAAGATATAAAGTTTGGGTAAAATCTTCTTAGAAATTCGTGAGTAAGTGTTACAAGGTGAATAAAGGTAAAAAACCACTATCATTAAGGTAACGGACTTCCCTTTATTTAGCAGCTAATTCTTTCCGTAGTTTGTAACTGATTAACAAATCCTCATTATTTAATTTTCAAATCGATTTTGAGGAACAACTAGAATTTGTATTTTGAAAAACTTGGGAGGTAAATTTACCTCCTTTTTTATCCGTAGGTTTCAAAGTGAAGTGTTCCGCTCCTTAAAACCCGGAAAATAGTGAAAGGATATTTGCCTCATATACTGCGTCAGTTAGAGATAGTAATTGCGGGAGTTATTGACGCAGTAAAAAACCCTGTTATATTGCATATTCATTAAAGATCATTTTATCCTTAAAAGCCTGTTATTTACAGACATAAACAAATCTGCTAACATAATGTTAATACTATTTCTTTTCTTTTTTATGCAAACCTTCCTTCATGAATGGTTCTGCGGTGACTATTAAATTATGGCCTTTGGGCTGATTGTGTTTCATAGTTTTTTACTATGTTAATAATCAACCCAAGGGTCTTTTTTGTGTTCATTTATAAAAGGGATAGTAAAAATTTTGGGAGAGGGTGTTATGTATGAGTGAATCTACTCTACAAGGAAGAATGAATGCTATGAAAGAGGGAGTGTTAAATTTATTAAAAACAAAAGGGAGTTATATTGAGCATTGTCCTAAGCAAGGTTTTATCTATCGCTATATTGGTTCTATTGCCGAAGTAGTGGGAAAAGACCTTGCGGATAAATTTGGAGAAATTGTAGAGCTAGCAATAGGATTTAGAGATGGAACGTTATATTTACTAGCTATTAAAAAAATTGCTTAATATATTAGAAATGATATAAGAAGCCTGAGAGAGTTCAAATAACTTAGTCAAGAGAAAAAAGGATTCTGAATATGGAATCCTTTTCTTTTTATTAAAAAGGAGAGTAGCATGTCAGCTAATATAAATAAATCATTTGAGTGGGATGAACAAAGTGAAGATATAGTAAAAAGGGTAGTCAATCAAAAAAATTTAGTTAGCCTTTCCACACTTATCTCAGAAAAAACGATTTCTACTATTGGAATTAAAAATGGATATTTTAAAGCGGAACCTAGCTTAACGTTTGAGTTAGTAAGCTTTGAATTAGTGGATGGGCCGAGCATGAGGCCGAGAATAGAAGGTAAGCACTTATTATTAGACCTATGGTTTAAAGCTCCTACAATGAATAATCCGGGTGTCCTACGAGAACGTATGGTAGATGGACAGCGACAAGTTTTATTAACCATCGTAATTATTAATATCGATTTTATATCAACAAAGTATAAACGATATACCTGGTAATAGAGAGGCAGCAAAAAAGAATCCTTTTAAGGATTCTTTTTTTTATTAAAAAAATTAAGGGAGAGAAAAAACAATGCAAACAAACCAAATAACAATGATTGAATTTCTAGAACAATTATCAGGTGAGCTAACAATTCCACCAGTGAAGCAAATAGAGGACATACGCTCGGATAAACAAAAAGGCAATTCCATTTCCTATGACGTGGGCGAAAAGATAGGCGGAGCAGCAAAAGATATAAGTGCATATAGAGTAAATTTTCTATCGAAACCTTCTTTGGCACTTTTAAAGGAAATAGAAAATATGGATGTACGTGTAGCAGCTGAGGTACTAAAGAGAGAGACATTCTTTTCCTGGTTCTCCCTAGAGTATTGTAGGGAGCGCGGAGTCCTTCCTGGAGTGGCTAAGGCTATGCAGTTGTTTATTAGACGTATACCAAAGGAGTCTTCTGATTCGGCTGAAGCACGTGAGAGATATACTCGTACCCTACTAATCTTAAGTAAAGGACTAGAGGGAGTTCATACTGTTGAGGATTTTTTAAGTTTCTATAGATATATTTCTGCTCTTTTATCTGCAGACTATTTCGTCAGAAGAGCAAGGAGTCATGAAAAGTTCAAGTCTCAAGAAAAAGGATATTTAATGCTAAAAGATCTAGCAGATGATTTAGCATTGAAGGACTTTGAAGGACCTTTTAAAAATTATTTTTATAAAACGTCCTCCCAAGATTCTATTTTCAAATACATTAATGAGGAAAATTGGGATGCTGTTCTACCAACTCCAAAAGCGAATAAAGAAACGAGTAATAAGCCACAAGGACATAGTTGGAAGAGAGACATTCCTAGTAGTCCAATGAGAAATGCAGGAAGTTCATTTTACATTTCCACTCCAGAAGAATTTGTACATGCCTATGGTTTTCGAGCTTGTGAATTTGGCAATTGGGTGGAGGATGATAAAGCAGCTTTCCATCTGACTAAGGCTTCTGAAGCATACATTGATCTGGCAGAGATTTTAACTATACCAAAAAAAGCAGTGAGCCTTAATGGTTTATTAGCAATGGCCTTTGGTGCGAGAGGTAGTGGAAGAGCATTAGGACATTATGAAGCTTCTAAAAATGTCATTAACTTAACCAAACATAATGGGTCTCTTGGTATTTTAGCTCATGAATGGTTCCATGCATTAGACAGCTATTTATACAATGCTAGTCATAGCTTTGAAAATGGCAAGATGGGATTCCTCTCTAAAACAACAGAAGGAACAGCCATCTTTGAAGTACAAGACCAGATGAACAACTTGCTAAAAGCTATTAAAGAAGGTACTTCTATCGCCCACATAGATGTGAGAAATGTAAAAAACACATATAACGTTTATGAACCTTTTGAAGCTTTGTACCAAGCAGTAAAAGGTAATCTTCAGTCTTTTATGGACATTGAGATTAGAGACTTTGACGGGAAGGTACAGCGACAATTAGATGGGTATGTACCGACTACGTACAGAGAAAAAGAGATTAAAAAGTATACTACTAAACGTAAGAGATTTATTCGAGAAAAAGCTGAGGCTTTAGCTCAATACCATTTTAAAAAGACTGGTGAGCAAGTACTCAGAGTTCCATACACTGTAAACCATTCGGCTCTTTTACAAAGTTCAATAGAAATGGATAAAGGGATTCTCGGAAAGTACTGGAGTTCAAATGTAGAACTGGTCGCTAGAGCATTTGAAAGCTATGTAATAAAAGAATTAAAACAGCTTCGCTGGACTAGTGATTATTTAGTATGTGGTATCGGAGGAAACATTTATCCAGGGGGAGAAGAAAAGGATCGGATTCATGCTGCTATGAGTGAGTTTATAAATTTAGTAAGACCAATTTTAATAAAAGGTTGTGGTTATGATGAATAGAAAATTAGAGTATTTTTTGAAAATAGAAGTAAATGAGAGTATGGAAATTATAGAGGATATAATTACTTATGAACCTTTAGGTGATATGTCTAGAGAAACATTTATTAAAAATAATTTAAACTCAATCTGTCCATCATTTGCAACGTTTTTTGATTCAGTTAATATCTTATTTGATGGTTATGCTTTTATGATGGTGAATACTCCAATCATTGAATTAACAATTGATAATTTCCATCGAGATATTGTAGGAACTTTCCTAATAGCAAAGACATTTGACCAGAGAAAAAATCAAAATGCAATAGGATTTAGTTCAGAAAAAGAACTCCTAAAATCAAAGGATAAGCTAAATATCAAATATAGATATGTCGGAGAAATGAGAGATATATTTATTTGAAGTTGGCCATAATAAAAAAAGTAAGTGAGTTTATTCTTTACGTTAGATTAAAGGGAGTTAGTGATATGAACACTATTGGACTAGAACAAATAATGATCAAAGATATTTTTCAAATCGTCAGAGAACATATTGCGGATAGGTTAGCACCTATAGACGAATATTTTGAATTAAAAAATATTGCAATTGTAGGAAGTCGAATTAAAGGAACACACAATCATGGTAGTGATCTGGATATAGCATTTGAATACCGAGGAGCTATTCGTTCTGATTCCATGTGCGATATTTTAAACGGAGATGAACCATTGTATATTGAAAATATGAAAGTTGATTTTATTCCTAACTCCCTAGAGAAGGGTGAAAAAATGATTTTTAACAGTCATATGATTTCTCCGATTTCTAGAAAGTTAGTTAATAAATCATATTGACCGAGGATAAACAAGAATTTTTTGCATACTTTAACCTGTCGAAATTTGGCTTTTCAATTTATAATTGAAATGTTATAATGACATTGTTAAAAGCGATACCCATTTGGTATCCGCAGGTGCTGACTAATTACGCTCTTTGGAGCCTTATGTAGATTTCTACATATTGGTATTCAAAGGGCTTTTTTTATTGGTCAATTTGCAGAAAAAGGAGAAATGAAAAATGAAAAATATCACAAAGATTGATTATATTAGCTTAGATGAAATAAAAGGTTATGAATTTGGCTTAATTGTACATTTAGAAGAACCCATGCAGCCTGTGGAAGTTTTGGTTATTCACCATGAATCATACATGACCAGGACTTTAGATTTTACTGAAGGTGTATCAAACGCAGAGAACATTGCAGAAAGTTTTATTCAAAGAGGATTTAATTGTAACGGCTTGAAGTTTAGTGGAATCTCCAATTACCACTTACCTATAGAAGAGGAAAATGTAAATGTCTCAATTATTTAACAGTAATTATAGTTTTTCTTTCCTGTGTGAGTTATAATAAATGTAATATTTTTTTCTTTCTTTTTTTGCAAGTCCTCTTATGGGATTCTGCGGTGACGATTAATATAAAGTCTTTGGACTAATTGTGTTTATAGTGTTTTTTACGCTATATAAACAATCATTCCAAAGGCTTTTTTTGTTGTTGTAAGAAAAAAATATATAAAACTTTGGGAAAGGGTGTTAATTAATGGCTAAAACCTCGTACAAACGAAAAACAGCCGAAGAAATGCAAGAGGAGGTCCAAGTATTACTGGATACACTTCAAACGGGGGTACTAAATTTTCAATATGAACCTGAAGCTTTTAAAGCTATGTTAGCTATGCAGTCGTTAATACCAACCTATTCATTTAGGAATATGATGTTAATACGTGCTCAGATGCCACATGCTAGATTTATTGCTTCCTTTCTAAAATGGAAAGAATTAAACCGTTCTGTGCGTAAAGGAGAGAAAGCATTGCGTGTTCTAGCACCTCGTATTATTAAAGAGATAGACGAAGCTTCAGGAATCGAGGAATCTAAATTAATTGGATATACAAGTGTACCAGTTTTTGATGTATCACAAACAGATGGTGATCCTCTACCTATTGATGATTATAAACTAGAACTAACTGGAGAATCAGAAGAAGCTATTCGTATATTTGAATGGGTTAAGCTACTCGCTTCTGAAGATAATTGTCCATTAAAGAACGGAGATGCGGAGGGGGCTTGTGGTTATTACAATAGGGTGGAACATTATATAATGGTCGATCAAAACCTTAGTATTAACCATCGAGCAAAAACAGCTGTGCATGAATTGGTTCATAGCAGAGTTCATCGTCATGATACTAAATCATCAAAAGAAGAGAAAGAATGTGTTGCAGAAGGTACCGCCTTTATCATTTGTTCCTACTTTGGCCTAGACACAAGTAATTACTCATTTGAGTATGTTTACGGTTGGTCTAAAGATAAAGGAGAATCTTTGATCAAATACGGTACTATGATTCAAGAAACTGCTAGCTCATTAATAGCAGGTTTTGAACGGGTAGCAACAGCTCTTTGTATGCCCTTAAACGGAATGAGAGATGTGGAACAAAACAAGAGTGTAGCGTAAAAATAACAAATGAAAATATGAATTATCAAAGATAATTTATGAGGAGTAACAATTTAACTGTGCATTTTATTCGATGCCTGGTTTAAATTGTTTTTTTTATTAAGGAGAGTGTATTTTATGACTAAATACTTACAAGAAACAGAAGATAACCCTAAAATGCTTCAAGTATTTTTAAAAGAAGCGTACCATGAGGTTCTTTGCTATGGCTTAGCTAGTCTTGAAGGAAACAAAGGTCAAGGTGAAAAATTGTTATTTACCATCATCAGTGGTAGCGATTCTGCTTTACAATCCATTAAAGCATCCATTGATATTGGGAGTAGAGGCATTAGTTTTGGTAATGGTGAAAAAACTAATACTAACTATTTATTTAAGAGAGAAAAATACCTCTTTAGTGAAAAAGGTAAATACGAAATGTATCCCATGACTCTTAGCAGGACTCGAAAAGCTCTTGCTATAGTACACGAATCAATACTTAATAATAGTGGATATGTTTTATCAATAGGGGGAAATCCAGCCAATGATATAGCTCAGTTACTAGGTGGATCTCAGTTCGGACTTCATATTTTGCCCGAATGGAAAGAGACCGTTTTACATGAGTTAATTCAGAGCAAACATCTGATAAAACATGAGATTTACTATGATGGTGAATTGTTTCAAGAGGGTGTTGATTTATTTTCTTTAGATCTTACGGAAGAAGCAGCCGACCAATTTATAGAACGGTTGCTAATAGAAAAGAAAATAGTTTTTCCTCGTCAAGGTGATGGGAAGAAAGTAGAAGAAACAGAAGAGTTAACTACGTACTTGTTAAATTACAATGAAGCAATGGTTAAAAAACTATCTGAATCAGTAACACCTACACATAATCCATTAGAGCATAATTCTTTAGAACATTTTTCTTCCTTTCCACGAGAGCTTTTTCCTGTACAAGGACACAGTTCAACAGCAGTGGTCAAAAGGCTTAAAGAACAAAAAGCCGTGATAATACAGGGTGAAATGTCCACAGGTAAGAGTGCTATGATGACTGCTATTAGTGAAGGTTACCACCATTCAATTGGAATGAGAGGATACCATGTTTGCCTAATGTGCCCTCCATCCCTAACAAGTAAGTGGCCAAGTGAAATCAGAGAAATATTACCCCATGCCAAAATTTTTGTAATAGACAAGGCAGATAAGTTAATTGCTTATCATCGGGAGTGGGTAGCAAAAGGAAGACAAAAACCCTTAGTTCCAACATTTTTTGTTATTTCCTTTACTGCGATGCGCGGTGATTCTAAAATTGCTCCAGCTGTAAAATACCAACATAAGGTAACAGCAATACAGAAAGCAGCTAATAGCTCTTATAAAAAAGGTATTTATTGTTCTAATTGTGGGAAACCGCATCAAACCATAGAAGCAGTTATATCAAGAATAAATGCAGATGGATTTGAAGTGGAGGAAAAGCTTACTCACAATATGACTGCTGAGGAGTTTGGAGAGAGTAGACGAATACAAAATGGAGTAAAGCCAGCAAATGCGTTTTGTTCTCATTGTGGAGATTCCTTATGGACTAGAAGAGTTCCTCAACGGTTTTCTTCCTTCAAAGAATGGACAGCTCATGAAAAACGTATATCGCACGCAATTAAACAAAAAAATCCTAAGTTATATAAACAAATACAAAGTGAGTTGCCAGAACACCCTAAAGCAACAGGCTTACCGCGTCGAATTGCTACAATCGAATACATCCGTCGAAAGATGAAAGGGTGGTTCCATATGGCAATTGTAGACGAGGTTCATGAATTAAAGTCTGGTAATACTGCTCAGGGGAATGCGCTCGGATCTTTAGTAGGAGCCTCTAAAAAAGTAGTAGCTGGTACAGGTACGCTCTTCGGGGGTAAGGCAGAGGACATATATTATCTTCTTTGGAGACTATTTCCTCAAATGATGGTAGAGAGTGGATATAAATATCAAGAGGTCACTAGATTTAATCACGAGTTTGGCAATATCGAAGAAACCATTTATACATCAAAAGGTGAAGCGATTGAACAAACAAATACTCATTCTCGAGGTGGAGATAATCGAAGAACTCAAAAGGTAGTGCCAGGCATTTCACCTTTCATATTCGGCAAATACATGATCCAAAATATAATTAATGTTCGCTTGAAAGATGTGTGGCCGGATCCAGTGGAGCTTGTGAATACACCTACTATATTTGTTCCTATGTCTCCCGAGTTAAAAGAGGCATATGAAGAAATGATCTATTGTTTTGAAGAAGCAATTGATACTAGGGAAGATGGTCAAATGCTTTATTTACCAATGACTGATTATGGTATTGCTTACCCTGACAATCCTTTTACTTTTCCTGACGCATACTACAAGATGACAAATGGAGTACGCGAACTTATATGGAGTGCGAAACATCTTAGTGAAGATATTACACTACCGAAAGAAGCAAAACTCCAAGAAATCATAACTGGAGAAATGGAAGAGCGCAGGAAGTCTATCGTCTATGTAAGAGATACTGGATCATCAGTGGCGGGGAGAGACATTCGACCAAGGATTAAACAAAAACTAGAGGAAATTGGAGCCAAAGTTTGCATATTAGATACGTCTAGTACCAAAACCAACTCCAGAAGTGAATGGTTAAAGAAGAAAATAGAAGATGAAGATTATGACGTATGTATTGTTTCACAAGAATTAGTGAAGACGGGATTAGATCTGTTATGTACGCCTACTTTAATTTACTATCAATTCTCTTGGAGTTTATTCACTATCAATCAATCTAGCCGAAGAGCATGGCGCATCGGTCAAACTGAAGAATGTAGACTATTCTATTTAGCATATGAAGATAGTTTTCAGCAATATATGGCCGAAATCATTGCTAAGAAAAATAAAGCTACAGCTGCCATTAACGGCGAAATTTCAAGTGATGGTTTATCAGCAATGCTTGGGGATGATGGAGATTTACAATCCATGCTAATTCAAAGCGTCAAGCAAGGTGGGAGTGCATTAAGAGGTTCTGCAGAGGATTGGATAGCTCAAAGCTCTGACCGGGCTAGAGAATTACTTGCTGGCATTGGTAAAAAGAAAAAGCCATCTCTCTTAAAACAATTTGAAGACTGGATAACCCGTGAAATCAAAGAGGGAGTTACAAAGCAATGTATGCTAGAACGAATAGAGGTCTTGGCAGACAATATTGAGCAAAAACTTATTCCTGGCTTTGTCTGGAATGGGAAAACTTTAAAAATAGATATTGTGGAAGCGTTTGGATTTGAGAGAGACATCGTTTCAGATGGAGCTATACTAAGACACCTATGTTTACCACAAACTAACTTGAACAAACAGTCAAAACTAGCAAAAGAGACTAACAGCGAAATAGAGTCTAGTACTCCTATCATTTCTATATCTCTTGATAAAGCGAGAGAAAAGAAAAAGAAAAAGACAGCAGTTTCTGACGGACAATTAGCATTCGATTTGTTTGGATAACTAAATTATATGAGTTGAAAACAATCAAAATATGGGAGGAAAAGAAATGATTTTCTTGATTGAACAATTAGCAATACAGAGTTTATTGTTTTTTATGACAATGGGACAAACCCTTTATTATAGTTTTGCAAAATTCGAGCTTCCGAACCAAGTAGAAGTACAACCACTATGGGGCTATCATGCATTAACTGTTCAACCGCTAATACAGGAATCTAATGAAAGTATGGTTTCACAAAGCACTGTGGAAGAGCCAGTAAAATATATAGCATCTCAATTAAACACAGAACAAGAACAGTTCTTAACTAGTTTCTTAAGCCAAATCAATCATATTCATAACGATTGTATAACGCCTCTTTCTAATGAAGAAGTAGAAAACGAAATGTTATCTATGGATGATTGGAAAGAGGAACCTACTCCTGTTTCTGTAAATAAAAGACTAGCAGCTAAAGCAGATACACGTATTTTGGATAATAAATTTGGTGAACAACTATGGGTCATAGAAGTAGTTGGAGAGGAACAAGGCTATCTTCATGTAAGTGATGGAAGCGCTAGAGCTTGGGTGGATGCAATTGAATTTGGAACTTTTAATAAAGGTGACATTCTGTCCATGTTAGTAGATAGAAACGAGCAAAATCATGTGATTGCTAAAGCTATCGATCTTCTTCAAGAAAGATCAATGCATTTTGCAATAGAGGAACATAATTATGGGGATATGGGCGCAGATAGGGATTATAGCTCAATTGCATCTTAACCATGCCCTATTTAAAGGATACCAATTGCAAAATTGGGTCCTTTCTACTCGGTATTTGTTAATGGTTAAATAAGTATCAAGTAGAAAGGATATAATTAGTAGGTAATTTATCCTTTATTTTACCATTCTTTAGTTTTATTGAAACATTTGATTGATTAGGTACAATGATATGTATTATCCTTATGGAAGAATATTAAAATAATACATATCCGTGCCATTATTAGGAGGCAAACTTAAAATGAAAAGTGATTTGGATGAAGTAATACAAATTTCACAGTTTTCAAGGAATGAACAAAATAAAGTTTTTGCTTTAGCGAAAGCAGAACAAGTCATTCTTAATGAAATTGAACTAGAATACAAGAAAAAAACGGGCATAATTATCGTTAGGTGTTCTGGTGTACCGGGTGAACCAATGGCGATTACTAACTCTTATTATGAAATGTTACAAAAACAATTAACAACTCTCAAACGTACCATTAAGTCTAGTGTTAGAGAACTGAGAAGTAATTTTGTCATGAAAATCAATATATCTGAACAAGGAGAATTCGATTTAGATTTTGTGGATGTAACCATTAAGATTGATTTCCCAAAATTTGAAAATCCGAAGAGTTATACTGTTTTAAATTCATTTAAAGAATCATTTAGAGTATTGAGGCCATTCGCAGACTATACAAATTCTTTGTCCGTTAGAGGACATCAGTTTCGACTGTCTGTAATCGAAGCAGATTTAACTTTGTCTATAGAGGACTTTATAGAGGTCATAGCTTGTCCTATAGTCGGTCCTCGCACGGAAAAGCAATGGTACTCTTTTTCAACAAAAGTTTACAAAGAAGTTAAAAAGCAATATAAATTTAATGTTACCTTACCCTGTGTAGATGGCGAGCTTATATGGGATATAAAAGAAAAGAAAATCTTTTTACAACACCAAGAACTGTTTTAGGGGGATTTTAAATGCATACAACACTTTTAAGTGCCATATCCAATATACCTAAGTTTGGAAGTAGAGAATTTACTCCTAATAAAGAATTTAATACTGACGGCCTTATATCATCTTCTACTGAATTGGGCGTAAAGTTATATAGCTGGGGAATTATTGCATTAACAGCAATTTTTGTTCTCGGAACCTTAATGATGATCCTTTCCGCTATTTTTAAAAATGGTCAGTGGCAAAAACTAGGTCAAAATTCTATGTTCTGGTCCTTTGTTTCTCTTTTATTACTAAGAGGGCTGCCTATATTAATTTTATCTATTAGGAATACGAATGATATTGATTCTTTGTTTAACGAATTTATAGTCTCACTGAGCTACACAGCAGTCTACTTAGGAGTAATCAGTTTAGCCTGCGGTCTAATGTTTAAATTAGGTCATAAATTAATTAAGCATCCTGAGTTTTATCGGCGCTCCAAAACTTTGTTTATGGTTTCAGTCATAATGGTCAGCCTCTCTATTTTAATACCTAACGTTTTTCCACAAGTATAATTCTTGTAGATTAAGAGTAGTTGAGTTTGGTATAATAAAAGAAATAAATAATTAAAAGGGTGTACCCCTCAAATATACACATTCCATACTTTTGGATATGTGATATTTGAGGGGTATTTTTGTTGATAGGAGTTACACGTATTATGAATATTTTATTTATAGAAAATAATTCGAATCCAAATTTATTTTTAAAGGAACTCATGCCTCTTCTATTCCCACAGAGTAATCAAATATTTTGTACACATAGGGATTGGATAGAGGAAGTAGAAAAGTCAAAGCAGCTGGGCAACCAAAAATTAAACCTGGTCCTTTACTTCTCTAAAACCATTGCAAGAGATTTAAAATGTATTTCTACTTCATGCAATAAAGAAGGCATTCCAGTTTTATGTATCATCGATGAGTATTCCTTAGCTGATTTTCAAGGATTAGTCGAAGAGAAAGTACAAGGATTGATACAAACAAGTGAAACCTCTCTAAAAGAAATAAAAGAAACTATGGAGTTAATTTTAAATGGGGGATTTTTCCTTAAAGCACCCAAAAAGTAGATACTTCTTATATTATTGTTTACATTTATAAAGTAATATTATATTATAACTTTAATAAATAATATAAAAGGGAGTTTTTGAGATGAATAAAAGCACTATTGTAATTATTGGTGGTAATCAAGAAAAGACTTTTCAAACAATCGGCAACAAAAAAGGGTGCGACGTATTGTTTCATTCAGGAAAAGCACGAAATGGAGGAGTAAAAAGTGTTTTTAGACCACTCATCGACAAGGCAGATTGTGTTGTGCTGCTCCTAGGATCCGTGGGACATATTACGATGGAATTAGTTAGAGAACTCTGTAAAGAAACAAATACAACGCTCATCTTTCATAAAGGAAAGGGGGCAAGTGGTGCTATTAATAATGGCTTACTAGCCATAGCGGGGTGATTAATGATGAAACAAAAGATAAAAAAGTCTCTTATTCTCTTTATTATCTCTATTTCAGTAGCTGGCTATGTATATGTTCAAGGAGCACAAACGGAATATGCTCCAGCTGCCAACAAAGAAGTCTATAAGGTTTTATCAATTAGTGAAAATAAATAAGCAACTTAAAACACGCTCATGGAGCAGTCGAAGGAGATAAATCAATGGAACTTAAGATATTAGCATTTGCAGACACTCGAACCACAATAAAATTACCCGATGTAGAGCCAGACGTTGTACTACTACTAGGAGATATTCAATCTAAAACGGTTAGTCAAATAAATAAAAAATATAAGTGTAATAAGCTAGGTGTCTTTGGTAACCATTGCCATCCTAAAAATTTCGAAGACACGGAAGTAGTAAATATGCATTGCAAAATACAAATAATAAATGGAATAACGTTTGCTGGATTTGAAGGAGCTCCTACTTATAAAAGTGATGGCGTTGGTCAGCATACCGAATCTGAGTGCGAAATGTTTATAAAAGAGCTAGGAGATAGACATGTTGATGTATTTATCAGTCATTCAAACCCCTCGTACGGAGACATGAATTTGGATGATGCACATAGGGGGTTTAAATCCTACAATCCACTTTTAATGGGGAATCAAATTTCACATTTTTTCCATGGTCATTTACACGACCCTTTTACTCGTGATATTAACAAGTCTGTTGTACACTCCGTCTATTCTTATTTATGGGTTACTGTAAACGTAAATCAATCCAATTAAGGGGGGAAATCATGATAAAAGGCAATATAAAAACTAAAGACTGTGTTGGTTGTGGCCGTGTTTTTCAGTTCAATACTGAAAATGAGTTTTCAAGTATGTATTGCACTCCCAGTTGTAAAGAGACTCACTCCTTATTCAATTATCAAAATATCTATACTGAAGAGAATAAAAGTGGACATGAACATTCCTTATCAAACGGTTGATAACCTACTTAACTCTCTCTTTATCGGGAAGTGACGCTAAAGTGAACAAAATAAATATGTCCGAATTTGAAGCAAGCTACAGAGTGTATTCATCCTTAAAGTGGACAGTCAATAAAAGATTCCTGCATTTTTGGGGTAGTTTTCAAGAAATTAAAAATGCACAGAGAGAAAAAATATTTGCGGAAGATGCTGTTTTTATATCATGGATTGAAACCGGAAAGCTAAAACCTTATGAAAAAGAAATGATGAATTCGGAAGAACAATGATTTAACAATTCTTTTAAGGAGTGATTTAATTGCATTCAGCCATTTTAATGCATAGTAAAAAACTTATTACTGCTAAATCTTATGATGAAGAACTTCACGGTAAGTGCCTAGAGTGTATGGATAAGTCTTGTGGAGCCCCTGTAATTTATATACCTGAAAGACAGGGTGTGGCAGCTCACTTTAAAACAAGCGGTAAGGGTGAGTCTATACATAAAGCAACGTGTGGCTTCGGTAAGGATCTTGATTTCGCAGCTGCACTCTCCAAGGTTAATGAATACCAAGAAGATTATGGGAAGCAGGGTATTAGAGAGATTTTGGTTAGATTGAATTTGAATACTATAGATCCTGATTATGAACCACGAGTGATAAACAGGGAGTCAAATGAAGAGAAAGAAGTAGCTGAATTAGACGAAAAGGTACTAAAATCAACCGCTCCCACCCCGAAGTCAATTGGTTCACTAAAAACCGTGAAGAAACTCTTCACTACTGTTGAGCCTGATTTATTGGCCAGTATTATCATTTCTGTAAAAGGGAGTAAAGTACCCGTATCTGAACTTATTAGAAGTAGCAAGGACGCCCATAAAGCTTTATGGGAGAACATGACATTAGATTTGCCTTATTTTATTCACGGTACCATTGAAAAAGTAATTAGAAGAGAAAAAGTATGGTTTATAAAATTGGATACTATAGAAGACACATATTTTTCATTGGTTGTCTTTGAAAAGTACTTCCACCACTTTACTTATAAAGATGCCGAGCTTGTAGGCAGAAACATACTAGCCTATGGATATCTAAAGAAAAATGAATTTAATAAAGAAAAACCCGCAACGGAAATGATTATTAAAAGTAATAAATATATTGAATTTTTATAACTAAATGAACAATTAATATTGTTCGGAAAGTAAAGAGGAGGTGTGTTACTAATGGGGATGAGAAGAACTTATATTTTGTTCATTTTATTAATATTGGCTGGCTGCTCCGATACTACTAAAGAAGAAATTGCTGATGAGCTATCAAACCAGGTAGAAATAGAAATCAATGAAGCGATTATATCTGTAAAGGATGAGGCAAAGAACCAAGCTGATAAACTGATCAACGATAGCTTAACAAATATCGAAGAATTAGTAACAGGGAATGAACCAGAAAACTCTAATGAGATTATTCATTCTGAAGGGACAACAGAGCAATATAAGATGGAATTTAAGTCACTATATGATGGGGACACTTTCACTGCCAAATTTCTAGAAGGTCCAAATAAAGGAGAAACCGTAAAAATACGACTTCTATTGGTAGACTCCAGCGAAATGAAAGATGAGAAGAATAATGGGGAACCTCAACCTTTTGCAAAAGAAGCCAAAGAATTTGCAGAGAGTTTAATAGGGAGGGGAGAAATTACAGGTGAGTTTGATGTAGGTGAAAAAATAGACCGGTATGGTAGAACCTTATTGTATGTACGAGTGGACGGTAAGATGCTCCAAACCTCTTTAGTTGAGAATGGTCTTGCTAGAGTAGGCTACGTATTCCCACCGAATACACGGTATTTAGATGAATTACAAAATGCAGAAGAACAGGCAAAAACATCAGGTAAAGGAATTTGGTCTATTGAAGGATTTGTTACTAGTAGTGGTTATTCAAATAGCGAATATTAATACATATAAGAGCCTAGATCGGCATAATCAACAGGCTTCCTAGGACTGCTTTTCGGCTCTAGTTACATTCTAGACAATGAAAATTTATTTTATACAGTATCTTACTTGAATTAAATGAAATGGTAAGGAGAATGGATATGAAGTTTTTGGAAGTGGTAGACCCATATTATGCATTAATTAAAGCAGAAAATAAGGAAGATGCTAAACATAAGAAAAATGCAGAAAATGCTATGAATAAAGTTTTGAATGAATCATCTTTTGTAAGAAAATGTTCTGTTGAAGAGTATTAGAAAGATCTTCGATACAGCGTCACAGTTGATACAAAAAGTGAAATAAGGAGGAAAAATAATGAAGACTGATATGGAGTTAAATAAGTGGAAATACAAATTACTGAATAACCTACTAGACTATGCAGACTTTAATCTTTATTTAAACAGAAATTTAGATGGAGTAGAACCATATTTTAAACAGACACAAATGAAAATCATTAATCAAGCACACTCGCTATTTCTAAAATTCGATATAGAAGAGCAAACAATTGAAGCTTTCATCAATTGCATTAAAGAACAAATTTCACTATGTGATAAGCCAGAACTGTATGTTGGTTTGATTATAATGTCAGAAGATTATTTACTTCAAATTTAAACAATTACTCATGAAGGCATCACCGAAATGATTACTATAAAAAAAGGAGATTACCAAAATGAAAAAAATTTTCTATCCACTGCTTTTCTCTGGATCGCTAGTTATCAGCTACTTTATTATTCAAGCGTATAATAATGGGAATATGGTTCTTGTAAAACAACTTTTAATAGGTTGGATTAGTCCATTTTTGATTTTAGGGGTCCTACCAACAAAACGCGGAAAACATACGCTAAGCAAATTTCGACATGAAGAAGGCCGATTTTTCCTACGCTAAGGAATCATCGGCTTTTAGTATTATTGAATAAGAGGGCGTAGTGCATTTAGACTTGCTACTTTACTTGTATCAAAGTTGTATTCACCAAGAAAATTAATGTGTTCCCATCCTAACGGAGAAACATGTTTAAGTAAATCTTCTCTCAAATTCCCTTTTT
The DNA here is from genome assembly GCF_023713305.1 of Psychrobacillus sp. MER TA 171. Taxonomy (NCBI): domain Bacteria; kingdom Bacillati; phylum Bacillota; class Bacilli; order Caryophanales; family Bacillaceae; genus Psychrobacillus; species Psychrobacillus sp. MER TA 171. Next base: position 94,017 of record NZ_JAMAWN010000007.1, on the reverse strand, counting down.
CCTTCAATAATTTTGTTGCTTCTGTAAGATAAACGGTATTCCATACGCTAATAGCGTTTATTAGAATATTTAAAGCACTTGCACGTTGTAGTTGGTCTTGTATTCCCCGTTCTCGTAACTCACCTCGTTTTCCAAAGAATAAGGCTCTTGCTAACCCATTCATGGCTTCCCCCTTATTTAGTCCTCGCTGAATTCGACGGCGTAGTGTTTCGTTAGATATGTAATCCAAAATAAAAATGGTCTTTTCGATTCTCCCCATTTCTCGCAAAGTAGTTGCAAGTTTATTTTGTCTCGCATATGACCCCAATTTTCCCATAATAAGTGAACCAGACACTTTTCCTTCTCGAATAGAATGAGCTACACGCAATACGTCATCAAAATTCTCTTGAATAATCTTAGTATTAATACGGCCACGGAGGATATTTTCTAGTTTTGGGAATTCATTTGGCGTTTGGATGGTGAATAGCTTAGAGTCAGCTAAATCACGTAGCCTTGGTGCAAAACGAAATCCTAGTAAATGACTCAATCCAAATACTGAGTCGGCGTAGCCAGCTGTATCTGTAAAATGCTCTTCAATATTTAAATCTGTCTCATGATGAAGTAATCCATCAATAACGTGGATAGCATCACGAGCATTAGTATTAATGACTTTCGTATAAAAACTTGAAAATTGATCACTGGTAAATCGATAAATGGTTGCCCCTTTTCCAGACCCATAGTGTGGATTGGCATCGGCATGTAACGATGAAACACCAACCTGTACGCGCATTCCATCAGAAGAAGAGGTACTTCCATCTCCCCAATAGGAAGCTAGTTTAAGCTTATGTTGAAAATTTACTAATGTCGCTTGTGCACGACTTATGGCATCATCAAATAAACGCCATTGTGCTGCATTAGCCATTTGATGATAAGTAACTCCTGGTGTCGCTTCTGACATTTTAGTAAGTCCTATGTTAGTTCCCATCGCCATGAGAGCAGCCATGAGAACAACTTTTTCCTCTCCCTTTGGCGGGCGATTGGTTGAGGCATGTATCAACATTTCGTCAAATCCTGTCCAGTGTGCTACCTCCATTAAAAGATCAGTGAGCTTTATTCTTGGCAACATATTATATAAAGACAGGCTAAAAGCTCTCGCTTCTTCGGGTGTATTCTTCTCCAAACGGTCCACTCGGATCTTAGCCTTTTCGATATTTACTCCTTCTAAAGAATCAAGATTATTTGAAACCCATGTAAGGCGTTGAGCTAGTGACTTTCTTCTTTCCTCAAGATATTCATCTGCCGATGAACGAACGGCTAGTTTAGTATCCGTAAGACGAGTTGTTGTCCAATCTTCTTTAGGAACAAGATACTCTTCAAAATCTTTATGAAGTCTACTACCGACTACGGATATGTCGCCTGAACGAATATGATTTTTCAACTCTGTTAGTGCAGCCATCTCGTAATAGTGTCGGTTAATTATTCCATCATCACCATAAACATGCTTCTTCCAACGTTTAGGAATAAAATCTACCGGGGCATCATTTGGAATTTTTCTTTTACCAGATTCATTCATTTCATTTAGCGTCTTTAAGGCTTGCAATAGTGGCTCTGTACCTTGTGTAGAACGAAATTCAAAAGACTTAAGAAAAGTAGGAGTATATTTTCTTAGATAAGAAAAACGATTTTCTAACAAATCTAGATAATCGTAATCCATCGGTCGGGCTAATTTTTGAGCTTCTTCGACGGAAGAAACAATTTTATCCCACGGCATAATCTTTTCAATAGCATTAAATGGATCAAGCCCTTCATTTCGTGCTTGGATAAGTGCTGAACCAATATCTGCAAAATGTACGACTTTTTCATTCACTGCTTTTCCATTTTCTTTTTGCATTTCTTCTTGTGTTTTACGTCCTTTTGATTGCAAGATCATCATTTGTCGATCATGAATTTCAATTGCTTGGTCAATTAAATCCTGACTATGAGTCACAAGATATGCCACGAGAATTGCATATTTCTTTTTATCTTTAAACCTTCGAAATGAGTGTGGTTCATACCTTGCTCCAATACGAGATAATTGAAGTAAACGATTGGGATGGATATGTTCTGAATTTATTTCTAATTTTAAATCTCGAATATATTCTAAGCGCTTTATTACTTTTAAAAAGGCTTCAGGTGAAGATTGGCCGGGAAGTTCTCTAAGCCATGCTAAGGGGGTTTTTCTATTGTCTACAAATGGATCAATAAGTTTATCTAACTTTTGTTTTTGCCATTTAGATAGAGTACAAGTTAATGATTTAAAAATTCTTTCCTCTGCTCGTTGACGAGTTTCCCAAACAAGTCTTTCTATAGTAGTCATACCAGGGAGAATAATTTTCTGATTCCGTAGTTCTTCTTGTGCTGTACGAAGAAGATACATTGAATTTCCATTTTGAAGGGCATGATTCAACAGAAACTGGGCTACCTTGCGGTAGTTCCCTAGCGAAAAATTTTGATAACCATAAACTTGACGGATTTCTTCCATATGCTCATGTTTAGTTGGCTCTCGTTGGGCATATAAAGAAAATGAATTAGGATTAACATTTATTTGTCTAGCTATGTATTGGATTATGTAATCTGGTATAGGTCCAACATCTGAAAGGGACCATCCTGGGTAACGTAGAACACATAATTGAACAGCAAAGCCTAAACGATTATGATCTCTTCTGTGTCGTTTAATAATTTCAAGGTCATATTGTGAAAAAGTATAATAAGTTTCTAGTTCACTTTCGCTCATATCGTCTGGAATTCGTACAAATTCCGTTCTTTGATCTTCTGTTAGTAATTCTTTCCCTCTCATGCTACAACTCCTTGCTAGATATCTTTTTCTTTTCTAGATAACGATATAAGGTTGTCGCTCCAATCCCTGTTGCCGTCTTAATTTGAGATAAAGAGTAATCGTTACTATCATACATTTTTATAGCAAGTTCTATTTTCTTTAAATCAACCTTCGGTCTACCTCCGTTTCTTCCCCTAGCTCTAGCAGCCGTCAATCCATCTTTCGTTCGTTCACTAATAATATCTCGTTCTAATTCTGCTATGCTGGCTAACATTCTAAAAAAGAACCGTCCCATAGCAGTTGTGGTGTCAATCTTGTCTTGTATAGAGACAAAATGAATTCCATTTGATTCAAAATGTTCCATAAGTTCAATTAAATGTTTGGTACTCCGACTGATACGATCTAATTTATGGACAATCACCGTGTCGCCTTTACGCAAAATTTTAAGAAGCTCATCTAACTGTGGTCGGTTTTTTTTCTTACCTGATTCTTTTTCTTCAAAAGTCTGGTCCACTCTGTAGTGAGTCAATGCATCAAGTTGTAACGATAATGATTGATCTTGTGTACTGACACGTGCATATCCAAATTTCAACAAGAATCCCCCCTTTTTAATACCTTAACTATACCAAAAAGGGGTAATAGATAGATATATTGGTAATTAGTTTTTGGTTATATTTTTGGTTATGAATTTTAGTGGATTTCGAAGTTTTTAGAGAGTTTCTCTATTTATAACCAAAAACGGTCGTTTTCGGTACTTGATATTGTCACAAGAATTTTTTTGAAACGATCTTCTAAAATTCATTCAAACAAATATTTGAATGAAAAGAACAAAAAGGGTATAATATATTCAAATAAACATTTGAATGAAATGGAGTTGATGATATGAGTAATAAAGATACTTGTGAAATTTATTGTTATGACGAAGAAAAAGTCAATCGAATACAAGGGGAATTGCAAAAAGAAGATATATCTAGTGTTGCCCAATTATTTAAAGCACTTGCAGATGAAAATAGGGCAAAAATTACCTATGCCTTATGCCAAGATGGGGAGTTATGCGTGTGTGACATTGCCAATATCATTGGGTCTTCTATAGCAACAGCATCTCATCACTTACGAACCCTTCACAAACAAGGGATTGTGAAGTATCGAAAAGAAGGAAAATTGGCGTTTTATTCACTTGATGATGAACATATCAAACAATTAATCCTTATTGCTTTAGCTCATAAAAATGAGGTGAAAGCCAATGTCTGATCAACAAGCAAAGCTATCTGAACAAGAAATGAAAGCTTATCGTGTTCAAGGATTTACTTGTACAAATTGTGCAGCAATTTTTGAAAATAACGTTAAAGAATTGCCGGGTGTTCAGGATGCAAAAGTAAACTTTGGAGCATCTAAAGTTTATGTTAAAGGTACAACAACAATTGAAGCATTAGAAAAAGCAGGAGCTTTTGAGAATCTAAAGATTCGGGATGAAAAAGAACAAAGGGTAGAGCGTGAGCCTTTCTGGAAGCAAAAAGAAAACATTAAAGTATATATTTCAGCGATATTGCTTGTTATTAGTTGGTTTTTAGGGGAGCAATATGGAGAAGAGCATTTTCTTCCGACAATTGGTTATGCAGCGTCCATTTTAATTGGTGGCTATTCTCTATTTATTAAAGGTCTTAAAAATCTAAGCAGATTAAAATTTGATATGAATACGCTAATGACCATTGCCATTTTAGGCGCTGCGATCATTGGTGAATGGGGTGAAGGAGCAACCGTTGTTATCCTATTTGCTATTAGTGAAGCATTAGAACGTTATTCAATGGATAAAGCTCGTCAATCTATTGAATCATTGATGGATATTGCTCCAAAAGAAGCGTTAATTCGACGTGGGAATAAAGAAATGATGGTTCACGTTGATGATATTCAAGTCGGGGATATTATGATCGTAAAACCTGGTCAAAAATTAGCGATGGATGGATTAGTTATTAAAGGTACATCTACGTTAAATCAGGCTGCGATTACAGGTGAAAGTGTTCCGGTAACAAAAACAATTGATGATGAGGTCTTTGCAGGAACTTTGAATGAAGAAGGATTACTCGAAGTAAAAGTAACAAAACGAGTGGAAGATACGACTCTTTCAAAAATCATCCATCTTGTAGAAGAAGCTCAAGCAGAACGAGCACCTTCTCAAGCGTTCGTCGATAAATTTGCGAAATACTATACACCAGCTATTGTAATCTTGGCTCTTTTAATTGCTGTTGTTCCTCCATTACTATTTGGTGGTGAATGGAGCGAATGGATTTATCAAGGTTTAGCCGTATTAGTGGTTGGTTGTCCGTGTGCATTGGTTGTTTCCACTCCTGTTTCAATTGTTACTGCAATAGGAAACGCAGCGAAAAATGGTGTTTTAATAAAAGGTGGTATCCATTTAGAAGAAGCAGGAGCCCTTAAAGCCATTGCCTTTGATAAAACAGGAACATTAACAAAAGGTGTTCCGGCTGTAACGGACATCGTGACGTACGCTGGAAATGAAAATGAATGGATGACCATAACGGCAGCAATTGAAAAAGGTTCACAACATCCACTTGCTTCAGCCATTATGAGAAAAGCAGAAGAAAATGGGTTGAACTTTAATGGTGTGACAGTTGAAGAGTTCCAGTCTATTACTGGTAAAGGCGTAAAAGCCAAAGTAAATAATGAAATGTATTATGTAGGAAGTCCAAATCTTTTTGAGGAATTACACGGAAGCATTGAAAGTGATAGAAAACAAAAGATTACTGAAATGCAAACCCAAGGAAAAACCGTGATGGTGCTAGGAACGGAAAGAAAGATCCTTTCGTTAATTGCAGTAGCAGATGAAATGAGAGAATCATCAAAAACAGTCATCAGTAAATTGAACAATATGGGAATTGAAACAGTAATGCTGACTGGTGATAACCAACGTACAGCAACGTCCATCGGGAAACAAGTGGGTGTTTCAGATATTAAAGCCGATTTACTACCAGAAGATAAACTGAATTTCATTAAAGAACTTCGTGGAAAACATCAAAGTGTAGCGATGGTTGGAGATGGTGTAAACGATGCACCAGCACTTGCAGCTTCCACTGTCGGTGTAGCAATGGGTGGTGCTGGAACCGATACAGCATTAGAAACGGCTGATATTGCATTAATGTCTGATGATTTAAGTAAATTACCATATACTATCAAATTAAGCCGCAAGGCTTTAGCCATCATCAAGCAAAACATTACCTTCTCTTTAGCAATTAAATTAGTAGCATTACTATTAGTTATGCCTGGTTGGTTAACGTTATGGATAGCGATTTTTGCCGATATGGGAGCAACATTACTAGTTACTCTAAACAGTTTACGACTATTGAAGGTTAAAGAATAAAAATGATTTTTAAGAAAAAGGAGATATAAGTAAAAATGGAGGATTGTTGTTCCAAGTTGAATGAAAAGGAAAAGTCTATTGTTTGCCCCTCTTGTAAAAATAAAGGGAAACAGATGAAATTAATAACGCTTAAAAGTTTACTTCTTCCTAAAGCTTTAGCAAATTTGCAACCAGATACCAGTTATCAATTTTGCTCTTTTTCAGAATGTGATGTTGTGTATTTTAACGAAAAGGAACAGATATTTACTAAAAGTGATTTGAAAATACCAGTCTTTCAAAAAGACGAGAAAGAAAATACGCCAATTTGTTACTGTTTTGGATGGACAAGAAAAATTGTTTCTGAAGAAAGTAATAAAACCGAGGAAAATACCATTGTACAGAACATCTCAATGCACATAAAGGCAAATCGATGTGGATGCGAAGTAAACAACCCTCAAGGTTCTTGTTGTCTTGGTAATGTAACTGGTTTTATAAATAGAGTGACACGACAAAAATAATGACTAAAAAGCCGATAATTCCTTAGCGTAGGGAAAATCGGCTTTCTTCATGTCGAAATTTGCTTAGCGTATGTTTTCCGCGTTTTGTTGGTAGGACCCCTTTTAGCTTGTTTAATCATCGGCTTTATTGCAGGTTTGTTAAAAATTCGAGGTTAGTTGCAATGTTTTAATGGGACTGGTTGAACCAGACATAGCGGATAATGAATACAAATTGAAAGAATGGCTACAGGACAAGGCGTTTAAGAACATTGACTTAGCTTCAGTAGATGTTGAAATTGACAATATTGATACTGTACACATTATAAAAGAGACGTCCGAGTTATATATAAATCAGATTATCGGAGATAACGAATGGAAGAAGATTATGAATGAAAACAAGCAGAACGATTAAGGCACATTCCGTAGATATTGTGACACATTTGGATCAAAAAACGTAATAAGGAGGAATTTTATAGTGAGCGATTTTCAATCAGGAAAGAAAGACGGGTATATTTATGGTTATATTTTTTATTCAGGAATCAAAGGGTTAGTTTTAGATGAAGGATCAAATGAATATCCAGTGAATTCAGCAGAATTATTAATTGATGGGGAATTTGTTTTAGTCCAAAATCTAACATTGGATTTATTAAAATCAAAAGGTCTATACGGTTCTAAGGCAAGAATTAAGGTAACTTTTGTCGGGTAGTTCGTAAATATTGCGACGTACTAGAAACAAAGAACGTCACAAGGAGGAGTTATTTTGGAAGAGTGCAAAATGTTGGGGTATGCGAAGGATTTAATTACTGATTTAAAATATTCGTTGGAGAATGATGAAGAGCAAACCATTGAGGAACGTGATATTAACACTATTAAATGGCTGTTAGAACAGGCTAAGCGTGCCGAGATGTACAAAACCTCTTTAGTTCAAATAGCTGAAAATAAAGTAGAGCCAGTGTTTTATGCTAAGTGTACTTTGTACGAGACAGACCAAAGATTTAATAAAATATAAGTTCACACTACGTAAACATTGCGACGTACTAGACAAATTATACGTAACAACGGAATAAATAAAAAGAGGCTGCTAATAGCAACCTAATTAATCAAAATTCGAATTCCGTTGAGGTTTTAGTGTCAGCAAACCAGCGTAATACCTGATTGTGATGATTTATTATCTGTTGAGCAGTGATTTCTTTAGAATCCCAAGTACTGTGAGTATCTGTTATAAGAGTTACATCATAACCCATGCTGTATGCTCTTCGGGTAGTTGTATCTACACATACCTCAGTTTGAATGCCAGTAATTATTAAATGATTGACCTGTTTCTTTTTCAGTTCGGACTCTAGGTCTGTGTTAAAAAAAGAGTCAGGTGTATCTTTTTGAATTATTACATCAGACTCTTCAGGTGAGATTTCAGGATGAATTTCCCACCCTTCCGTACCGTTTTCTAGGTGTTTTCCTTCTGAAGCATTGTGCTGAATGTAAAAGACCGGAGTATTAGTTGTACGGGCATTCATCAGTAATTTTTTCAGATTGTTTAATAGTTCCTTTCCATTATAAACGGAATTTTCATATGGAAACATTCCGTTCTGTACATCAATAACCAATATAGCTTTATTTTTCATCGATCCATCCCTCCAATATTCAAGAACGTTTGTTCTTTAAAAGGGTACAATAGAGTTGAAATTTTCACAAGAAGGGATTAGAAATAATTAGAAATTTTATGACGCAGTTCGTAGATATTGCGACACATTTGAACCAAAATGTGTAGGAAACGGAGATGAATAATGTGACCATTTTTCTAAAAGAAGATTTAGTGGATATTTTAAACCATCTTGTAGAACACTATCAGTCATCCGATTTAGACGATGACCAAAGAAAAGATATTGAAGGTGGATATGAAGAAATAAAGAGAATAATCGAAGAGTCTTAATAAACAATTCGAAAAGGAGTATTCCACAATGAAAATGGTAGAAGTTGAATTTAGATGTATAAATTGTGAACGTATAGTTATTGAACTTTATCCTGAAGATACTGATTTTGGTAAATTAGATACTGATTTCGAGCACGATTTCGATTGTAGCGAGCTAGACGAATTGGATGAAGATGATTGATTTAAAAGTGTGTTTTGTAAAGGTGAGTTAATACGCATTACGTAGAAAACATGTCATATAAAAGAGGTGGATGAACCGCTATGACTGAAAAACAAGATGATAATGCTGCAAACTTAGATATAAAATCACGAAAAAGACGTTATCAATATAAGAAGTCAAAAACTCTGACTTTTATCGAACTATTTATTAATAATATTACTTCTCTTTGGAATATACACGGCCATTGGATTCTCTTAGGAACTATTATGGGTACTGTTTTAGCTTTACCAGGATGGTTATATATAATTGATGAATTTTTAACTGGTAGTAACAATTTCTCAGAGTCAATTCAGGAACTTTTGGACAGATGGAGAAAATAATTTATTTTAAGGTCATTGTATACAGGTATTCTAACTGCAAGTGGAATTTTAATTTATATAGTATTTAAAACTACTATATTTAAACGAAAGAAAACTTATTTCGTGTATTACGCGAATTACCTCGTAATGAGTGAGGAAAAGGAGGATAGTTTATTGCATAAGGAATTAGAACAGGTATTAGACGTGTGGTTAATGCTGGGTATTTTAATGATCTCTATTAACTTTGCACACCCTAATTACTTGATAAAGATTATTACATTGATTTTAAGTATGGGTTGTATTATCGGATTTATTGAACTTTATTTTTCTATAAAGTTCAATAGAATAAAAAAGAAGCCTTATGCTCAATAGAATAATAAATATTATTAGTGAAATAAAATAAAACGTGCAACAACTAAATGAATGCACGTTTCTTAATGACTGGATTGATTTTAATTAAAAATATAAAAGAACTTTTAAGATTATTGATATTAATCTTAATATTTGTGGTACTGGTATCTTGATAGTAATCTTAACTCCCTTTTTTTTCTCAATCTCAATCATAAGCTCATTTTTTTTGCTCATTTTTATTCCTCCTTTTGTATTCAGAGGAATGTAAATACATATCAGCATTTTAAAAGTAAATTTATTTTTTTCACGGAATTTAATAAAAATAAAATTTTGCGTCCAGTTTCCAAGGATTGTTAAAGATAAAAATAAAACATAAAAAAGGACGTAAAATGTATTTAAACATTCCCGTCCTTTTCAACATCTCTTTCCTTAATATTAAAAGTGATTTTGAGTTTCTTCTATTATATATACTCACCTAGTGAACCAGGTTTCCAACTATGGATAGCATGATTTTCTTTTTCAAAGACTTTGGATAAGTAGATTTCTGTTGTTTCTAGCCTTTCATGACCAAGTGATCTTTTAATGTCGTGTACGTCCACTTGATTTAATCGAGAAATGATTGCAAAAGCATGCCTAAAATAGTGAGGCGTGACCTTAATGTTTTCTCCCTTTCTTTCTATATACATTTTATTTATTTCTTTTGAAACATATTGAGATAAATACGATGGAGAGTATGGTTTACCTGAGTTTGTACAAAATAAAGGCGCACTAGGTTCTGCAGTTTCATTATGTAATATCCCTCTAACATTTCTAAACATTTTAATACTATCAATAACTTTAGACTTTATAGGTACATGTCTCCGCTTATTTCCTTTCCCTAAAACATCTAGATAATACCCTCCCAGTATAGTATCCTTTTTCAAATCCTTTACCTGCAACTTGCAAAATTCTTCATTCCTAATGCCAGTAGTAACCAATACGTACACAATAGAAAACATAATGAAATGCTTGCTATCTTTAAATGCATCTAGAATGAATTCTACCTCTTGTGGCCCCAAGTCTCTATTTGGACGTTCATCCAATCGAACGGTAGCTTTCTTTAATCCGAAATGAATAGGTTCGTTAATATAGCCTTCTTTGTACAAAAATGAGAAGAAAGATTTTATAATAGTCGTTTTCCTTTCAATTGTTGCAGGAGAGTACTTTTTATTTTTTAAAACATAAGGGCTTCTGCTAACCAGCCATTCCTGGTAACGTCTTAAATGCCTCGTCTGCAGAGATTTGAAAAGAGAACCTTCTATTATATTGTCAATGTCTAAATTGATGTCATTCGCATATTGCACTAGCTGTTCCACAAAAAGACTTAACTCTTTTTCGTATTCCCTAATGGTTCTATCAGAACGGTCTTTCTTCCTGTCAATATTACTTTGATGATGTAAAAACCATACCATCATATCTGTATCAGTAAACCTTTGAAATTTGGGAGTATTATATTTATCAGCCTCATCTAAATGTTGCTGCAGAAATGGAACTAGTTCTTTGTTTTGAAGGTGCTCTTTTAGCGAATCTACCATTGGAACATTTTGTTTAATTACTTTCAAATCATTCACCCTCCTTTTATTTAAAAATAATCTAACCTTTAAAAATATACATTTTCCATTAAGTTGTAACTTTATAATAATATAAAAATATACATATATAAAGCCTAAATAAAAAAATAGGGTATTTGTTTAGTTAAAATTAAATATTTATTATTTTATATTATATTTTAATACATATTATAATTGCTTATAAAATAATGTTATATTACAATCTAGATATACCAAATATTTCTTTACATACAAAGAAAAGTAATTTTATTAATTATGCTTAGAGGCTTAGGGGAAGAAAAGGGGGATAGCGATGCAACAATTTAATTTATTCAGAGAAATTATTGTAGACAACTTTGCTGAAGGGGGTGGTGGGTGGAGCCAGTGAACAGGTATTGAAATGGCTACTGGTCTGTCCGTAGATATTGCCATTAATCATAATTCAGCTGCTATTTCTATACATAAGGTTAATCATCCAGACACAGAGCATTATTGCGAGTCAGTTTGGGATGTTGACCCCATAATTTAGCAAAACAAAAGGTGGAACACCCGTTGAAAAGAAAGTAAGGGGATTAGCATGGATCGCTGTTAAATGGTCAATTGCAGCACAATTGGAGGACTTTCGGAAGTAATAGATACAGCATTATCTACTCCAACAACTATAAACGTGGTTTACCAAGGATTAATTTAGTAAAACTAGTTTATTAAAATAAGGGTAGTTTCATATTAAAAAGAAGGTAGCCCTTTAGGAGAAAGAGAAATTAAAAATTGGGGAAACTAAAAAAATTAATCGAAAGAAAACGGTAGTAATAATGAATGTAAATGGAAAATTTTTCTTATTTATGAGGAGTTACTCTTAAAAATGTATCCTCCTGTCATTTCGACAAAACTAGGAAATTACGTTCGAATCACTAGAATTGCAAACGAAGGATTCAATATAAAGCCTTATAAAAAAGAAGGGGTTTATAAACATACTGAAAGATTTATTGATACAACAATTGATGAATTAAACGACCAAGTTAAAAATCTAGACAAATCCAAGTACATTATTCCAGAATTAGAGGAAAATTTAATGGAAGGATGTTTTTGCTTTTTATATCATTTTGACATTAGACAAGCAGAACATAATGGAAATTTGTCACATAGAATGTTCGATAAGTTAAATGTAGCTTATTTACACGAGAATGAGAACGTATGGGTTAAAAACGTGAATATAACTGGAGAAAAAGACAATCGACTAATTAAAATCACAAAGGAATCTAAAAATCCTTTTACAGGAGAAATACCCACTATTGAGGATAATGTAAGAAAAGTGAGCGATTGGGTTAAGATGCCACTATTCTTAGCAGTACAAAGAACAAATAAGAATAAACAAATTCGAAAGCTTAAAAATCAGCGGATTCTTGAAGACATTAGTCAAATGTATTTAATGGACTCACAAGTATTACGTCGTACTAGAACCATACTACGTCTTAGTAAATAAAAGAATAAATAAAAGAAGAGCTTTATAGCTCTCCTGTTATACTCTCAAATGCAAAATATGTTGAGGACCTTTTGGACCTTCATAAAGTTCGTTTTCATCTTCAAATCCTGTTTTTAAATAAAGATTATAAGCAGGTATATTTCTTTTATTAACACCTAGGACTATCTCGTCAATTTCGGAAAAATTATTTTTAACAAACTCAGGTAAAAGCCGAAGTCCGCTCTTTGCTAATCCCTTACCTTGATTTCTTGAATCAATCGAGAAAGCTGTCAGCAAACGAGCATTAGAATTATTGCTGTATTTAAAAAGCTTTTCTCCATCTTCTAAAGCAAAATAACCTACGGGTACACTGTTTTCAAGAATTAATACATGTTTAGCATTGCTAGAGACATTAGGATTTTTAATTTTATCCAAAGGCATACTGGTAAATTGGAGTTGATCCTCACCTAAATGGTAGTTGGATAAGTGTTCATGGTATGTATCAGTGTACTCAACTAGTACTACGGAAGATTGTAAGTTGTTAGATAGCATTATATTTCCTCCCAATATATGTAATGATTTAACTATAGTATATTAATCAATAATGCACAAGTAAAATAGAACGTATATTCCTATTAGATAGAAAGAAATCTAATAAAAAGACTCTTACACTCCACGACTCTAATTTAAATTTTCATGAAAAGAAGTGGTGATGTATAGATCGTGAATATTACGCAATAAATAAGTAGTCTAAAAGAACAATAGACAGAGAATCACAGGGGGAACAAAGATGAGTAAAAATAACTCTGAAGTATTAATCAACCCAGCAAGAGAATCATTTTTCTTCACTTTCAGTGAATTAGACTGCCATAAATTAGCGAGTGGGAAATGTACTTTTGATTTAAGTGAAGAAGAATACACTGTCGCCTCTAGAAATTGCAAAGCCCATCATTATGAAGAATCCCGTGTGGGATATTGCAGAGAAATATTTGATAGTATGAATCTCAATAATGATTTTGAAAATAGGACAGGGATTTCAGGAAGCAGAAATGCTTGTGGCCATATTGGTTTATCAGATGGGCAACATCGCTCTTGCATAGCAAAAAAGCGAAGTGTTAAAAAGTTAATGTTTGACCGCTTGACAGTAAACCCACATCATATATGTGGAGCTTGTAGTATGGATAATGAACGAGAACTAGTACTTCAAGATATTAATGGAACAATAGATATTACCTACGAGAGGTTACATTATACAACCAACCTATGAATCAGTAGCAGAGGAATGTCCTATCAGGAGGTTTTAAAAGAACTCGGTGAATTATATCAGGGTATGACTGAGTACGATTTTAGAATTGAATAGGTTTTACTTCACATAACCTAGATATTGCGACGTACTAGAACCATAATGTGTCAGTAAAGGAGAGCAAAAAAAAGAAATGAGACCAGATACTTTTATAAAGTTAAAACATTACACAGGTAATAAAAGAGAAGGGATTTTAATCAAGATTTTAGGGATAGGTTTTAGAACAATAAGCGTAATTTAATGTACATTTCGTAATTGCTATGTTGCAATATACATCAGAAAATTTGGAGTGAGATAACTATGTTCGATTCTTCCGATAAAAATGAAAAGTATTATACTCAACAAGAAGTAGCTGAACTACTTGGAATCTCCACAGTTACCGTCTACCATTATGCGAAAAAAGGGAAAATACGAAAAGTAGAAGATCCTTATCGAAACCATAGAAAGACCAGGTATTATCCAGAGGAAGTTGATGCTCTTACTGAGATTAAAAAGAAGAAGAAAAGGGACGGAACTACCCCCGCAGCATTAGCCAAAAAATTAGGGGTAACGAAACAAAAAATTTATCAATTAATTAATGAACTTGATATAGAGGTCCATGAAATCCCTTATGGCAATGAACAAAAACGCTATGTAATTCCCCATGATTCTGCAAACCAAATTAAAGGCAAGCTAGAAGAAACTGCTCCAACTCGTGGCTTGAGAACAGAATTTTATCATAGTCGCTTTGACATCGCTCTTTATCAGTTATTTACTTCTTCAGACGGGCATCTTCAGACACGGGTTATTAAAAATGAAAAGGGTGAATGGGGATTCTTTCTAACCTCTACCAAATGGATCCCCATAGAAAAAGCTGAACATTTTGGATACAAGCGAACATATTCCATTCACCAACCTATGGAACGTGTGAATGGTTACACGGATCTATTATTACCTAAAGAAAATGGTTTATCTTACCTGTTTCTTGATTTTATTTATCAATTTAGAGGCATAGAAAACATTCGAGTACGTGAAAATGAGGACTATATAGCTCTTTCCGTAAAAGCTGGCTCCATGAAAATACATACTTCTGCTCCCCAAAACTTCTCTTCAGAAACTATCCGTTCTTTTTTAAAGGGTGGAGCTGGTGAAATTGTATTGGAAGAAGACCATTGGACATTTATAAGTGGCTATCACAAGACTTCTATAGATCTTCCTGTGAGTTTGTTTAAAGCAGTAAATGATTACGCAAGTAAAGAAAAGAAAACGTTCAATGAAGTGATGGTAAATCTAGCTACTCAGTTTCTTAAAGAAGACGGAGCAGCAAAAAAAGCTGATTCTTAATGTATCTACTATTTTTTTTAATGTAACTTTGGCTTTTATTAAATGTTATTGGGAAAGGGTGTTATAAATGACCGCTACAGTACACTATTTGAATATTTGTCATACGTGTCACAAGGTTATTAGAAAATCATTTACTATCTGGGAAGGATCTCCTTATTGCAATTCTTGCTTTAATGAATATCTTGAGTTAATTGAACAATCACCTTTTACTTCAGTTAATACTATCAGGGATTAACTAGGAGTGGTGTAAGTATAGGTTGTTTGTTTAACTTTAATCCTTTAAAATATAAATATATTCAATTATTTTTATTTCTTTTGTAAATCCTCTTATCGGGTGATTCTACGGTGACGATTAATATTAGCCTTTGGGCGTTTGTGTAACACAGGGTAGTTTACTGTGTAAATCAGACAGTCCAAGGGCTTTTTTGCGTCCAATAATAATTATTGAATGTAAAAAATGAAAAGGATGTTTGTAGTATGGAGCAATTTTTTAAAAGGTACAGAGGAAGAACATTTAAGATCGGTGAAACAGTTGAAGTTTATCGGAATTTGAATGTAGAAAATGCTTTTAGTATCCGTTGTGCTGCTAATAAATTAGTTTTAGCTCATTGTAGTTCGGTTACTCTTACAAATTGTGAATTTATTGTAGGTGAAGCTGGCATCTGCTATACGTAAAAAGAAGCAAGAAGTACATACTTTTGTGATAGGCAAGGTAGTAAGAGTTAACCAAAGTTGTCCTAGCGGATTAGACCAGGTGGTTTCATATGAACCTTTCAAACATGATTTTTCTTTCAGGTAGGAACAAGTACGCCTGTTCTCCGTGCTAGTGCTGTTCATTGTGAAGCTAATTACTGTCACGTATCTGCCCGTGAACAAGATTTATTAGAGGACAACTATATTTATGAGTTAGAAGCGTAATAAAAACAAGGTGAAAAGGTGTTAGTATATGAAAAAGAACGCGATAAAAAGTGAGGAAGAAAACATTATAATTTCGGGGGATTTTCATCATTATGCCTTAGTGTATTATTAGTTTGATTACTATAAAGATAAAATCAAAGATTTTCTAGGTAAGGGTCATGACGGAGGAGCAAAAAAATTTATTTTTCAACCTGTTCAATTAGATTTAATAAAGGTATCCCATGTTGTCGTTATAGATGATATCCAATATGCTTATGTCCGAGATGAAGCTGGAACAGCGATAGGAAGGGTCAGAAGAATATGACAATACAACAAGGTTAGAGGACATTAAAGACGATGAAGAGTTTTTAAAGGTCCAAGAGGTATTTAAGAATTTAGGAGCGGATAATTGATCCGCTCCTTTTATTGAAAAAGAGTGTATAAAATTGAAAACTGTTGTCTTATTATTAATTGCTTTTTCTTCTGCAATGATAATTGCTGCCATGCATAAACCATTAGAAAATAGTTTTAGTACTGACTACAAGCTTTGTTTTTTGGTACTTCCATTGTATTGTATCTCCCTGATTTTCACTATAGGAACTATCCTTTAATCCCTTCCTAATACTCTCGGCTTTAAGGGACGTTACTATGTCCTGTTATATTTTCTTGTTAATGCTATACGGATTATCTAACTATTTTAATAAAAAAATGTTGGCAAAATCGAATCTGCCATCTGTTGACTAATAAGGAGGAATGTACATAGGAATAATGAGTTTTTGGAAGAAAGAAATGAAAAGTGACAACGAACTATTAAATTCTTTTGGTTATAATTCAAATATCGAATTCATCGATTACATGGATTATTTCTTCGTTCAATCACATACTTTATAGTGATAGGAGCTTTTTTAAAAGATGGAGAACCAATTGTGGGATATATTTACAAACTTCACTTAGAAATGGTAAGTGAAGACCGAATGGCATGGCAATTCCACTTTCTACGTTAAGAAAGAAAGGGGGGTTAGGTTTAGTATTCAAAAAGCTTGCCAGGCAGCACAGAATGGTCTAGAAATATCAACACTCGATTAATGAGAACTATTTAACGAAAGAGAGATTTAAGAAAACAGTTAAATTATTCTTGAAAGAACCTTTGAAATACAGACGTGAGATAGTTATCGAAGTTCTCGATCTGTTACTGAAAAAGAGTTTTTGAGTCCTCGAGAATTCTAATAGTTGTTCCAAGGAATTATTGTAGAATTAATTTGTTTGTTAGAACTGCGACGAAACAAGTATATTCATTTGTTAATGTTAAGTTAGAATTAATGATAAAAATATAATTTATTTGATAATTATTTTATCTGAAAAATTTACATCCCAAGGGATAGTTTTTAATGAACCATTATCATCCTCAACACGGTCATATGGGTTTTCAACAATGGCAAAAAACAACTCGTTATAGGATGCGAGACTTCTTTTAGGCATGGTTACAGGAACGTGATTATTTCCGCTTTCTAAAATTGAAATGTATGGATTTGCTATTGATTCATTAATGAGATTGTTATTTAAAAACGTTAATATAACGTAATTTCTATTGGCAACAGAATGAAAGTTTAAATATAAATTTTGAACATCATCTTTGGTAAAATTTATAACACTATCATTTATTGTTTCTGGTAATTCCTTTGATGCAAATATAACCCCTTCTGGGAGATTTGTACTTTTTTCAGAATCCAAATTGCTTGAAGATATTTCTACATCTTTATCCTGATCAACAATTATAGTTCCTCTTCTGTACATATATATGTTGTCTGAATTAATATCTTCTGAATTTCTAATGGCTAATGCTAAAAAATCATGTCTTCCAACTGTAAGCTCAGGTAACGATATTTGAAATTTCTCTTCAGAAACAGGTTTTAGATTTTTTTCTACAATAAGTTTTTTCTCTTTGTTTGTTATTATTGGTATTTGTTTATAGTCTAGAAGGAAGATTAATGAAAAGTCATTCCCATCAGGATTATCATTAATTAAAGTTATTTCGGGACTGAAAATTTCTGAACTTTTCATTGAAAATGTAAAATTTTTATTCGATATTGCTTTATCCGAAGTAACGCCAAATCCAATTTTTAATGAATCCTCACTAGAATGTCCGAAAGGAGTTAAGGCTTCTTTTGTTTCTTGTGTTTCTTGTCTAACATTGTTACATGCTGTTAAAGAAATAATCAGCAGAAAATAAAGTATAATCTTATAGAGACAGTTACTTTTCATGAATATTAATTCTCCCTATATCATATAATAAAAGCATATAAATAGAAGATGGGTTTCCCCATCTCCATGACGTTTGTCCATAAAACGGGTATTAACCAAAGATTCATGCACTCTTTTGCCAAAGAAGTTCACAGATCTAGCACATCTGTAAGTAATCAACCAAGAGTAAATCTAAAATACCAATTTATAAACGATTCCTTTCCCAAGAATGAGAAACAGACTTAATTCTTCTCCACGACCTTAGAGGAAGAATGAGTATATGTTACTCCATTATGAATTACAGTGTGAATACCTGCAGCGTAGTACGTGAACCCTCTAATAAGTTTGAAATCTGGGCTGTACGCTAAAACAAAGTGGTTATTATAATCAACTTCTTCATTTTCACTTAGAAGTGTTCCCCCTCTGTAAAAAAGATTTTTCGATTTAATTGTATCGACAGCATAAGACGTTACTGTCCCAGACATAGAAGATATTTCACCATCGTTAAAATCATAAACAGTCGTATTTGAAGAAGTGGTATTAATTGGACCTGTTGCAGCAAAAGCGGAAGTTCCAGTTAATAAAAATAAACCTAATGACAAAGACAATATCTTTTTCTTCATAGTATTTCACTCCCTAATGTTTTTTTAACACCCGTAAAGCTTATCATCAATTTTTTTGAATGATTTCTTATCTCCTTTCTTAGAATAATTTCTCCTTTTTCATTTGGTTTCCTCAAATAAAAAATAAGAGTTGAAAATTTATTTGAGGAGTTTTTATCATAATAAAAAAGGAGATGACAATGCCACAGTACGGTACTTGGTTTGACATCCATATTTCCCAAATTATACATGGCATACATTACTAATTAGACAATAAACTGAATATTCCTTCCTTTTTAAAAATTAATTATATTTATTTGATTTTAATAAAATTAAAAACATACATGATTTTATGATTTTATGATTTTAAATATAATATCGGTAATCTGTTGTTTAGAAATTGCCTACTCTATGTCTTTTAAAGACTAAATAATTCAATCCTATGGGAAAGTTGCAATGAAGAATTGCCGATCAAGAAAATAACACCATCTCTATAGTATTAGAGAATGGTGTTATTTGATGATATATTTTCAATCTATTTATAGTTCATGCAATTTTTATCATTTGTATAAATCAAATGATTCGGTTTTCCCATCCCAATTTACAGTCACTTGAATAACGTCTATTTTGGAATATAAATTACTATTTCCTATAACTGATTTACTTGAAAGAGTACCCTTTTCTCCTATAGGTGAATCAATTGAATCCAGACCTGCTAATAGAGCTTTAGTTGATGTTGTACCGGCAATTGTTTCATACGTACATGAAACTTGTCCCACAGAGTCAACATCTTTCCCTTTATACTTTATCTTCCCCAGTTTTGTTATTGCCCCCTCCGAAATTTCAATTGTAAAATCACCCTTCCAGTTTTCACTTTCACCTTGGTACATTATTTTGGACGAGTTTGTTTCTTGGGCAGAAACAGATAAGCTCGAAAATAATAAAAAAAATAAAAATAAAACAAACAATGAATTACTTTTTTTCATTAGACTTCCTCCTCTTAATTATTTGTTGATTATTAATATAACCCAAAACATCATTTTAATGTAAATTTTATAATGAACATTTGAATCATTCATAATAATTGGGGACACTTAAAAAAATCTTTTATGGAATACGTGGTATTAACAATCTAAGTTAATCACTCTTTACTAATCTATTCTCACCCAGGCGGGAGAGAAATCTTAGACAGCAACTTTTTGCTATACGCTTATTTGTAAGCTATTGAAAGACATCTTTATGTCTACATTTTTCAATCCTTTACAAATGAGCGTTTTTTTATGCTCAAATTTATGGAAAGGGGAGTAAAAGTATGAAGATGCAATCCGTCTGGCCAGTCGTATGTGAACAGTCCATTACCAATAAAGGGTTAAAGGATGTCTATGTTCGCATCAAAAGAAAAAGGTTTAACTGCCGCAGTATTAAGAGATTTTTGTACAAGGTAAACTACCTGATTTGTCTCCTTACCGTTTTATTAAGGAGCAAGAATGGTATGTGTACCCCCACGATGACATTGATATTGCAGCAGTGCCTTATGAAAAAAATGAGCGGTGTTATATGATTGAAAAACGAAATGGACATGGTGCGCCTTTACAGGTATTTGATGTCCTTCCGCTTTTTCCATCACCAACTCAAATATCACTAAGTAGTATGACAAACTCAGCGATACTAGTCGACGAAATGAATGTCAGTGCTACACGTTTCTTTATAAGCGGTGTACCCGTGAAATGAGGGACTAATTCGTAAAGAGTTAGGATAACTAATAAGTGGAAGTTGGGAATGAAAGCCGTCACGCTGAGCTGAAACCAACAATCTAAGTCTCCTACATGCCTCTTATTGTGATAGCAATATAAGGTATGAAGCCAGATGAAGTCGGATTATCTTTAACCTAAGTTCCCTTCGGAATAAGGTTAAAGATAATCCGGGATGCTATAAAATACTCGTGGTCAGAATGTCCAATTGTGTACTGACTAAACTGCGAATGTACGGATCTAAATTATTGAGCTTATCAAAAGAGAGCTGCTACATAATGTATGTGTAAGTTACCGAAAAGTACGATTTGACATTATGAAATTCGGGATAACAGCAATTGAGGTTATAAACTTACAGGTCTAAAGTAGACACCTAAAAGTATATGCAAAGCGACACTTATTGGAATGTGGAAAGAAAGAAACTCCTACCTAACGCCTATGAGCGCAAAGACTAGGATAAAGCAGTACTATAACTTCGATGAAATTCAACTATCTATAAAGATAGTTGAGAAGGAAAAGTATTCAAAAATTTGCTAGAAACTATCTTATCTGATTAAAACATTCTCTTAGCTTACAGAACAAACAAAATCAAACAAAGGTACGACAACTAAAGGAACTGACGGTGAAAACGTATTGAATCTAGCGGAATCTAATCAATCCGCGTTCTTAGAATCAATTAAAGTTTCCCTCAATGATTGCTAGATCCGACAGTGTTAGACAAGTTTGGATACCAAAAGCAAATGGCAAGTTAAGACCTCTAGGAATACCTACGATTAAAGAAAGACTAATACATCAAATGCTCAAGCAAGTATTAGAATCTATTTGAGAAGGTAAGTTCTTTAATCACTCGTATAGTGCTAATTATGTTTCTAGTACGTCTTAAAGAAATCTAAAAATATTGATTTTTCAATTAATTAACCACAACAATTAGCATTGAATAGAAACTTTAATAAAAAAGACTTAATTATGAAGAAATGGGAAGTTCCTGCAGGTGCAATGTTAGGATCTTCAGGTGGACCAGTTTAAATCATAATAAATATTAAAAGAAATCCTTATAATCTTATATAGGGTTTCTTTTTTTGTTAAAAGTTGACTTATTATAAATTATAATATAATATTATTTTATAAATCTTAACAATGGGGAGGATAAATCACTATATCTAATTCTATAAGTAAGGAGTGTATATTAATGAGAAATTACTGTTTAGAAGCAAAAAATTGAATAATTGACCTTACAACATGGAGGGATTTCTTTGTATTTCACTGGGAAAGTTATTCGAATTAATAAGCTAGGAAAAATCAGAATACCTATTAATATCTTCCGTAAAATTAAGGTTGATGTAAATACTGACGAGGTAGAAATCTATCGTAAAGGCGAACAAATTGTTTTAAAGAAATACTTGCCTGTTTGTTTTGTTACTGGAAAAGAATCATCTGAACTAAAAGAATTATTACCTGGTATGTTAGTTAGCGAAGAAGGTATGCACCAACTGTTAGATGAATTAGAAAGTCAATCTCTTGACTAATTTAATTTTTTAATTTGTAAATTAAGTTTGCGCTTAATTCAAATTTAGTGCGAAAATATAAAATTTAAAAAGAAACGAGGAAATAAAATGACGAACTACTCTAAAGAACTTACACAAAAAACTGTTGCTTTAACACTAGCAACTATGAATTTTAAAGTAACTGGTGAAAGTAACGAAGAATTTTTAGAAAATGCTAAAAAAGCTCTTGTTGAACAACTTAATACTGGTATATTCCCTCATATAACTTATGGAGTTTATGAAGATAACGTGCTAACTTTTGATACAGCCTTCCCTGGTCAAATTGTAGAAGCAACAGATGGTAAACTTGGGATAATTACTGCAATAAACAAAGAAACGATTAATGTAACTCTTAAAAATGGAATTTCGGTTCAAGGACCTCCAGCTGCATTCAAAAGTAGCACCGCAACTTTTGAAGAAGCAAGAAGTAAACGTAATGAATTAGACAAACAGAATAACTACTGGTTTGAGGGATATAGCGCTTATATCAAAACTGCACAAGGAGTCAAAGAAGTTGTGGTAGGGAAATTTGCTAGAGGGATTGCAAAGCTTCATGTCATTAATTCTAACTCTTTCATACCTCTATCAGAAAGAGAAATGCATAAGCATTTAAAAGACGAAAAATCATAAATTAATTTTAGGTGTACTCGAATTATTGAGTACACCTCTTTTTTTACAGATAAAATAGAGTACAACATTGTACACGTCCCCTTAGACGAATTCAAATAAAGGGTTATAACTATTTGAAGAAAACCGATATATATATGAGGAAAATGTATTTTAATATAAGGAGATGTATAGATGGTTTATTTTTACTTAGTTATTTTATTTGTTGCTATTCTGCTAATAACCCACGTTGTATATTGGATATCAAATTTAAAAGATAAAGAATACAAAGAGTATAATTTTATCACCATTTTCACAACAGCGGGAGCATTTGTAGCTACCCTTGTAGGATTAGCAGTTTTAGTCAATGGTATATCTAAAGGAAACGACTATTATATAGCTAGTGGTTCTGTTCTTATTTCTGTTTTCATTGCTTTTTTTATTCAAATGGCATCTAGCCTCGATAACGCAGTTATTCAAAAAAAAACCGAAAAAAAATTAGAGAGCATACAAAAAAGTATAGAAGAGTCCTCATCTACTTCTGAACTTACATCCACTAAACAAACATTGCCTATTACTAATGAATTAGACATTAATGTTGATATTACTTTAAAAAATGACTTCCAACCAACAAATAAAAAATTTGCTTATTTAGGAGCCACAATTTTAGTAGCAGCTTTGTTTTGGAGTAAAATTAAAAGGAAATAAAAAATAAAAAAATGATGAGGTGACAAGAGTGTACTGTTGTGCTAATTGCTTTCAAGATAGAGTAATTCGAGACTATATTGAGAAACATAGTACCATCTTTGATAATTGTCATTATTGTGGTGACGAGGATATACAAGTTGTTTACACTTCTGAATTATACTATAAATACTTTAAGAATATAGAAAGTTATTATGAGGTATCCCAACATGGAGAACATTATGCGTATCAATTAGTAAATGATATATCAGGCTTCGGGGACACCTTATACAATATGCTCCAAGATGATTGGCTAATATTCCCCGATGGTACTGGAGAAAGTTTATTATACGACATAATGAATGAAAATAAAGATGATGAATTAGGGGAAACTATTGACGAAACGACATTTTTTTCGACAGTAGAAAAGACGTTTACTTACAGAGATGGAAGCGATCTATGGAATACATTTAAAAAAAGACTAATAAAAGAAAATAGATTCTTTCCTAACCAAGAACTTGATACTTTTACTTCTTTAAATGAACTTTATGGTCTATTAGAGGATATAATGATTAATTTAAAAGTTAGTATATCCGAAGATAGTTCCATCTATCGCTCTAGGATTGGACATTTCACTGAGATCATAGACTTACAGGCCCCTCCTTTTGAAAAGGTTCTTAAGGGTGGACGGGCTAACCCTGTTGGTATTTCAGTATTATACTGCGCAGAAACGCCCGAGACTGCTATTTCTGAAGTGCGTCCGTGGAAAGGTGCAGAAGTTACTGTTGCTACTATTTATCCAACAAAGGACTTAGTTTTAGTCGACTTATCCAGTGTTGAAAAATTAGAATCTCCGTTTATTACATCCAACCTTCGGGAGGTTTTAACAAGTAGAAAATTATTGTTAAATTTGCAAGAAATGTTATCTAAACCGGTTAATCCAAACACTTCAGAAATCGAATATATACCTTCTCAATTTCTTACTGAGTTTATAAAGTCTTTAGGCTATGATGGAATAGTTTTTAAAAGTTCTTTAGGACTGAATAATAATTTAGTTATCTTTGATGAAGGAAATACCGTAATAAAAGGGTTGTCTTATTATAATCTTACGGATATTAGAATTAATTACACACAAATATAACCTAAACTCAAATAAGCCAATATTTCAATATAATATTGGCTTTTATTTTAACTCCCCCTCCTCCAGTACTAAATAAATATCTGTATTGCATCTACATATTTATCTTAAAAGTTGTCCACACACCAGGGTACAATTGAGTTGTATACAGACAAAAATACTCCCCTTTCTACTATTCATTTATTCTGATATAATTGCACTAAAATTAGATTTAGAGCGAAAAGGAGAAAAATGAACAAGCTTAGTGAATATGTTTATATGTTTGATAAAATATTTTTTTATGATTATGGAATTTTACTAAGGAATTTTACTAAGGAATTATCAGGAAAATTTAAAAGACTATCTCCTGGGTTAATTTTAGTCCATGAGAAAAAAGCTATTGCCATGGAGCTATCCCCCACCGCCTATTTAGAAATATGGAAATTAAAGAAAAGAAAAGAGATTTATGATTGTCTAACATTATGGTTCAAAGATGGTTTTTTAAACTTATATGAAAACACTCCTGAAGAAACAACTTATTACACTAACACGAATAAACTCTTTTATACTCTGTTAAAAAGATTAATTCGAGATTGTAATTTAAATGTAGAAATTAAAGAAAAGAAAGTATATAGTGGTCGGCAAATTACTGCCAAGCTACCATTGATCTCTCTCTTAAACTATTATAAGACAATTATCCAGTTGATTCTTAGAAGAACAGATGCGATTAAAACTAAGGAACATTGGTTTAAAGAATTAGAGCTATTTGAATTAGAAATTATAGTAAAAGGAGGAGATAAAATTGCCAGCACCTACAAGAAAGACCTTATCAGCTGAGCAGCATATAGAACGTGCATTAAAAGAATTACCTAGTTATGTTTCCGAATATGTTCGTGCAAAAAAGCGTAATGGATACTCCCCCATTACATTAAGTGGTTATTTGCATGATTATAAGGAGTTTTTTAAATGGATTTGCGAGGAAGGTAAGACTAAAGCTAAAAAGCCAGAAGAAGTACCTTATGAAGACCTAGAGAAATTATCTAAAATAGATGTAGAATTTTTTATCGAAAAACTAACAGACGTTAAAATTGAAAAATCGAAAGACGTATTCGTTCAAAGATCAAATGCAAGCGTAACGCGTTTTATTCAATCTCTTAAGTCTTTATTCAATTATCTAACCACAGAGAGTGAAAAAGGAGACGGAGAATGTTATTTTTACCGTAATGTTATGGCTAAAATAAAAACACCTAAAAAACAAGAAACGGCAGCACGAAGAGCTAAACGTATAAATACAACTATACTTAATAATGAACAAATGAAAGGCTTCTTAGAATTTGTGAAGCATTATTATGCTCTTGGCTTATCGCCTGCTAATCAAAAGAGATTTGAACGTGACCGCTATAGAGACACAGCTATTATCTCCCTCTTTTTAGGCAGTGGTATTCGTGTAAATGAACTAGCTGGACTGCTCCTAACTGATATAGACCTTCAACAAGGTGATATTAACGTTGTAAGGAAGGGAAATGATTTAGATACAGTTAGCCTCACCCCTACTGCTTTAAAGGATTTAAGAGCCTATTTAGACGTTAGAGAAGAGGTTTATAAGCCTGATAAGAAAAACAAATATGTTTTTGTTTCTAAATACAAAGGGGTTGCAAACCCTATTGGAGTAAGAACGATTCAAAGTCTTATAAATAAGTATTCTGAAGCATTCCTAGAGGGTAAAAGATTAAGCCCCCATAAATTACGCCATTCTTTTGCTAATAGTTGGTTAGATAATAACGGCTCATTGATAGGCTTACGAGATCAGTTAGGCCATAATACGATTGAAACCACCACCCTCTACACCAACCTATCTCAACAGGAGCAGAGGAATGTTTTAAATAGGATGTCTATTTCAGAGGTACAAGAAATAGATGAATTAGAAGAATAAAATCTAAAACCCTTCCGATATAGTCCATACTTTCAGCCCCACTACTACTAATTGACTATATTCGACCAATATGTTATAATTTATAAAATAACATTACTTTATATAAAAAGAGAGTATTGGGGGGTCAAGTATGATAAACGAATTATTATGGCTAGCAGGAGCTAAGCAACAGTATGATATTCAAAAATCAGCCGGTTTAGCAGGAATTATGGGTTTCTTGTCTATACTCTTAGTGGCTGTTAAATGGGATGATTGGTTCTATCCTCTATTTAATAAAATTGGAGCGGTAGAATTAGCGAATAAACTAGGGCTTGTAGCAAATGGTATTCCTACCTTAACTGTAATATATATAGCTTTGTTTATTTTTGTATGTATTGTGCTAATTGGTTTGATTTGTTGCTTATTATTAGCTTTAGGCACTCTTTTATTATTATTTGGTCAGACTAATTTTGGCTCCCTAGTACTAGGAACTTTGCTATTTGTATTATTCTTTCCAGTGGTACTTCCCCTCTTTATCAAGGCTAAGCGTCAACAGAAACAAGAGCAAAAAGCCAACCTTGAAAATGGATATATAAAACCTACAACTATGAAACATGCATACAGCAAGGATAAAGCATTAAATGGTTTACTAAAGAAATACCAACATGAATATGAAAACGTTAAAATGTTTCGCTTATTTGAAGAACAATCAACTAGAGAGAATAGTACGCTTGATTTATGGTATCAGCCTGAGATGGTCGTAGTAGAAAACAAAAATAAAACATATGCATACTTAAATAGAGCTGTAGCGTCAATTGATACCGATAAAGACTGGTTAATTGGTTTCCGTAAAGATAATGAGAGCGAAGATATAAATAAATTTTATATCCTTTTTCCTAACCCTTTACCTGCATATGCGTCTCAATACTTTCTAGATGATTGCTATAAAGAAGGTTCACAGTTATTTTCAAAAGATTATCATGCTGCTCCAAAGGGAGAGCATCTTTATAACTTCCTTCTATCTGAATTTAACAGGAAGTATCCCTCTGCAGCTACATTTGATAACTACTATGTTCCAGCTATAGAAATTGAGTTCGTTTGGGACGGTTATTCTGTTTCTCCTAGAGTTATTGATGGAGCAGAAGTAATGTCAGTGGTTTTAGATCACCTCAACGTGTATTACATTGATTCCGCCCGAATGGAAGTATTTTTCGAAGATGTGAGTAAGAAAGAAAATGTTAAACAAGCTATTAGAGAAACACATATAGCTATGTATTTAATCCCTTATGCATATCCAAATAACACAGATGATAAAGAATGGGGTTATACTGGATATTACAATGATTTAGTCTCAAAAGTTCCAAATGCTGATACTTTTGCTCCTTTGTATGCTGCGGATGTAAAAGAACGTATTATCGCCTATGCGAACGCTAATAAACAATGGGCAATCAACTGGATTGCACAGGATGTGTAAGGAGAATATAAATTGGGTAGAAACAGAAAAAATTTGTATGACAAAGATAGCTTGTTATTACTTCTTCAAGAACATAAAGAGCATTTAACAAGTACTAAGGCGTGGAATGAGTATGCAAAACAACATCAGCTACCTCATTCCTCTACGCTTATTAAAAATTTTGGAAGTTGGAATTTAACTAAAGAAGCTTTCTCACTAGAGCAAGCTAGAGCCCATAGACCAGTAAAATACAATTCAGAGCAACTA
Source organism: Psychrobacillus sp. MER TA 171 (assembly GCF_023713305.1). Lineage (NCBI taxonomy): Bacteria > Bacillati > Bacillota > Bacilli > Caryophanales > Bacillaceae > Psychrobacillus > Psychrobacillus sp. MER TA 171. The sequence continues at coordinate 65,820 of NZ_JAMAWN010000007.1, read as the reverse complement.
CTGGAGATTTTAGATAAATATAAGTCTAAATTTACAAATATATATGATTGGAATATGTTTGCTTCAGAAAACCAACTACCAGCATTTCAAACATTTGAACGTTATTTGGGAAAAGAGTTTATGGAGGAGCAAACGGGAGCGGGAGGAACAATTAAATGGGACGAGGATAAATTAAGAGAGCTCATTAAAAGTAATTTCCCTTCTAAACCACCGACAGTAAAGGAATGGAATTTGCTTGCAAAAGAAAAGCAGCTACCTACCCATATGACCATCATTGCTTATTTTAACTCCTGGAACCTAATGAAACACAGAGTATATCATTCTTAAGATACAGTTTCTACACTACACACCGCTTCAGTAAGTAGTTGAATATCGCCAAGTATTTGACTTCTTACTGTTTCGTTATCACATTTATAATAATCATCGACTAATTTAACAAGTTCCATATAGATTAAAGACATAGGTATATTTACTTTCCTCCTTTGTAGTCCATATTAATTATATTATGAACTAAGTATACGTAATTTGGAATACTTTTTAATATTTTACAAATGGAAAAAGGTTCACCCTGATTTTAAAAGGGGTGAACCTTTTTTTAATTAGCCTTTAATATAATTTCCTCAAAGTTTTTTAAAGGAGTAATAATTTCATAGGCTAAGTGTTCATCATCTCCTACTTGCTGAACCTCAATATCTATAGAGATTTGAAGGTTGTCTGTATAATAAACATTTATTAATCCCTTATTGGTTTCTTGTTTGTATTTGTCTATTTCAAATTGGTAATCTATTTTCTCCAACATGCCATTCCTGTTCATCAATTGAAGAAATTTGGTTAACTTTTGCAATAAATCTTCTTGCTTACCACTTTCCTGATTGTCCTGTAAGGAACGAATAGATTCAGAAGAAAAAGCTACGGTTAACTGATCTAAATCTTGTAAGATAAATGATGAATATACAAATTGGATGGTTTCTTTTTTCAAGTCTTCAAGTGTTACTTTCTCTTCTTCAGAATGAGGCATATGCTGTTCTCTTTTAAAAAAAATATTCTCGCCATTTGGTATTTTAGATAATATGAACTCATCAATATGCTTTGATTTTTCCGTTACCTCTGTAATTTCCATGGGATTCTTGTTTATTACTTCTACTTTATCTGTTAATTTAGGAGCAGTATCCTTACCTAATAGGAGATAAAGGAGAAGAAGGATAAATAGAAGTATGAACAAGGCTATCAACAAACGTTTTCTCTCCATTTAATCCTTCCTCTCTTTACAATGGAATATACAAAGCAGGATTTAATACATTTTGGGGACGTTTATAAGAGCCATTGTGTAATTCAATATGAAGATGGACTCCAGTAACACTTCCACTTGCCCCCATCGCACCTACAACCTGTCCTTGCTTAACAGTTTGACCCGTTGTTGCTATTGTTTTAGAAAAGTGAGCGTAAACGGCTACAAATTTATGACCTCCAACTACGTGTTCAATGTACACATGATTTCCCCAACCGTCTCCACATTTACTCAAGAGGCTTCCGTTATTTGAGCATCCAGAATACTGTTTAATTACTTTTCCATCTGCCATAGCCACTATTGGGGTACCTGTACTATTTTGAATGTCAGCCCCATAATGGAAACCATTTTTCAAATTTCTAGGACCATATTTAGAAGAAATATTACCTACTGCAGGACGCATAAAGGAACCAGGTGCCAATGCTGGTATTTTTCCATCTCCAGCTGCATAGGAGGAAGAGTTTTTTAGTTCCATTGCTTTATTCTTTACTTTTGTTACGTAAGTATCGGAATGGTTATATGCCCTTATTGCCGAATCTATGTTTTTGGAAAAACCATTTTTGCTTAATAGATTAGCTGTTGAAAATATAGCATCTACTACGTTCCACGGATCGGCTTTCCCATCCCCATTACCATCTACTCCAAGTCCACCATATTTCTTTATTTGAAATGGATCAGTTTTTATAGAAGATGGAATATCTGCATACCCTACGCCTCCACAAGCAGGATATGACCATCCAAGCCAAGTACAAGGCATAAACTGTGTGTGTCCTTCAGCACCTACACTAGAGATCATGGTAGGGTGAGTAGAAAACCCAGTTTCTACGAAGTGAATAGCTGCTATGTAGTACCAATCCACTTTGTATTTCTTTTCTGCAGCAAGGTAATACTCCATAAATTCTAAGGGCACTCCTGCTCCAGGAGTTACAACACCGTCAAAACCAATAAGAGAGTTACCAGTCAACCAGCCTGTATAATTGATGTATCCCCCTGTAACCTCATACATCGCTTCTACTATTAGCCTATCCTGTAATCCATAACCAAATGGTTCTTGTGATAGGACACGATCATAGTAGGTATAATCTTCTGTTTCTACTTCGTCCACTAAAAAAGTATGCGAGCGAGATTTTCTAGTTACTGTTGTAGTTACTGGAACTGCTTCATATTCATTAGGGATTACTTTTCCATCTGGTCCTGTTTTTTCTCTAGACTCATATGTAGTAGATGAACTAGTAGAGGTTTGCCACTCCGTTGTATAAGGAGTAACAGTTGCCTCCATAATTACATTCCAGGCTTCTACATATACCAAAGGTTCAAGAATAAAAGGTATTTTCTCTGTAGCCGTACTACATGAACCGTCTACACAAGTCGTTATTACATTTTCTATATGCCCCTCATATTTTTCATAAGTAAACAGCGGGGCCAAAGTTTTTGCCATTATAGAAGCTGCTTCTTTCTCTGACACTCCATATTCACCTGAATCGTATAATTGTAAAGCAGCAATAATTAACTCATGAGGTACTCGATACTTTACTTGTTCAGGACGTGACATATCTACAGTTGCATCTGCTACGGCTACGATATGATTTCTTAATCCTAAAGCTTCCTCATCCAAGGCTTCAGGAGCGTTAGAATAAAACAGGGTGACAATCATATAAATTACCAACACTAGTAAACCCACAGCAGCAATTCCTAATAAGACTGGGCCTCCTATGTATGCTAGTGCGCTAACAAGTAATTTTGTAAGAGCCACGGCAGCCTTGACGGCTAATTTAGCCGCCAATTTTGCTGCTTTCTTTGCAACAGCTGCTCCTTTTTTACGAATTAATTGCTTTCCTTTTTGTTCAATTATCGTGGGTTTCCGTTGTTCTTGTTCCTCATTATTCATCTAATCACCCCAATATCCCTTGTTTTCTTCTAACTGAATCAAGGTATTCTCTGCGAGCAACGGAACGACTTGCATGTTCCTGGTACTTAGATGGCATTATCTCGTCTAATCCCACGATAAGATCATCGAAACGTTGTGTGGAGTAATAAGATTTTCCTTCACTTGTTGCAACTGCATTTAAGCTATTAGGAATACTTTGTGGTTTCAATTGAGAACCGCTAACTGTAACTGGTATTTGAATAGTCTCATTCGAACCCATCCGTGTATCTCCTGCAAAAACAGGTGATACTCGATAAGTAATTCCCTCTTTATTAGCTGTAACAAATTGTCTATTTTTCTCCATTACTAGTTGTACATTTTCAAAACCTTTACTTCCTAAATCTTCAACAGAGAACTGACCACTCTCTACTTGGTGGTTAAATATTGGTAATTGGGCCTTCTGAATAGGAGCAGCTTTCATAGAACCTTGAACACTATCACTTAATAAAGAAACTGGATTTTGTGTCACTTGCACTCTAGAAGGAATTCTAGCTCCACCACTATCTAATCGATATGCAGATGATTGACCACTTTTGGAGGCCATAGGCATTAACGAATCGTTACTTACTTGTAAGTCCTGATATACGACTTCCCCTTGTTTCAATCCACTATGACCAGCACCTTTTCTAGATACCATTTGAGTCGTGCCACTCTTTGTTTGTACTTCTATATAAGAACTGTCTTGTGTTATAACTTGGCGAATTGCACCAGGAGCAACTTGAACATTGCCATTGGAATCTGTAATCGTCCTAGCCATTTGCATTACTTCACTAGGCGTACTAATACTTTCTTGTACACGTGACATAAATGGAGAAATGGAAGTAGCAGCCTGTTTCCCAATTTGGTAGCCTTTGACACCCATAACTGTTCCTAATGCGTAACCACTCATATTTTGTAATTTTTGTTGGGCTTCAATTACTCCACCTTGTTGTTGTACAACCTCAGAAAAACCGCCTTGCACTGCTGCTTTTACCTGTTGAGTGAAACTGCCTCCGCTATTTGTATTAAGTGCTACAGAAGCACCCTGTGCTGCTGAAGAGGTTACTTGTTTTAAAGAAGCAAAACCTGTTGCTCCAGAAACAAAAGCTGCTGTATTACTATTCGCTATTTTACCCATTATGCTACTGGAATTTGCAGTCATTTGTAGACCCTTGTTAGCTGAATTTAGACTATCTGAGAAAGTTGCTACATTGGCTGAATGCACGTTTCCTTGATGATTTTGTTGCCAATCTCTAGAAGCATCATTTTCACTAATACCTTTAGCCGTTTGAGAAGAAATATAACTTTGTCTCATTTGATTCGTTTTCTGAGCAGCTAAACCTCCAACAATGAATCCTGTATTTGGTTTCCCATCTGCCCTCATTAGATTTGCACCAGTGACATGATTTATTGCACTATCACTCGCACCAATAAGTGCACTAGCATTACCTACACCTTCCATCCCAGCTACTGCATTACTCATATGTTTTTGGAATCCTGCTTTTGAAATTGGTTCTGTACCATTCACGGCATTCCTTGAAACATACTGATTCCCTATGTCAGCAAATGCATTTTTCATCTCCGCTTTTTTACTTGCAAATGCATTGGAACGTTTGGCTAAATAATCCTGAGTATAAGCTTGTCCGTTTAAATTTTCTTTATCATATGCTTCATTAAATGATTGTTGGTTAGCAGAGCCCCAATTTTCAGCCATTGCAGCGGAAGAGGCATTTACCATAGCATTACCACTAGCCATATTTCCGCCACTTGATTTAAGAGAAGCTATATTGCTTTTAGCCTGCTGTTTAAATTCTTCTTTCTTCGCTGTTTTTATATCATTAAAATGGGATTCTAATTCCTTAGGTGAGGCATTCGGAAACCTTTCTTGTAGATCACTCATGACAGCTGCTTTGTGTGAATCTGCCCAACTAGTTGTCTCACGATTAGCAATAGAGTTAGCCAAACCATCTTCAAAGCCTGTAGTTTGCAGACCTTGCTTATTTTTAATAGCTTCTTTCCCTTTGCTTATTCGATCTCCGATACCTTGTACCAAAGCAGCTCCGCCTCTACCTACTGCTCCTCCGACTATATCTCCACCAACAGTACCTATACTTGCTCCTGTCATAGAGGCAACTGGACCTAGTCCCATACCTGCTATTGCTCCAGCTGCTCCCATAGTAGCCTTTCCTGCTCTACTAAAGATGTCACCAGCTTTAAGCATCTTGTCTGCTTTATAAGTAGTACCTATATCGCTACCAGGATTTGAACCTAGCGTATTTTTTATATCCTTTGGATCTCCATTCTCACCTTTTGCTCCACCAATTTGACCTTTGGCACCTTTTGCTGCACCTTTTACAGCATCCATTACATTTTGGCCACCCATTGCTCCTTTGGCAGCTCCATACACACCAGCAAGTGCTCCCATACCCATCATAGCTCCTGCTTTAGATAGAGTGCCTTGCATACCGCCTCCCATTCCTATTAGTCCTCTTAGACTTTCTGAAATAGGAATAAAGATAGCATAAAGGATAACGGTTTCGATAAGTCCATCGCTAGTAGCAGAAAGTGTAGCGACAACCCAAAATACAAAAGCATGAATTGCTTGCACAAATATAGAACCGATAAGCTCCTTCATCCAAGAACCAGTAATAGGCTTGAATTTAGGATTTAAATAGAACACTAACATTAATGGACCCATGGCCATTAATATAATAAGTGTTACTTTACGCATAAAGTAATAAAAGTTAGCCCATATCATTAATCCAAGTAATACTAATTGAACTAACAAAAACCCTAAAATACCTTCCAGTCCATCGTCAAACTGTTGATCATTTAGTGTATCTAGATTACTTTCATAAGAACCACTAAATATACTTACTACTCCTCCATTAATTTGGAAAAGTAAATCATAAAATGTCTGTAGATTAAGTAGGACAATCGAAACTATTCCTAAGTCAAAAAAGAAGTGTATCATCTCATTACGACGACCAGGATTAATGCTAGCCTTCGCTATCCGCATTGCATGAACTGCTATAAACGCGATTAATACGAACCCTGCTATGGTGGCTATTGAATAATAGACCGGCACTAAAGCATCTGTTAAATCAGAGGGATGAAAAGTACCCCAGACCAATTCACCGTTTCCTGCTTTTCCAAATACTAATTCTTTGAGAGAGTTAAGAGACTCAAATGGTTTCTTGATACTCTCCACGATCCAAACAAATATAGCCTCTAAAATATCATTAATTTTATCAGCAACAAATTGCACTTATTTCCCCCCTTTCTCCAAAATCTTTATCAAGAGGACCTACTCATAAACTGTCGACGTTTTTTGGACTCCGCTAAGACCGCAGCATTACTTTCAATAAATTCTATCTCTTCAGCAGATGGATCCGTCTGTAAATGAACAGATGAACGGCCTATACGTAAGATACCTTCCCCTTTGTCTGGATTTTGGAAGAGGATATTAAGTTCTCCTTTTGATAAATCAAAATTTTTCTGAATTTCTTCAAGGTCAATTTTATTTTGTTTTAAGAAGAAATAGGAATGTGTGTTTTGTAAAATCCCTCGAGCTTTCTTAGACTCTAAAATACGGACAAAATCCTGAGAGGCAATTCTAAAGCCACCATTTCTTTTTCTTGCACGACGGGCGATATTCTCACCAAATGATACAGTTTGTTCATTATCAACAAATTTCCAAAATTCATCAGCATATACAATTTTCTTTAGCATCTCATTGTCTACGTTTTTCATAAAATATTCCCATGTGTAGTTTAAAACGACATGGTAAGCTATGGGACGCAAAAAACCTTCATCCAAATGCTTTAAATTAAAGTTGATCAGTCTAGCAGTATGAATATCAATAGAATCTGTATTTTTCCCTAAGTATGTTTGTCCATCAAATATTGGTTTAGAACCGTCTCTGAGGAAAGGCCTAATTGCTGCTAATAAACGCTCCGCATTGTATTCATTTTTGTAGTGGTCCAAAAGATAATTATAAACATCACTAATAGTTGGTTCTGGTTTTCTTACCATGGATTGAATTATCTTTCCATCTATATCTTGTATTCCTTTTTCATATAAGGAAGATGGATGAGTAGTATAATTAAATCTATCTGGTCCGAATAAATACTTCATTGCTTCTTCAACGAAATTACGTTCGAAAACATTTATTCCATCATCTTCTTGGTTTTTACCTCGACAAATGATGTCAAAGAAGTCAATTGTTTCATTAATTTTCTGTCTTAAAGGCACAAAGGAAATATACTTTTTCCCATCTTTTTCAAAATACTCACGAGCATCCTCATCCTCCAATAGCTCTAACTCTTCGTCGTCCTCTTCGTAAGGTATAGTTGTAACATTCATTGCTAAAGGATTCAGGACTATATCACTTTCCTCTGATAAGGTGATATTCACGCCTCCAAGCCTTTTAACAATAGAAACAAATTCTCCCTCAATGTCTATTATTCTTGAATAAACTCCTAAACCAGTTGTCTCCCTTGAAAGGAGCAGTTTCATTCCTAACGACTTACCTGAACCTGATACTCCGAATATAGCCATATTATAATTATCCGGACGATAATTCTGTGTTCCAAACGCATTAAAGAACTCTTTTTGACCGGTTATCTTATTAATACCGATAGGTATACCGCCATTAAACCGGCCATTACCACTGATAAAGGTTGAAAAAGTAGAAAGTGCTCTTCTGTCTATATTCCGTACAGAGTCTTTAATTTCGTTGTTACTGAAGGGCGTAACAGAGCGAAGACCTTTCTTTACTCTTCCCCAAGTGGAGACAATTTTCATGTGTTTGGAAGACATCGAGTCCTCTATAAACTCACTGTACTTATCTAGTTCCCTCTCAGAATCTGCATACATAACTCCTTTGACAGAAACTAAGTAGGAATCATTTTCATTAAATTGACTCTCTTCCATAAGAATCTCTGTATCCTCTATTTTTGTCCTATTATCAATGACAGAATCCTGGTTTCCTCTTTTCAATTGAAAGTCTAAATTAGCTTTAATAATTGTATTTTGTTTTTGAAGCATCCTCATAGCTCCACTTTTAGAGAGTTTATGAATGTCTATCATAAGATCCGTTTCCCCAGTTGAGGTAAGGGTAGATATCCAGTTGGTCATTAATTTACGAGGATATCCATCTCTTGGAATATAAAAAGGACGAAAATATGTTTTTGTACCAAGTGATTGCTTCATAATTCCGTGATCATCAGAAATTTTATTTATCTTTATTCCTTCCGGAGATATGACATCCCAAAAGTCAGGTTTAATATCTAATGGAGTTTCTATACTTTCTTCCAGTTCACTTAAAGAAGGTGGTTCTTCAGAAGTGGACTGGTTTGAATCAATATTATCCAGCTGCTTGTTCGCTCTTTTCTCTTTCTTCTTTTTGAACACGCTCTAACTCCCCTCTCACTTTAATAATCCGTTTAGTTGGTGTGTCTGCAGTTACATATAGAGATAGCATTTCATGTTCCTCTATATCGCTATAACGATTCTTTAAAGCTTTTCGACGATTGAAAGCGTAATATAGCACTTCACAAATTCCATCTGTACTCAGCAATTCAACAAACACATCTGCTCTTCTTAACTGATTTTTAGCAGTAGTGACTCTGCGGTATAACTCTTGGAAGGCTTTGTCTATTATTCTTTCTTGCATATCGTCTTCCTCGTGTAGTTTTATATCATTAGGATCCACTTGCATTTCAAACAAAATGTATCTTTTTGTATCATATCTGGGAGTTGATTTCTGCCAAGACTCCAAGTCTCTAATCATATTTTGTCCAAATGTACGTGCCTCCTCATTCAAAGTATCTTCTCGTTCCATTGTCTTTTTAATTTCTAAGATCGGTTCAGTTAAATCTACAAACCGATTTTGAAGGTATTGACGTACATCATAGCTAATCTGAGCAGTCCAAGTTTCGATAACTGTGTCTATGGCTTCTTGTTCATCTTCATCCAACAAAAAGTAATTGACGGGTTCTACTTCTGCCATCATTACAAAGCGATTGTCAGAAAAATGAATCATGTGGTTGGCAACTGTTTTCACATTAGGAAATAAATCACTAAAAGGTGCTGCTTCCTCTTCCTCAAGAGGATTTGTAGATGACTTGTTTTTCTTATTCTTTTTTTTAGGCTTCGGAACAAAAGCTGAAGCTTTCTTTTCCTTCCACGGTAGGATTGGTTCTTTTAAAAGAATCCTGACCAAAATATAGCCTGCTAGAGATATTGCCAATAAAAAGAGAATATCTTTCAAAAATTTACCTCCTATCTTCCTTTTCTCCAGGAACCGTATTGTGTCTTTCTAGTCAATTTGATGTAATAATAGTAATCTCGATTCATGTTGTATTCTTTTACTTCGTAAAATCCTAAGAAACCTACGATAGTAAGTACTGGTAATGCGGCGAGAATGGTTACTAGTAAAGCGAGAACAATACCTAAAGGCAATACAAACATAAATAGTTTTGGCACGTATGAATACAACACCAGTATTCCTCCGACTAAATATAAAACCTGCCTCTTCGATACGAGTCCTAGTATTTCTTTCTGTTCACTTGACATATCTATTGGTACTTTCTCAACTCTCAATTATGTGGCTCCTCTCTTTTAGATTAAAAAAGCATCTTCTCTTGTATTAAAAGAAGAGAAAATGCTTTTCCTTTGGAGTAGATACCCTTACCCCAGACCAGTAGCCCATCCAGCGATGTCGTACGATTTGTAAAGTACAAAGATACCTATAATAACGAACACAATTGCACTAATCCCAACGTTACGTTTTTGAGGGTTACCGTTACTTCCAGCTAACGTAAGAGCAGCTACAATCAACCAAAAAATACACCAGATAACACCAATCATAATGACAACTCCTAATGCGGAGTTTAGATCGGCATAAAGGCCGTCTATACTACCAGTATCTTTGATACCTGCATCAGTGAAAGCCTTCTTAACATGGGCAGATGCACTTTGTGCAGAGACAAATAATGCCAAAGCTGCAGCTGAAATTGTGGTTCCGATTCCTTTTACTAAACCTTTCATCAACTTACCTCCCTTTTGTATCTGTAAGTAGGTTAATAAAACAAAAAAAATACCCCACTCTAAACATGCAAATTTAACAAACACGTATAATACGTGTTGTTGAAACATGTTTAGAGTGGGGTATTCCCATTCGGTTCTATTAACTTGATTCCTATTTTAACTAACTTTCCTATTTTGTGCAATATCCTTTTGGAAAATTATACATCTAGTAATATTATGTTCTTTGTCCTCCAGAAAACCATTTGTTATCTGAATCACTCATAGGTGAGTTTATCTCATCTTCTTATCTATAAACATATAAAGTTAATAAGGTACGAAAAAAGCTTAAACACCTCCAATTTTCAATCAACTTTGACAACTGGATTTAAGTGTTCAGGAAATTCCTCCCAAAACTCAATAATAGCATTGGTATATTTATCAAAACCAACTTTATCAATATCGAATACAATCTCAGCATTGGTTGTTAGTTCAACGTCCATGAGTCTCTCGTCACCAAAGTAACCTTTTAAGAACAAGTCTTTGTTCTTATTATATAACCTAGTAGCAGAACGTCCGTCACCGTGCTTGTATGTATTTACAAGATCAGCTAATAGTTCAACAGTTTCCCATTGGGAAGTCTTTGTCAAATCGTAATTTATAAATTCGTATACCTCTTTTATTTGTCCCATATTAAAACCAAAATTTGAAAATTCATCTTTTGTTCTTATTGGACTTATTTTATGATTTAGCTCCGAGTAGATAAACCCCCTTAATTGTTGTTCAAAAATTTGATATGTTGTAGCCAACAATGACAAGTGGAAATTATATTCCATGAGTTTCTCAGATTTATAAAATTCGTAAGTTTCCATTTCGATATTTTCAAATATATCGCTAGGATCAACAACTTCATAATTGTAAGCCGTCCCATAGTCTTCAACCAACTTCTCTTTGTATTTGTTTGCAGAACCTTCAATATCACTAAAAAGGGTATCCATTGAAACGGCAAACTTTTCTTGTAATTTTTTATAAATGGAAAGGTATTGCTCTCTTTTATGTTTAGATAACTGTACATTCAATTGAAGTTGTTCGCTCATATATTCTTCACTCCTTATACTTTACTTTTTTTCTATATTCCAATATGGTGCGTTTACTGAACTACTTGCAGTTGACCTTGCTCCTTTTGAGGTATTACAAGTTTCACACAATAATTGAAAGTTTGAAGCATCGTTGCTACCATACAAGTACAAAGGAACAATATGGTCAATATGCTTTGTATTTTGTGTTCTGATTAAATTAGATAGGTCACAACGACACTCAGGATTTGAACAAGTTCCTTTGTCACGATAAAAAACAGCGTCGGTCAACCATTTTGGGAAATAAATTCTCTTTATACGTTTTTTATTGGTAACATACTCTGGAAATTTTTCCTCAATTTCTTCCATGTGTTCTTGTATAAAATCAGAAAGCTCTAAATGAAAATCATGCAAAAACTTTCTATCTTGAAAAATGAATTGAAACGCTGCATGGACGATTAGGTCGTCAATTTTGTCTTGATGTTCATTTATATATTCCATTAACTCCTCAATGATTTCTCTACAATTACAATCTGTATGATATTCGTCACTACAAACAGCAAAGTCTGGAGTTGGAAAGTTCTGTTGCAAGTTTACTTCTTCAAGGGTTTTTATCATAAAATTATAAATCCATTGCAAATCGTCAATGTTTTTATAAATTTTGCCCAATTCATCTTCAATGTCTTGAAAGAAAAAAAAATAGTGATGAATTGCCGTCAATTTATTTGGTTTAACAATGCTCTCAAAAATTTCGTCTTTGAAACAAGAGAATGCTTATGAACTATAATCCCAAAAATTTGAAACAGCTAATCCTGCTAGCCCAATTCCAGAACTGAGGGCTAAATGTTCGTCTTTTGCTACCATATAATCCCCACTTTTTTTTGCTCACTTAGTTTAAGGAGTTTTTCTGTTAATCATATAGGTTTCTATAAGATAAATACAAAGTGTTCCACTTAAATTAATGGCAAATTTTGCGTGTCGTTCGCTTGGTTTGTAATTCACTTTTCCTTTGCCGTGTGAGTCTCCATATGTATTTCTCAAAGCTCCAAGTCCTGTTACAACCCCATTTATTGAACCTAGTATTTGTTTAAAGATTTCCGCTCCATGTTGGTCTGGAGATAAGTTTAGCAATTGAGCAACCTTCTTGTATAATTGACTTAAATTGTCCGTTTCTTTATATTCTTCTTCAATGTCGTCAAGTATCCATTTCAACGTACTTTCAACCATTGCTCTAGTTGCAGTGATAGCGTCTTCTGGATCAGTCTTTGCTTGACTTAACGCTCTATTCCAATCATTTTCAACGTGTTCGATATTATACTCCCCAGTGAAGCTTTCAAGCTCTTTTGGAATATATGTTGTGTTTTCATATTGAACTTTTCCATCTACAAAGGTATAGCCGTCACGTTCCAACAATTTTAAAAATTGCTTCTGAATAGTATCATTTTGAAAATATTCATTTTCTTCATTTTCGAGATAAAACATTTCTATTACATTGAACAATTTTCGCAAATCAACAGGATTTTTTAAATCAAGTGAAGAAACGTAAGAGTCAGCAAGTGATCGTCTTTGTCCACTTAAAGTGGGAACATGATTTTCAGATTCAAAAATGTATTCACATTCAAAGAGTTTTTGAATAGTTGCAAGTGTCCCATAGCTTGTTAATAAATCATAAAAAGTGTGGATTGTCCGCTTGTTTATCAAGTATTATTACTCCAATCTCTATCAATGTAATTAATTCCAATTATTACAAAAAGGGACGAATTAAGCTACTATTTTACGACAAAAAAAGCTCACAAGTTGTCTGGAATTTCTAGTTTCATATTTAACATGAAAGGTTCGTACTTTACTTTAGTAGTTTTGGAGAAGAGACAAAGAATGCAACCAGCGCTTTTGAAAGTATCGAAAATTTTGATGAAAAGAATAGAAAGACAAGACTTTTCCCGGAAATAAAAAAAGATGAACAAAACGGGTAAACGTTTCATTACCATAATCGAGGTCACTAATTTATACTATTAAAAAAGAACAAAGTAGGCGATAAATGTGTGTGGTAGATATACTCTTTTTACAGATTTTGATTCACTGATAGAACGATTCGATATTGAATCTTCTATTGAAGAGAACCAATTCATACCTAGCTATAATATTGCTCCCTCACAACATGTAGTCTCTATTATTTATGATGGCACTAAGAATCGTTTAGGCAAATTAAGGTGGGGGTTCATACCTCGTTGGGCAAAGGATGAAAAAATTTCATACAAAATGATTAATGCACGCTCCGAAACAGTGGACCAAAAGCCAAGTTATCGTAATGCTTTTTTTAAAAGGCGATGCTTGATACCAATGGATTCCTTCTACGAATGGAAAAAACATGATTCTGGTAAGATACCCATGCGAATTAAAATGAAATCAGATGAAGTTTTTGCTGTTGCGGGTTTATGGGAGTCATGGGATGCACCTGACGGTAAAACCATTCATTCCTGTACGATACTGACAACAGAAGCAAATTCCTTAGTTTCTGATATACATGACCGTATGCCTGTAATATTAAGACCTGAAGATGTAAAGGTTTGGTTAAATCCAGAACTACAAGAAATAGAAACTTTGAAAAAGTTATTAGTCCCTTACGATGCATCCTTTATGGAGGCTTATGCTGTTTCGAGTGACGTAAATTCACCGAAGAATAATCACAAAGGATTATTAAATTCACTGTAAATAAAAAATGACCACCTAATATTTGGTGGTCGTTTTATTTTTATAAAGATCTAAGCATTTAATTCTAATTAACTAACCATCTCTTTTATTACAATCAGAAAATGGGCTATCTAATCAATTCCATTTTATTTAACTATAGCACGAATTAGTTAAATAAAATAACCACCTTTACCTTTCAGCAGCGGTCGGTGGTTTCTTGCTGTCTATTGGCTTCTACACTCTCTATCTCGCATAATTTTACCGTTGCCTCAAATTCTTCAGCTGTCATTTCGCTAATCCACTCTAAAAATGTATTAACTGTGTCTTTTGGATACTTATTATATAGTTCATTTACTGTTTGCTCAATTTTTAATTGCTCATCAGTCTTCACACACAACTACTCCTTAGTCCATGATAGTTACATCTACTATATCATCCATTTTTATTGCTAATAAATAAAAAGGATCCTGTAGCTGAATCACCCTCCGTTTTATATCCACTTCCTCAATGGTACCTCTGTTATAAATAAACTGGCCATCTTTCCAACGTTTAATTTTAGTATCTGCATAGGAGGAGAAAGCGAGCTCAATTGTCTCCGATAAAAGGATATAGTCATTTTCTGTTAACTCTGGTTTAGGCTCTTTCTTCACTTCCTCGTAATAGTCACGAAGCATACCTACATGTTCCGTTAACATCATCGATGTGCCCCATTTAATATTTCTGCGTGGATCAAGTGGATACTTAGATTTCTTTATTTCTTCGAAAAAGGAATCATGAAAACCCATATGTCAAACTTCCCTCCTCAAGTAATTTGTATGGTTCTTGGATGTGAATCAATATAACAAATGTATCCTTTATTTCTTAATGTATTCAAATGCTTATGTACTGTGGAAGGAGGCTTAAACCTACTGAATCAGCTATTTCTCTTAAAGAGGGTGAGTATTGATTTTCGGAAACATAACCTCTAATAAAATTATATATGTCCTGTTGTCTCATTCTAATTAAATCACCGTTCTTTCCTTACAAATTACGGGAACAAAAGCAAGTACGTTTTCTATTTTAAAAATCCTTTTTGTACCTCTTAAGAAACAATAAGCCTGGAATGAGTCCTTTGAAACACTTAGCACCTTTACTCTTCGTTGACTGATTTCTCCGTTGTTTTTCATGTAAATCATTTCAGATACTTGGTTGGTTTTCATTGATTTTAAAATTAAAATACGCACATTCGTTCCCTCCTTTTCACTTATTATACGAACATCCGTTTGATTTTACAACTAGGAATTTTAGGAAAGCAAAAAACGACTTACCCTTTTAAGAGTAAATCGTTTTATATTTTAGACTATATATCGTAGGGACGATATTTAGTTCTTAAACAATTCAAGTTCTTCTTTTTCCTCAAGGACTATGCTTCTTAGAAACATTTTAGGCTGTTCTTTAACAGTATCGAGTTTACCATCACTTACAAGCTTACCTATCCTAGCTTTGGAAACCTCTAGTATCTCAGCTGCCTCCCCTGTCGAAATAATTTCTTCACTTAGAAATTGTAATAATTCCTCTGTTTAAGCGAATTGACATTTCAATACATCTACCTCCAATCTTTAGATATTGCAAATATTATTAACCTAACAATGTGAATAAGAATTGTTATACCGAAAAGACTCATTAATAAATAATCGAACGTCTTTAGATTGTTAAAATCAACTTAAAGAACAATTATGTATGCTCCAAACATCAATAAAGCAATATTTGTATACCCAAATCCCTTAAGCATTTTCTTCATAAGTGGATGTGCTACAATTTAAGAGAAGGGGAATTACTTCCCCTCTTTCTAGTTGCGACGTTTCTTCTTTGCCGGAGTGCGTCGCTTCTTAACATAAGTATCCAATAAAAAAATCACCTCTTAGTAAAATAGGTGATTTAAGATTTCTTTATAAATATCAGTAACCGACTTTAATGTAACTGGACAAATCATAGTTGGTAACCCATCTAATCGAACTTTAAGGTTTTAACATTATAGTTACCCGATTATGATTTTAACTTTTAAATACGCCTCGCCGTAATAACATTAATTATTTCGGATAGCGAATATTTAACTATAAGCACCCGTTACTTTAAGTGTAAATTTTCACAAACCTTTTTATTGTAAAGTTAAATCATCAGCGAAGACCTCAAGTTCATAACTCTTCATATCATGAGAATCTAAAATGTCTCTAAAGTATTCCTCTGCTTGCCCTTTATATTGTGTTTTTTCAATTCTAACTGTAATGACTTTTTCTTCAGGACTTAAACCCATAGCTTGTAGAGTAAATTCCTCTTGTGCGTCCTCAAAAATTTGACCAGAAAACATCTTATCAATACCATTTGCAGTCTCGTTCTCTTCAAATTCATTTTGTACGATAAAGAGGATAAATCCAGATACAACTATACATAATCCTATAATTACCTTCTTCAAAAACATCACCTCCAAACTTTAATATCTATTCGCCAAATATCTATTATCACCTTCTTAAAGAAACCTGTTGCGTTAGTTCAATAAGAAAAAAGGCTTTACTCCTTCTTGAAGTAAAGCACTCGTTAGTTGAACAAGAAAAACACTTCTTACTAAAGAATGTCACCTACTTATGATACGATACGTCGTGAAGTAGCGGCAAAATGCCACAATGCAATTTAGTATTCTACTAAGACCTTTAAAGGATTGATTTTTCCTTCAGCTATGTCCTCAAAACAGCTAATCAGTTCCTCTTTTTTTATTTTTTTCTCGAATATTTTATTTAATTTAGTATCATTCCGTACTTCATTAAGAAACCATTCGGAATGCTTCTTATAATCCCAACCGTCACTTGAACCAACAATTTTTAGTTCTTTCTCATAAAATTCAGGTTGTATTTCAAACCTCTCTTTATTGCCATCTGAAAGAATACATATACTGCCTTCTTTCGTTAGTGATTTCTGTAATATATTAAATGCATCATTATGTCCTGAACACTCTAATCCATAATCATAATGATTTATTGGGCATGCAGATCCATAATTAATAACAGAGTCTGCCCCCAGTAGCTTAGCCAATTGCCCTCTTGAGGTATTTGGTTCTATTACATCCACATGTTGAACTTTTATTTTTTGTTTTAAGAAATATAGAGTTAAAAGCCCTATTGTCCCCATCCCACTTACTATTACTCTATCCGACTCTTTAGGTTTGAGTTTCAGGACACCCTTTGACGAGTCACAGGATAAAATAGTGAGTAATGCGTAGGAATAGTGAATATCTTTAGGAACTGGAATAGCTTTATATTCTTTAATTACTCCAAAATCCTTGTGCCCATAAAATGCTACTACCCGGTCTCCAATATTTAAAGACTTTACATTATCACCTATCCTTATAATTTCACCATAGCTTTCATACCCAGTCTCTTTCGGATAAATAGGAGATTTATCAGTAAGATCACTTTCCATATATTGTGGCAGTTCTGCCCCGATACTGATTGCACCCGCAATAGTTTTTATTAGGATTTCATCTTTTTCAAGAGAGGGTAAATTATTTTGTATCCATTTCAGCGTTCTTTTTCCATACAACACCAGTGAATTTTGTTCTTGTTCCATTATATTACCTTCTTTCAAGGAATTCTTATTGAACTAACCTGCTGCGTTCGTATTATGAGGTCAACCAGTTAAAACTGGTTGACCTTATAATACGAAGCTCCCGTTAGAAAAAAACAAAAGCTATTTTTCTCCGTACTGTCCAATAATAGCAAAGTCTATTTTTTATGCCACTATCTTAAAAATGTTTTTGTACGCTATAAATAGCATGAATCCTATAAAACAACTTAGTAGGTTTAGAATAACGTCATCTACATCAAAACTACCTAAAAAGAAAATTAATTGGAGAATTTCTATGCTGAGTATTAACAAGAAACAAGAAATCATCGTTTTAATTATATTTCTTTGGGAAGGAATAGCCGCGGGTATTAGGAATCCCAGAGGTATAAAAGGAATGATATTCCCTAGAATATTTATAAAAGCTATACCAAAGCTTATATCATCTATATAAGCTTTGATTGTTCTAAAAGGAACTAAGTTTGCACTTGATTCTCCTTGAGCTCTACGCTCCATATTCATTTGTATGGTATTGATAAGATGTTGTATATTTCCATTGAACTTAATCACTATAAAATTAAGCACTAGTAATATGTATATAGTAAATAGAACTTTCCAAATATTTTTGAACATCATTGAAGACCTCCGCAATTTTTATTCATCTATTATCATTTGATTTTACAGATTAAATTATTGAACTAGTCGAGTAGAGAGGAACCTCTCTACCTTACGGTAGATTGTGTTCCTTCCCCCTCACAGAACCGTGCTTGCGCAATTCACGCACACGGCTCCTCCAAATCATCATTCACAAAATGTAGCCAATCTTCTTTCTTAAATCGTATATATTCACTTTAATTCTTGGTGAAGGTAACGGGTATTTATGAAGAAAGAGATTGAATTTATCCCAAGTAAAGGATTTTCTTTGACTTCTTCTGTTGAGCCATTTAAAGAGTAAATATCGAATTTTATCTCTAAATTGGTGAACACTTGGAGTGTTATCCGTGATGCAATAGTAGTTGTAGTAACCTACAAGCGCGCGTTTAAATCTATCCATAATCATATGAATATCTTTATTTCGATTAGTCTTTATCCATTCTTTCGATTCCTTTAGTTTAGCTTGTAGCTTCTTCCTACTTGTTTTCCGTTTCATACGAAAGTTTCCTTCTTTACTCGTCCCACAATAGTGCGTGAAACCGAGAAAATCAAAGGTTGCAGGTTTTCTATTCCCCGTTTGTTTTGCATCTTTCTCCGCAAACCTCCCGAAGGGAATAATTTTGGTTTTATCCTCCGCTATTTCTAAGTTAAACTTCTGTAATCTTACCTTTAATGATTGAAAGAATTCCTCTGCCTCTCTCTTATATTGGAAGCAACACACAAAATCATCTGCGTACCTCACTATATATGCTTGCCCTTCGCACTCTTTCCTGACCTTTTTCTCAAACCAAAGGTCCAGAACGTAGTGGAGGTATAGATTGGCAAGTATCGGAGATATGACTCCACCTTGCGGTGTGCCTTTATCTGTTTTGTATTTCTTACCTTCCTCCATGTATCCACCTTTAAGAAACCTACCAATTATTCTTAGTAGATTAGGATCAGAAATACGCAGTTTTAAGAACTCCATCATCCATATGTGATCAACGTTGTCGAAGAATCCTTTGATATCTACATCTACTACATAACTTACTGATTTCTTTTCAATATAATGATTTAAAATCTTCAAAGCATCGTGGCAATTACGATTTGGGCGGAACCCAAAAGAGCAGTCTAGAAAATCATTTTCATAGATGGCATTTAGTATTTTTGTAACGCCTTTCTGTACAATCTTATCTTCATGTTCCGGTATCCCCAACGGTCTTTTCTTGCTGGAGTTAAGCTTGGGAATATACATTCTCCTTACCGGAACAGGATGATAGCTTTTACTTTTGAGCCTACTTACTAAGTCCACTATATTTACCTCTAGTGTTTCACTGTATTGCTCTTTAGTTGTGCCATTAATCCCAGTTGCCTTCTTATTAGGTAATTCATGATGGCATTGAACTAGAGATTGCTTATTTAGTAAATGTGCAAGCGATGTAAATTTCATTCTCGGTTCAGCTTTTGCTAATTCTGCTATCCTTAATAGTTTTGTTTCCATTTAGTATTCCTACCTCCGCGTGTAGTAAATGTGTCCCTAGTAAGGGTGATAACTTGGTAGCAGCCTTTCCTCCATCGGCATTACCCTACTTCATTGGTACTACGCTGCTATCCGACTCCCTACAACGGCATTTGGTTTCCTCGCTTATTATCGCTTGTACACCATACTCTTCTATAAGAAGAAAAGACCGGTAGGGTCTCCCGAGTTGCCGTATCATATCGATGTGTGACGTGCCAAGGTCTCTGACTCCAGAGAGGTTTTATCCTTCTTGCCTTTAACGATGGATAAAATGTAGCTTTCTGCCGCAGGTAAGGCATCAGCCCTCTCGATTTACTAACATTATGGAGCTCAATCCCTTCAACCAGTTGGCTTTCGGCCCGCCACCTAACTGTCTACGCTTAAAGGCGAATGTTACCATTAGCCCTCCAAGACTCGCTACGAGTGAATGGCTAGTTCTTTCTCGACGGGAATCCCACCCGCTATATGATACGACCTAGGCTCGGCCGCACACCTGCGGCTTTAGTTCAATAAGAAAAAAGGCTTTACTCCTTCTTGAAGTAAAGCACCCGTTCGTAATATAAGGTTAGCCAGATTTTTCTGGTTGACCTTTTTCTATTTGGTCTTATTATAACGGTAGTCGGGGTAGAACGTCGCACCCGTGGGGCTAGATTCCGTCAGCTAAACTGTTCACCCCCTACTTGTATAAGCATGTTTCAGGCTGGTTGGGACATTGATCCCGTTTAACAAGCGAACCTATGACATTACAAGAAGCCTTAGGGGATACCGACTAATTTTATATTACTAGGAGGAGATTTACGTATGAACCCAGTTGTGGGTCTTGATGTAGCTAAAGGAGAGAGTCAGGTTCAAGCATTTTTAGATAAAGGCAAACCTTATAGAAAGAGTTTTAGTATTCCACATAACTTGGAAGGATTGAAGGCTTTTCTTGATTTTCTTCAAGAAATAGAAATAGCTTCTGGCGGTTATCAACCTTCGGTCGTATTAGAATCAACTGGACACTACCATACTCCAGTTATCCAGTTTTTAGAGGAACAAAACTATGTTTATATAGTGATCAATCCCCTTATTTCTCATAGAGCCAAAAGCTCTAGTTTACGAAAGGTAAAAACAGATGCGATCGATGCTTATCATCTTTGTGAACTTTATTATAAAGAAGAATTAGAACCATATAAAAAGAGAGGAATACAACTATTAAATCTTCGTAATTTAACAAGGCAACAAGAAAGTATTGCGGAAATGGCAGCTAAAACCAAGTTACAGCTACATTCCTTAATAGATCAGGTATTCCCTGAATTTAGAGGTGTATTTGGAAGTCTCTACTCTAAGATATCATTACTTACCTTACTCGCATTTCCAACATCCGAAAGCGTATTAAGTGTCGATGAAAAAGAATTGACCGAGAAGATATCTTCCCTCTGTAACAGTCGTTCGGAGAAATGGGCAAATGAAAGAGCACAGAAATTAAGAGAGGCCGCTCTTCGAAACCCGTTTCAACATAACCAGTACCAAAGCCATATTTTTAATTTGGAGATGTTAATAAATATTGTTCTGCAATATCAAGAGCATCTGTCAAAGCTATCAAATGAAATAGATTCAATCGCAAAAGAGATAGAAGAATATAAAATACTCCAATCTATCCCCGGAATCGGAGAAAAAATCGCTGCAACGATTATTTCGGAGATCGGGGAGATAGATCGGTTTGACGCCGCTAAAAAACTCGTTGCATTCGCAGGAGTTGACCCTAGTGTTTATTCTTCGGGTAAATTTACTGCATCTATTAACAGAATTACCAAACGGGGTTCCAGTAGACTGCGTCACGCCCTGTATATGGCTATTCAAAGTGGTATTCGAGATGCAAGAAAAATGAAGACAACGGATGAAATCATTCCTCGAAATAAAAGACTGAGAGAATTTTACGACAAGAAACGAGAAGAAGGAAAACCCTTTAGGGTAGCCATTATTGCCTGTGTAAATAAGCTCTTACACTGGATTTATGCCTTACTAAAAAAGAGAACTACTTTCCAGGATATAGCATAGAAACCGCATTAATATTAATTCACCAAAAACTTCCAAAAGTGATTTAGAGGAAGGTTATTTGGCATGTGTTTTTTTAGTATATCATGAGGTTAATAATTTTTTTAGTGAAAAATATTGACAAACTATTAGCTGGTTTGGTTTAAGTGTAACATTAACAAAGCATATCTGGTCTCAACTTGATATTTTGTCATAGAAAAACTGCACCTCCAATTGTTAGATGGTGTCTAACAATTGGGATGCTTACAAATAGATGGTCTTTTTTACAAACACGATAAGGACGGCTCTGGTGAGAAATTTCACATAAATTATGAAGTCTAGAGTTATCTAGAAAATAGTAGAAATATATTGACAAGTATAGGCCAGTTTTGTATGTTTTTTTCAAGGGTTTTTTAATAGAAAAGATTATCATCACATTGCCAATGAGGTTTCTTCAGTTCACTATCAGGATTAACGTCTTTATCATGCAATGGACTTTCAACCCAAGGAACATGAAGTTCGTCAATTATTTCACGCCAACTTTCGGGCGCACTTTCAGGATAAACAATGAATGACCAATTACTAGTTCTCTTAACAAATCAGAAGCGGAGTACGAAGAAAATTATAAGAAAAAGAGGAGTATTAATCTCTGTAACAATTTTACAATTGTATAAGTAATATGTTAGTGTGATTATGAATTCTAACAAAGGGGGAAGATTAAGAGATGAAACGTATTATTAATGGTATTTTTGCGATTACTTTCTTTTGTTTAGTAAGTGTGTTCGGTTTAACAGCTACAGCAGAGGGAATCGGTTTAACACAAGAACAGAAAGAACAGTATTATCAGCAGTATCAAAAAGATTTAAATGACTTAAAAACGCAATACGAAGGACAAGCAGTATTGGATGTTTCTGTTGCTGAATTTGAGTATTTCGAAGAAAATGGATGGTTTGTACCATCAGAATACAAAGCCACTGTAAACGAAGTTATCACAAGTAAAATTTTTGAAGTAGAAAATTCTATTTCCACACAAAACATTGTAAAAAGCATCACGAAATCATTCAATGTTACAAACTCCAAAAGCACTGTTATCGGTAAAATCAACGCAACAGTAGCACCAGTTTCTGCACATGATAGTGATCGTGGTGGCATGGTTTTGACAAGTCCGGGAAGTATCTTAACGTCTATAGGCTCTGATTCTGGTACTTGGAGTCAATCAAATGCGGGCGTATCATCATGGCCTCAAGGTCAACCGTATATTTATTTCCCATATCAATTTACAGGAACATACACTTATCAAGGAGTAAATTTTCCGTTCTCTGCTACATTCCCAGTAAGTATTTCTAAAAACGGCGCATTTTTCTTTTAAATCTAGAGTACGAATGTTTGCCCCTCCAATGAAGAAGAAAAGGATGAACTCGAACTAATGCTTCGAGGACATATCAATCCACACCAAGAGTGTGAGTGATCCAGAAGTGTTTCCTGATATGTGGTATAACATACGACAAAAGATGTTTAGGAACAAGAATATCCAAATGGCATCAGGGCTGAAGCATTATTAGCTTTCCACGCACAGAATAACTAACAATAAAATGGTATTGATGAAACGTAGTGATATTTTTTAACGAGATATGTTTCAAAAATAGCGAATTATCCTTAACCCCTTTAAAGTATTTGATACGAATCGTTTCGTTTCGAATACTTTAAAGTTTTTTTTATTACAGCATAAAATGAGGTATACGAATTGAATATTGTACTTTTATCCATAAGTATTCGTATCTTCCTACTTGAACCGCCGCAAAAGAGCCTAAAAACCAACTTTCAATACTTTGCGACATTTGAAAAAGGAGTCCAATAAAAGTAGATACTGCAGAAATGACTTTTGGTTTATAACAATCCAGTTCCAATAGATTCACCTTCTTTTATCCCAGTTGTTAAAAGAAGGATAGTAGCTCTGATTGCAATGATTATTGCTGCAATTTGTCAGAGTTTGTCGACAGTGGCTTTCCAATTGAGATACAGTAGTTTGACTCCCACTGTCTCCACGTTATAAGAACTATCGATAAAAGCTTTATTGTTGTGACGTAAAGCATAAAATTTCCTTTAGGAATATCTATTTTCTAGATCAGTCAATCCTAAAAAATCAATATATTTAGAAATAATTGCCTCATCCTTTTTCGTTAATCTTCCCTTGGAATAAGGAAATCGTCCAAATTCGGCTAATTGTCTAACAGTAAGCCTTGTTACAAAATGATTTTCTTGTCGCAAAATAGTCACGATTTTGGTTAAGTCTTCTGATTTAGATGCAGTTACATCCATATTTGCCACCGTTATTTTGCCCTCATCTATATTCAAAAGTCTATATATTAGTCTCGTGATACCAAGATCATAAATTGGATTATAACTATCAGTTGTGAAATGCTGCGCTTGTAGTTACCATAAAGGAACATACTTTTAGCTATGAACTTAAAGATGCGGCTCCTACTTAAATAACATAAGGATGAACAATAGCTTGAGTGTAAAATTTTTTTTGAGTATTTTCCATTTTGCTTTTTTATTCAAGAAAAGATACTTAAAAAATCTCCTTGATTAACATCGATCTTCAAACATAATTACCTATATTGTATCATTTAAATAGGTTTAAAAAAGTCATTAACTACTATTTCGGATACATCAGATAACTTTTCGTACTTAAATTGAGGCTTTTGCCCTTTGTCGATCAAAACGGTTCTGACTCCTTCAAAAAAATCTTGATGTTTCAAGAAGTTTTTTGCTAGTGTTAGATCTGTTGCCAAACATTCCTCTATTGTTTTGTTTTGACCATCTATTAGCTGCTTTAAAGTTATTTTTAAAGAAAAAGGTGATTTTGAGAAAAGTGTTTTCTTAGTCTCCTTAGCAAATGAATCATCTATGTCCTCTAGCGATGAAATAATACCTTCCATCGTGTTAAAAGAAAAATGCTCATTTATACTTTCTTCTAGATTTTTAAGCTCACTTTCTTCTATAGGTAAACTTGCATATTTCTCCATCAAAATAGAAAGCTCATCCTGTATAGATCGTCCCTGCCAGTTTGTTTCAGTAACCGATTGGATAAACTGTCCAAGCGATTGCTGAGTCATATAAATATTCGCAGCTTTTATATATAAAATATCAGGAGCTGTAATAACAGAAGCTGTTAATGCCAAATATCGTCCTATGTAGCCAGGTGCTTTATTTAAAAAATAAGCAGCTCCAACGTCCGGGAAAAAAGCTATATTCATTTCGGGCATAGCCCATTTAGTCCGTTCCGTCACAATTTTATAACCTGCTCCGTAGGATAAGCCGACACCTCCACCCATCACAATTCCATCTAAACAGGCAATAATCGGTTTAGGGTAAGTATATATTAGTCGATCCGCTTCATATTCTTTCTTAAAAAATTGTTTTGCTTCTTGCAATGCTGAATCGCTAGAGTTGGATTGATAAAGTGCTTTGATATCTCCACCAGCACAAAATCCTTTTTCTCCTTCTCCCTGTAAAATGACAAGACATATGTTATCATCGGCTTGCCATTCTTTTAGTCTCCGTTCTATTTGTTTTACCATCTCATACGACAAGGAATTTAATGCTTTTGGACGATTTAATGTGATTGTGGCTATCCCATTATCATTAATTGAAAATAAAACTTCATTTGTCATAATGGTTCCCCCTTAGGAATGAGTAAAATTAGGCTTTCTCTTTTCTATAAAAGCTATAATTCCTTCCTCTGCATCTGAAGTCAAAAACAATTCAGCAAATTTCTTTCGTTCTCTTTCCAGTGCATCCAGTAAATTTTCGTTGTTTCCCTGTACAATACATTCTATTACTTTAGTGATGCTAGTCTTACTTTTTCCTTCAATAAATGATTCTGCAATCGTGCGAGCAGTGTTTAAAAGCTCCTCTTGTGACACAACTAATTGTACAATACTATGCTTCAATGCCTCATCCGCTGTTAGTTGTTTACTAGTAAGTATTAAATTTAATGCTGTCGAAGCATCTGTTAGTTTTGTCAGTCTGTAGGTGCCCCCAAATGTCGGTAGAAGTCCAAGTTTCAACTCTGGTAGCCCAAGAACCGCGGAATCTACAGCGATTCTATAATGGCAAGCCATTGCTAGCTCGAAGCCTCCGCCAAGTGCAGCGCCATTTATAGCAGCGATAACGGGTTTGTTCATCGATTCTATTTCATTACAAAGGTCTTGTCCCGCTTTTGCCATCGCTAGACCTTTTCCTTCGTCTCCCAGTGCAGCAACAAATTCTTTAATATCCGCTCCAGCGACAAAAAATTTGCCAGCGCCAGTTAGAATAATAGCTCTTGTTCCCTCATCGTTTGTTAGAGATCTTAGCAAAAAGCGTATTTCCTCAATACAGGAAGAAGATAAAGTATTAGCTGGTGGATTATTTAGTTCTATCGTCGTAATAAAGTTATCCTTTGTCACCCTTGTAAATTTAGATTCCATCTATCATTACCTCCAATATTAATAGGGTTGTTGAAAAATCCCTTTTGCAGCGAATAGAATTACCTCTATGTTTTTGCAAAAGGGAATTTATAATAGTTGCTTATCAAATATGCCCTAGCATATTTACGACTAGATTTTTATCGGACTAGCTCGATAAATTCCTTCGAGATCCGTGTACCAAAAGAATGTTGGTCGCTTGGTGTAATGCTAAATATAAATTAAAACCAGCGTTCTGTGACAACTTTTTTACGCGTATAAAATTGCACACCGTCTTTCCCATTAGTTCCAAGATCACCATAAAACGATGCTTTGTTTCCCGCAAATGAGAAAAATGCCATCGGAGCTGGTACGTTCACATTCACTCCTATCATACCTGCATCTATTTTTTCTCGGAAGATTTGTGCACTTTTACCACTAGAGGTATAAATTACCGCTCCATTCGCAAATTTAGATTGGTTCGTCAATTCGATTCCTTCTTGCAAATTTCTTACTCGCACTACGCTCAAAACAGGAGCAAAAATCTCCTCTTGCCAAATTTTCATATCCGGTTTTACGTGATCAAAAATGGTAGCCCCTACAAAATATCCTGCTTGGTTTTCTGGCTGTCTGCCATCTATTATTAATTTTGCGCCTTCTTCTACACCTATGTTAATGTAATTTAACACACGGTCTTTGTGTACCTCGCGGATCAATGGACCTACAAAGTTTTCTTCATAGCGACCATCTCCGACTTTTAGCATGCGAGTTTCAGAGATGAGTAGATTGATAAATTCCTCTGCAATATCCTCTTCAACTGCTACAACAGAACATGCCATACAGCGTTCGCCGCTACTGCCAAAAGCGGCTCCTATGACACCTTGAACAGTTTTTTCTAAATGACAATCTGCTAAAACAAGTCCGTGGTTTTTTGCTCCTGCAAGGGCTTGCACTCGTTTACCATTTGCAGAACCCGTTTCATAGACATACTTGGCAACTGGCTCCGAACCTACAAAGGAGATGGCTTTAATAGCTGGATGCTCTAACAAACCATTCACGACATCCTTACTACCGTGTACTAAATTAAGGACTCCGTTCGGAAACCCTGCTTCATAGAACAAGTCGACCAGTTTTTCCGCTAAAATGGGCGTACGTTCCGATACTTTTAAAACAAATGTGTTTCCACACGCAATTGCCAGTGGAAACATCCAAAGAGGAACCATCATTGGGAAGTTAAATGGTGTAATTCCAGCAACAACACCAATCGGATATCGCCAAATCGATCCATCAATCCCTTCTGCAATATTCGGAAGTGCATCCCCCATCATCATACTTGGTGTTGAAGTAGCCAGTTCAACTACCTCGATACCACGTTGTACCTCACCACTGGCATCTTTTAATGTTTTCCCGTTTTCCGCTGTAATGATCGCTGCCAATTCGTCTTTGTTTTCCAGTAATAATTGAAGATATTTATACAAAAAGCGTGTTCTATTCGGAACAGGAACTAACGACCACTCTTCAAAGGCTTTACTAGCCGCTTGTACTGCTAAATCCACATCCTCTTTTGTAGAGATAGGAACATATGCGATTGTTTCTCCAGTTGCTGGGTTCGGAATAGTTTCAACTTCCGTCCCTCTTGACTCGACCCATTTACCATCAATATTATTTTGCATTCTTTTGATCGTTGTAGTAATCATGACAGATTCTCCTTTTCATAAAGTGAAACTTTAATCAGTGGTGGTTCTTTATCTCCACTGATTGCTAGTTAGGACAAACACGATGTTGCATACTTAGTCTGCTATTCATTTTATCGAGGAAATACCAACAGCTGATCTCCCACCTATCTTCTCGCTGCCCTTAAACCTTGAAGTGGGAGTCTTACCAATCGTTAATGAATGGATGGTGTTTGTGCACTAACTTTTTTATAGAGGACTGACATATCCTGTTCCCCAAATCCACTTTTTTCTGCTTCTTCATACATTTCGTAAAGTATTTTACTTATCGGTAAATCGATATGGTTTTTATCCGCAAGCTCTAATGCAAAACCCATATCCTTTTTTAATAGATTGAGTGCAAATCCTGGTGCATAATCATCATTTGCTATGAAACTCTTATAATTTCGTTCGTATATTCGGCTTTGACCATAGCTGACATTTAGCATATCAAACAATTTATCTAAATCTAGTTGACTTTCTTTCGCAAGGGTAAGCGCCTCACTCACTCCAGCCGTGTAGAAGCCAATTAGTAAATTATTGATCAGTTTTGTAGCAGTGCCACTATCAATCTTTTCACTAACATGAAATATGTTTTCTCCTAGTACGTTAATGATTGGCAATGCTCTTTCAAAAGCATCCTTCGAGCCACCAACCATGAATGTGAGCGTTTTATTAATGGCACCAATAACCCCGCCACTAACAGGTGCTGCAAGAAAATCTACACCTTTTTGCTTAGCGCTTTGTTCAATTTTTATATTAAGTTCGGGAGAAACAGTGCTTGTATCGATTAATAGGATGTTTGGATGAGCGTGCTCGATGAGTCCCTGGTCGCCCAAATAGATTGCTTCCACAGCACCATTGGACGGAAGACTCGTAAAAATAACGTCACAGCTGTTTGCCAATTGCGCAATCGTATAGCCTACTTTTCCACCATTTTTCTCAAAAAGAAGTAAAGCTTCTTTGTTCAAATCAACTCCGTACACATCAAAATTAGATGCGATCAAATTGTGAGACATAGGTAACCCCATGTTTCCTAGCCCTACAAAGCCTATCTTTTTCATTAGAACACTCCCATTCATATGAAATATCGACCATGCTTTATCATTACTTCTGCAATTTTCCGTTTCTTTATAAACAGATTGCTGTATAGTGGTACGGACAGTTTTTTTATTTGTTGTAGCATAACCACCTGTAATTGCTCATCTATTTCTAATGAGGTAAGTATCGTAATAGCAGCAGTTTCTATTTTCCGGTAACCCTCCTCACAGATGATGCCGGTAACTAATTGGTGGATTGTTTCCTCTTTATTGCTCTCTTTATTGTTTATATATTTTTCTAATCTTAAATAGGATGACTCCATTACATAAATGTCCTTTGTCATATCAGCTAGAAGTCGTAAGTATTCTTGTTCTCGCTCTAAGTTTAAAGTAGTTTCCGAGAAGGCTTTCAGAACGTCGTGTAGCAGCTCTAGTGATAGAACAATATATCGGAAATTTCGGTTTGAGCTGGACGGGGATTCACTCCCAACAAGTGGAACAGTTGAAATAAGTTCTTGCTGTTTTTTTAATATTAATTTAGCAATAGTTAAACGATTTATTTCATTTGTTCCTTCAAAAATACGGCTAATCCTCGCATCTCGGTAAAGGCTCTCGACTGGATATTCTTGCATAAAGCCATTACCTCCATGAATTTGTACCGCCTCATCTACAATTTCATCTAATATTTCGGAGCTATTAATCTTATTTAATGCACATTCAATTGCAAAATTGGCTAATAATGCAGGAATCTCTTGATCACTTTCGATTGATTCCAAAGCTTCGTCTATACAGTGAGCTGTACGGTAAGCAGCACTTTCTGCACCATATATAGAGATGACCATATTAGCTATTTTTTCTTGAATCATCGTAAAGTTAGATAAATGTTTGTTGAATTGTTTTCGTTCATTTACATACTGGATCGAAAGTTGGGTTGCTTGCTTTGCAGTACCGATATTCGCAAAAGCAAGTTTGAGACGTGCCATATTTAAGATGTTGAGCGCGACTTGATGACCTTTTCCCCTTACACCTAGCATATTTTCACTTGGAACAGATACATTATCTAGAATAAGAGTTGCTGTGGATGAACCTTTAATCCCCATTTTCTTTTCTTCAGGTCCCGTTGATACGCCTTGCAAGGATTTTTCTACAATAAAAGCAGTGACCCCATCTACTGTTTTCGCAAATACAACGAATACATCTGCAACTTTTGCATTCGTTATCCATTGTTTTTCTCCATTTAACAACCATGTTCCATCATTCTGTAAATTAGCTGTCGTTTTTAAGCTTAAAGCATCAGAACCAGCACTCGGCTCGGTTAGGGCATAGGCTCCGATCCATTGACCAGAAGCAAGCTTTGGTAAATACTTTTCCTTTTGTTCTGCAGTCCCAAAATAGACATACGGAAGTGTTCCAACTCCTACATGAATATTAAACGAAACACTGAAAGAACCACTTTGACCCATTTTTTCTGCGACCAATCCTGCAGTTTTTTTGTTTAACGATAAACCACCATATGATTCTGGGACTTCGATACTTAGCAATCCTAAATCACCCGCTTTTTTAAACAACTCACTTGTCGTAGCATAGTTATGCTGTTCAAACTGCGATAAGTGAGGAATCACATCTTGTTTAATAAATGACTCCGTCGTTTTTGCTATGAGATGATCTTCTTCCGTGAAATCTTCTGGAGTGAATAAATTAGCATGCGTTTCTTTTTCTAGAGAAAAGAGGTTCTGCACATGGACCAATTGTTTTTCCATCCTAAGCCTCCTAACTTAATGAAGATAAAGCTGTTTCAACAGCTTTATCCTAGTCTTTATTGTTGAGTGGTTAGTACAGTTTTAGAGATAGCCTTGTCTAATTCTTCAAATTTGTAATACGAAATCGTTTCGTATAATTCGCTTCTTGTTTGCATACTAGATAATCCTACTTTTTGAGAGCCGCGTTCTTTGATCAAATGAAAAACTGTTTCATAAGCCTTTGCTGCTACTCTAAGGGATGTAACTGGATAGATGACCATTTTGTAGCCCATTTCCTCAAACTGTTCCGCTGTATAGTAAGGAGTCTGCCCAAATTCAGTCATGTTTGCAAGCAATGGAACGGATATTCTATTCGAAAACTTACGGAATTCTTCCTCCGATTTAAGTGCTTCTGGGAAAATAGCATCCGCTCCAGCCTCCACATATGCAGTTGCTCTTTCAATGGCCGCTTCTAAACCTTCCACTCCTCGTGCATCTGTACGAGCAACGACTACTAAAGAAGGGGCAACCTCCTTGATCACTTGAATCTTCTGTACCATCTCTTCTGTTGAAGTAAGCTGCTTCCCATTTAAATGTCCACATTTTTTAGGGAGCTGCTGATCCTCTATTTGAACTGCAGCAACTCTAGATTCTAGCATCTCCTTAGCAGTTCTCGCAGCATTCAATATTCCACCAAATCCCGTATCAATATCGACTAATAAAGGAAGGTTCGTTGCACGAATAATATCCTTTGCACGCTCAGCCACTTCCGTAGATGTAACTATCCCTAAATCCGGTAATCCTTTACTAGCTGTGTAAGCAGCTCCAGATAAATATAATGCAGAAAAGCCAACCTCTTTGGCGATTAATCCAGCCATCGCATCATGACTTCCAGGAATTTGTAAAATTTTTCCATCTGCTATTAAAGTACGAAATTGTTCCGCGAGTTCTTTTTGAGTAGAGTCTTGATCTACTATCCAAGCCATTTTAAATTCCTCCTTTTAAAGTAGAAACAGCTCCATAAATTCATTTACGTTCATTTCTGCTAACGCTTTATAGTCGTAACAAACCTCTTCCATTTTTTGTAGCTTTTTTTTTGTGTAATGAGACTGTATATTGAAAGAAAATTTTTCCTTGATTTTTGGAAAAGCTTCCTCTCTACGGAAGCGATGTCCTAAAGGATACTCACATTCTACCTTTTCCGTCGAAGTTCCATCTTTGAAATAAATTTGAATAGCATTGGCGATCGAGCGCTTGCTCGGATCGAGATAATCTTGACTGTATTGTTTGCTTTCTACTACTTCCATCTTATTTCTTAGTTGATCGATTAAAGGATCTGAAGCCGTTTCTTCTTCATAATGCTCTGCCGTTATAGTCCCTTTCAAAAGACCGATTGCGGTAATATATTGTAAACAATGGTCTCGGTCAGCCGGATTATGAAGAGGTCCAGTCTTATCGATAATTCGAATTGCAGACTCATGCGTAGTAATTGTAACCCGCTCAATTTCCTCAAAACGTTCTTTCACTAGTGGATGCAACTTAACCGCACACTCTGCTGCGGTCTGCGCATGAAATTCTGCAGGATATGAAACTTTAAATAAGACATGTTCCATTACATAGGAATCTAGATTTCTTCCAAGCTTCAACTCTTGTTTATTAAATAAGACATCTTGGAAGCCCCAGCCTGGTGCTGATAGAGCCGTAGGATAACCCATTTCGCCTTTCATTGCCATCATTGCTAAATATACTCCACGGCTTGTTGCATCGCCTGCAGCCCATGATTTACGTGAGCCAGTATTAGGAGCGTGTCTATATGTTCTTAGACTAGAATTATCAAGCCATGCATTGGATAAAGCATTAACAATCTCTTCTTTTGAGCCTCCAAGCATTTTAGTTACAACAGCGGTAGTAGCAATTTTGACGAATAAAACATGATCTAGACCAACCCGATTTAAACTGTTTTCTAGGGCAAGAACGCCTTGTATTTCATGTGCTTTTATCATCATTTCTAAAACTTCTTGTACAGTTAGTGGTTCTTTTCCTTCTGCTAAATTTTTTCTAGATAAATAGTCAGCAACTGCAAGAATCCCTCCAAGATTATCTGATGGATGCCCCCACTCTGCTGCTAACCATGTATCATTAAAATCTAGCCATCTGATCATACACCCAATATTAAAAGCCCCTTTTACTGGATCAAGTACAAAGGAGGTACCCGGTACTCTAGATCCATTAGGAACAACCGTTCCTGGCACAACAGGACCTAATAGCTTTGTGCATTCCGGGTAATTGAGTGCGAGAATACCGCATCCAACCGTGTCTAATAATACGTACTGGGCTGTTTGAAAAGCTTCGGTGCTTACTATGTCCTTATGCAAAACATAATCCGCTATTTCCTCTAGTAAACTATCCGTCTTCGTTCGATCATTTATATATAACAAGTTCATCTTTCCTTCCTGATGATATTAGTTTAAAATTGTAGTGGATGTTTTGCAGAACATCCACTTGGCGGCGTGCTTAAGCTACTATTTGTCTATTGGTTGATAATAATGGCGCGTCGCTCGCCTGTATAATGCACTCTTGGACGGAATAATCGATTATGTGCATGCTGTTCCATAACATGTGCGCATAATCCTATTGTTCTAGAACTAAAGAAAATTGGTGTATATAGAGGAATCGGAATACCAAGCATCCAATATACGGGTGCTGCATAATAGTCAAGATTTGGGTAGATACCTTTTTCTCTTTCCATTATTCTTTCCCCAGCTTCACACATTTGATAAAGAAGATCATCTCCCTTTACCTCACACAATTGACGTAAAGCATCTTTCATAATAGTCGCTCTAGGATCCATTTTTTTCATATAAACTCGGTGACCAAATCCCATAATTCGATCTTTATTTGCTAGTTTTGCTTTAAGCACTTTTTCAAATTCCGCTACCGTTTTTGCTTCTAACAACATGTACATGACTGCTTCGTTTGCTCCACCATGCAAATTACCTTTCAAGGAAGCCACTGCGCCAGTGAGTGCTCCGTACATGTCGGATTTTGTGGAGGCGATCACTCTTGCTGTAAAGGTCGAGTTGGGCATCTCATGCTCACTATATAAAACAAGCGAACGGTCAAATATCTTTTCTTCTAAGGGGGTAGGTTTTTTCCCTGTTAGCATATAAAAAAAGTTTGCACTATACGACAATTCTCGAAGAGGTGCTATTACATCTTCTTTCTGGATGACTCTATAGCTATTTGCAACTAGATTAGGAACCTTTCCCAATAGTTTGTATGCCTTTTTCAAATTTGCTTCCACCGTGCAATCATCGATTTCTTGATCAAACCCTGCAAGAGAAGAAAGCCCCGTACGCAAAGCGTCCATTGGATGAGTATTGCTAGGTAATAGCGTAAAGATATCTAATATTTCCTTTGGTACATCATATTCACCTTTTAATACTTCTTCCAAAGCAACTTTTTCTACTGTATTTGGAATTTCCCCTTCTAGTAAAAGGTGAACAATATCTAAATATTGGCTTGTCTTCGATAACTCAATTAGATCATATCCTTGAATAACAATTTCGCCTTGTACTGTATCTAGAAACGAAATTTCCGTTTCCGCCGCGACTACACCGTCGAGGCCAGGATAATATTTCTGTTCGGTTTCGGTTTCCATTTCTCTTCCTCCCATCCCCATTTACATTTTTAGCACTTGAAAGCCCTTACAAAAAGCTATAAAATTACTCTTTTCGCTTAAGTTTTTCATGTTTCCACAAACAAATATGCTAGTGAAAGAAAATAATCCTCATTTTCAATTCGATTGTTTAAAAAAATAAACAATAAAAAAACAACTTCTTTTAAGAAGTTGTTAAGACACGAAGGAATACTTTAATAAACATGTTTAATAAGAAAACACGCCCATAACTCTCGCACTTAACACCCCCTATCCTCGTAGGTATTGATGCATGCTAAAATAGGCAGGTCTCCTGGCTTATGATCATCGCTTTTCGTACCTTCCCATCTTCTCTTTAAGAAAACAGTGGCTTTTTCGAATCGCTCCCATATACAGTTGCGGGACAGCGTCGGACTCTAACCGAACTTCCCTATTAAGCCGAATAGTCAATACTAAGCGGCACCTATTTCTACACCTATTCAATTTTCTATTTCAACATATCAAATATTCTTAAAATTTGCAATATTTTTTAAGGCATTTTAATATTTTCTATTTAAAAAATGAAAACACTAAATTTAGATTATAAATGATCAATCTTTATTGTAAATTATCTAATTTATTTCAAAGCCACATCAACAACTTCCATTTACTTAGGACAAGAACATTCATACTAAATAACGAAAAATACCTATGTAGCATCTACTATCTTTTTATTAAAGTGAATGAAGATTCTTGTCCTTGTACAGTTCACTATAAAAAATATGTATATTTATTCATTAAATACAAAAAGCATCCAAATTTCTTTTGGACGCCTTTTGTCTGATAATGTATTAAAATTTTACTTCACATCTATAGAAATTACTTGATGCACTCATGTTTTGAAGATAAAAGCGATGTTCACCAGTTACTCTTGCCTTTGTAACCATAACAATGCCACCTTCGTTACCCTTAACTGTAGATATTATATTCCAGTTCGGATCATAAACTATCATCCTTCTTTGCTCAGCTGGCCCATAAGTTGAAAACTGCGTACTAGTACCCGCTCCAACCAAATAATGCTTTCCGGAAGTTTCACTATTTCCTAAAGTAGCATACCACGTACTAGTTCCATTTGTACCAAACTGCGGCATGTATTCCTCTTTTGTAAGTTCCTCTTTTACAAGTTCATTATAATCAATAATGTATTTGTTATTATCTTTAGTTTAAGTGAAAACCTTCACATTCTTATTCAAATCTTAACATAACCATCCAATTTGTTCCTATCTGTTTTTTAATAAATTAATAATTGAAAGCTCGGATCTCCTGATATCCCTTTCTCCAACTCGGTTGAATACTACCCTTTTTCCTTTAATTCATCCTTTTTGCTCGATATTCCGGCGTTTTTGCGTTAATCCTTCTTGTAGCAACCCCACCGTAGATTAAAAACCTCACTATTCTACATAAATAAAATTGCACTGAACTAAATGGGGTAGACCAACAATATCACTCACTTAATCCATGATTCAAACGAAAACAAACAGCCAATCGCGGGTTCAATACCGTCAATTGGCTGCATGATAGGGTGTTTTATTCCTGTCTCAAAAATTATAGTCAGTGCCCTCCACCCCCAACAAAGTTTTTTTATGTCTATTATGACTCAAAAGCTGTTTTATCTGGAAATATACCATTTTCTCTTACAAGGCAAACTGCCAATCTTTGAGCAGCTCGATCAAAATAAAACTTAGAGGGAATATTTTGATCAGGTAAACTTTCTAACTCTGAAAACTTTCTGGTTATTTTATTTAACTCAATTTTACCCATAATCTCTTCATTAGGTCCAAATTTGTAAACTACAGTTTCATCATCTTCATATTCCTTTAATAGTAAAACATACGAAGCCATTTTTACTCCTCCTCTGCTGGATACCACGGACGCCCAGATTCAACTGTTTTATCGTGTGCGGTCCTGTAATCTGTTTTGAATATTCCTTCAAATTTTGATTCAAAAAGTTCATGATTCAGTAAATCAATATCATTCTTGTTATAAGTACCTTTTTGAAGCCTATCCCAAGCTTGTCAAATTTGATAATCTGATTCAAAGCGTCCAATTCCATGTTCTTTTATGTGCTCTTTGATAAATAAATGCTCTTTTATTCTTTGTACTCGCTGTTCAGTTATTCCTGTACTGTTAGCAATAGACTGGACATCAGTTTTGGATTTTCTAAAGGATTCATACATTTCTTCTGCTTTATCAAGTTGCTTTAGATATTCATCAACTGAAAGTTCCCTGCCTCCAGTTTGAACTTTATCAGTACCCTTAGATGTTCCTTCACCACCAGCATTACTTGTACCTTCATTCACATTTTTCCCATCATGTGTTGCTTTACCATCCCCTGCAGCATTCCCTGGTTTCTTAACCGATGATGGGGATGTTGCCAATTTAAGTCCAATTATGCTTCCTACAAAACCAAAGCTATTTTGCCAATGTTCTTTGGACAAAGGATCCTCTGGAAAGATCGCTTCTTTAACCATTCTACTAAAACCAAATGTAGCATAATTTAATAAATCAAGTTTCGAGTCAAACATCTTGGCACTTCTTTCATTGGATCCTGATACAATTCCATCTAAAATACCAAAAGTCCAATAATTTACAAAATCATAGGGAGAATCTAGTGCTTTTTCACGTCGTATGCGTACACCCTCCCAAAAATCTTTAGCAATGCCTTTGAAACTATGGAAGGATTTTACGAATATGTTTTGATCAACAGCTTCTTGTTCTGTCCCATTGTTCTTGGGTCTTGCACAGGATAAGGCAATCATATCTGTACCCACAAAAGGATTGTGTATCCCAATTAAACCACCATAGCCAAATCGTATAGGACCATTACCAGCTATAAATGTCTGAAGCA
Source organism: Psychrobacillus sp. MER TA 171 (assembly GCF_023713305.1). Taxonomy (NCBI): domain Bacteria; kingdom Bacillati; phylum Bacillota; class Bacilli; order Caryophanales; family Bacillaceae; genus Psychrobacillus; species Psychrobacillus sp. MER TA 171. Next base: position 28,581 of record NZ_JAMAWN010000007.1, on the reverse strand, counting down.
TAGTTGTCAACTGATTTTCTCTATTCACTATGGAGGAAAGTATGGCAACAGGAGATGTACGAGATGCCAAATCTGTCTTCAAATTATTTTTAGCAGTCAATGCTCCCCAATTATCTGCTTGGAAATGAACATCCGTTAGCCCGCTATTAAACATTCCTTCTATATCAGAGAGCCATGTTTCCATTGTCCGAATATCCTGTTCCATGGTGTTTAAAGCAGTCGTCTGTGTTGCATCAAATTCATGCAGTTGCGAAAGGGTATCATCACGCTTTCTCTTAGAACTAATAACCCCCTCCTGCACTGCGCTATCATCTAAATGGGGTAGTGCTACAATGTCACTCACCTGATCCATGATACTATTTGCTTCGTCTGTTAGACTAGCGGTAAGTTGGCCAATAAGTGTCAATCCCTGCTCCAGTTCTCCTTCTAAAAATTCTTCTAATATGTAACCTGATAGGTCTGGTTCAAGAGAGTTAAGAGCTTTGCCAATTTGATAAAGCACTTGTTGAGAATTGTAGGAAAACAATTGAAAAAACTGAAGAAATGGCAAATGACATTCCTCATAAAAGGAGCGAATGGCATTTCATGTGCCCTTCCTATTACCGTTTCTCTATCTAACGACACAAGAATTACATCTGCTGGAGTCGAATCAATCTCATAATAAGCACCTGGACCTTGAACATTTTCCTCTGGCGTTCCCTTAAAAGCTCTTGCATTCATCTCTGCTTTCCGCTCACCATACCTCGCACTGTATTTCTGTTTTGAGTTAAAATTGTTTTGATACCAATGGCGAAACATTCTTATTGTTGGACATTTCTCGGGTTCTACTATGGGTACCATTTCGTTAAATTCTCGATAAAATCCTGTATTATACCTATGTTGTAAAAGTTTTTTATGGGTTTCTGTAATAGTTAATCCTTGTTCAATATGGAATTTTTTTATTGCCCAAAGGAAATTTTCCTTGTCTTCATCGCGGATAATATATTCGTTTCCATCTTCAGCTTTTGGACCAGCTTTATTATCAGAATATTGTCTATTATTTATACCACAATCAAGGTAATTATTTAATAGACCATTAATCGATTTTCCATAAAACCAGTATTTTTTTATCCATTCATGGATAGTTTTTCTTTGTTTTCCTGTACTACTCATTACCTCTCTAACCATTAAACCTCTAGATTCTGGATAGTATATCTCTGGTTCTTTCGTAACTATTGACTTTATTATCTCCCACTTAATATCTCTGCTTTCAATATGCCTTTTCGAATATTCTTCATCGGCTTTAATTAACCTTATATCTGGCTCTATATGATGTGTTCTTGCAACCCCACCTTCAATTTGCTGGATTAAATCTTGATAAGAACGAAAATAGGGAAATTGCATTTTTTTCTTGTCTTTTATATTCATAAGAACTACTTCACTACGATCCTCAGAAATCCATAATATTCTTTCCAACACTAATTCTTGGTTGGAAACATTCTCAAATTCTATTATGGTATTTTCAAATAATTGCATAATAACTCACCTCATATTTTTTATACTACTGTCCATTAACAATCAAAGTTAGAGGTCTATTTTCTCTTATAAGCAAATTCATATCTGTTTTCCATAATTTATTTACCAACATGTATTGAACAATATATAAAGATGTACCAGCCTCCAAACCAAGTTTCATATCGCATTTCAAACATTTTTTACTTATAGAATCTTTTGGGCTACAAGAGTCAAGAGCTTTAAGTAAAGGATCACAAATTAAATCTATTATTTCTGAGTCAACACCTGGCCGTGTACCTAAAAATTTTGCATCATACATCCAGTCTATATTTTTAATCATATTTATTGGTTTTGGTTTATCAAATACCATTTTCCAACTTATACCTATCTCTTGGAAATACCGCCTCTCTATTTCAAATAATTCTAATGTTCTCTTTGTAAGCTTTGTCACTGGTTTTATAGTTCTAGCTACATCAGTTATTTCTCCGTCTTCATTTACCACACTTAACATAAAATCAGTTGACATAATTACCTTCTCACCTTTGTAATGTGGATGGCGAATATTTAACTTATCTGCAATTTCAATAGTCAGTTCTATTGGGGTCAACGGATATTGTTCCCGAATATCAACCACACTGTCCGACCATTCCTGAACAAGAAGAAACTGGTTTTCATGTTTGGAAAGAGTATGATGGATTCTCCTTGTTTTCCAGCCAAGCGTCCTTGTCAACCACCCCTCAGAAGCTACCTTATTGTCATTTGCTTGTATAAAAGGTGTATAGTCTTTCCCTCTCCCCTGGCCCCTCCCATCATTCAAACGATTTACATGTGACTTACTAACACTACTATTACTCATTTAACAACCTCCAATATAATAAAAGGCACATAACGGTATTCCATTATGCACCTCAATGATAGTTGTAATAATTTTCACTTTGAATTTGACATATCAGAAAAGTCAAATTATTTATTCTATATGTAGTATAATAACCTTAATGGACTATTTTAAAACACTATTTAAAAAATAGTAGGAACCTTAAAGTAAAGGATGAATTGAACCATGTATATCGCTGAATTAAGTATAGAGAACTTTAGAACTTTTAATTCTAGAACAACAATTGAATTTCACGAAGGTACTAATGTGATAATCGGTCAAAATAATGCTGGAAAGACAACAGTTATCAAAGCATTGCAGTTATTATTTGACAATCAACAGAACAAACGTTTATCTGTTGATGATTTTAATAGAACTATTACTACTGCAGAATTAAAAAAGGCTCCCCCAAAAATAATAATTTCAGCAAAATTAGTTGAGTCACTAGTGGAACCTGAGTACTCCGATCACCTTGTAACTGTATCAACTTGGCTTACTAAAATTGAGAGTCCGTATGAAGCTCGCATTACCTACGAGTTCTTCCTACCAGATAAGGAAGTAGATTCTTACGTAAAAACGATGTCTAGCATAGATGAAAACCAAACTGAAGAATACTGGAACACTATTCGTAACATTTTTTTGAGAAAATACACACAAAAAATTTATATAGGAAATCCAGAACAAAAAAATCTAATAGATCAAGAAAACATAAATAAATTTGCCTTTCAATTCTTAACTGCCATTAGAGATGTTGAACGTGATCTATTCACTGGAAGAAATACCTTGCTAAAAGAAGTAATAGATTTTTTTATGGACTACGAGATTAAAATAGATGAAAATCTTAACAAAGATGAAAAAATACAACAAATAAAGGCTAAGAAGAAAGCTTTTTCAACTGATGCACAACTTTTGATTACTTCATTGCAAGCTCGGATGAGTGAAGGCAACATTCACATGCTTAAATATGTTGAAGATACTGGAGCTGGAATTGGAGGTATGAAGCCCTCTTTTGATGGGACAATATTAGATACAGAACTATATTCTGCTCTAAAACTAAGTATAGAAAGTGAAACGGGTATTAAACTTCCCGCTATACATAATGGTCTTGGCTACAATAACTTGATTTACATTTCTCTACTTCTAGCAAAAATGCAGAAAGATGCTTCCGGAGATTACTTAGGCTCAAATGCAAAGGTCTATTCAATTTTAGCTATTGAAGAGCCGGAAGCACATTTACATCCAAATATGCAATACAAGTTTTTGAAGTTCTTAAAAGAAAATCAAAGTTCACAAGTAAATCAAATTTTTATTACCTCTCATTCACCAAATATCACTGCAGCTGTTGAATTGGATGATATCATTGTATTGCAAAAAGAACAGGAAAATATTCATGTGGCTTATCCAGGGAGAGTATTTACTGATAGCACCGAAGACCAAAAATCGAAAAATTACGTAAAACGTTTTATTGATGTGACAAAAGCTGATATGTTCTTTGCTCACAGTTTAATTTTGGTGGAGGGTTTAGCAGAGCTGTTGTTAGTTCCAGAGTTTGCAAAAAAGATGGGTATTGACCTAGTGGATACGCATACCTCAATAATTAATATTGGTGGTCGCTACTTTGATCACTTTTTAAAATTGTTTAATCAAGAAAAGAGCGAGTATGCTATTAAGAAAAAAATTGCATGTATTACAGATCTAGATCCTGTTAGAAAAGAAAGAAAGAAGGGTGCTTCTTGGGTTGCATGTTCACCATTGTTTCTAGACGCTGCCCCAAATAACTATGAATATAAATCTTATTCGAATACGTTGATTGATAAAAGAAAAAACAACAAACACGATTTAATAGAGGTATTTAGCCAAAAAGAAAATGAAAGTTCAACATTTGAATATGATCTTTTATTGAAAAATATTACTACTGAAAGCCTACTAACAGAATCGGTCTCTAATAAAGAAGAAATAAAACGATTAATGAGCGCTTTTAATGATGGGAAATCAATTCAAACTATTACAGATATATTAAGCAATAATAATTATGGAAAGGAAGTTAGAGAGTATGTTAGTAGTGCAAAAATTGATGAACCTAAAACAGTGGAAAAGATAAAAGCGAAAATAATAGCCGGACGATATTTAAATTCTATAAAAAAAGGCGAAGTAGCACAGGAATTAGCTTATATTGTTGCTACAAGTAACAAAGATAAAATTAGTCCACCAGACTATATTAAAGAGGCGATAACATGGATTTCTCAAAAGCAGTAAAGTTAAAAGATAGTAAGGAAAATATACCAATTGACAATCACTTCAAACTTTATGCAGGTCCAGGTGCAGGAAAAACCACGTTTTTAACTCATCATATTCACTGGATTTTAAATCAATCAAAAAAGCTATCGAAAGGTAAAAAAGTTGCTTGTATTACTTACACTAATATCGGTGTAGAAACCTTAAAAAGTCGTCTCAAAGATACAGGTGAAGATGTTGAAGTAAGCACTATACATAGCTTTCTTTACAAACATATTTTAAAACCGTATTTATGGATGCTAGATGACTGTCCTTTTCCAATTGAGCATTTAGACGGACACGAAGAAGTGAAATTAGGAAGGTCTTTACTTCAAGAATACAAAACTAGAAGTAAACAATATTTTGATGAGAGTCTCAATAAGGATCTAGCTAATTCTTTGGGAAATTTAATATGGATGTTAAATGGAACTACAATAGAATTGAATTTTCTCAAAGTATACCAATCAAAGGTTGGACGCTATAATATCAAAAAAAATTCATACATAGTTTATAAAGAATTATGTTGGGAAAATGGACTTTTGAGTCATGATGATGTTTTATACTTTTCATATTTACTTCTACTTCAAAAAAATGAAATACGAGAAATTATTAGAGCAAAATTTCCTTATATTCTACTAGACGAGTTTCAAGACACAAGCCCTTTACAGGCTGAAATTATTAAATTAATTGCCGAGAAAGAAACGGTAATCGGAGTTATTGGAGATCCTTGTCAGGCTATATTCTCATTTCAGGGTACTGATGAAAATTTGTTTGATCAATTTAAACTTGATGGTATGTCACTTCATTATTTAGAAAACAATCATCGATCTACTGAACAAATCATCAATATACTAAATCATATACGAACCCAGAAGGACTTTGATCAATGCAGTCCTGACAAAAAGGTTGGCGAGATGCCTGTATTGTTAATTGGGAGTTCATTTACAGCTCATAAGTATATTTCAAAAACTCTTGGGATTAACAGTTTCTATACACTGGCTTACCGAAATAATGAAACTAATGCTATTAAATATAATTTCAAGGATAATTACACTGAGGGAATAGATTTAATTTTTGGAGATAGTTCGAGAGGATGGATGGTTTATTATATTATTCATGCAATTGAATACGGCAGACAATTGAAGTTGCAAGATGCAATCAAATTTATGAAAAAAGCTTACAGAAAGATTGATGGATTCTCGGATAAGAAAGCATTTAGCAATCTGAAAAGACTCTTAGAAGCATATAACAATTTTTGCGAGGGAAATATTAAAGATTTTTATAACAATTACATTTTTGGTCATTATGGAATTAAAGGAAAAATTTCGAGTGGAAAAGTGAAAGACTACTATGAACAACTACTTTATAAGAGAGCAGCAACTGAAGTAAAAATTTCAGATGATATAGGTGAATTCAAGACTATCCACAAGTCAAAAGGCGATGAGTTTGATAATGTTCTTGTTGTAATTCCAGAGACCAATAGTGTAAAAAGCCTTGAATTTTTGCTGACACCTGATATGAGTAAAGAAGATCACCGCGTTTACTATGTCGCATTAAGTAGCAAAAAAGAAATTATATATCAATGTCCCTCATGTTTCTAGTAAAGTACTTCAGGAGTTAACGCATCTAAATATAGACCACATATACTTATAAGCAAAAAAGTACCTAATTCGGTCTTATTTTTACAGATGAGGTCTCTCGAAATTTATTTAATACTAACTCTTACATAAAATAAAAACAGCCTGTGGTTTTGTAGCATCCACAGGCGTCTTTAACAGTAATTTTGATTTATAGATTTTTAACCATTTTCATGCTTTAAGATTGTTTTTTTGAAATGGTAAATTAATGTTCATATCTGCTTGAGTTACTAACTATATTGTAAAGTTACCAACTATGTTGTAAAGTTACCAACTATGTTGTAACTGGACATCAACACATTTCTTAGAAAATTTTTTCTAAACGTGGGTATTTACCATTAAGAAATAAGTCATCTATTCCTTTACCATCTTCTTCATTCCAAAGAACCATGTTAGCTGTAAGATTTCTATTTTTTAATTCGAGAATAAAGTTTCTCGTATGAAAAGCGACATCAGGATTTGTCATTAAATCCATATCAATTGCAAGGTTTACATGTTTAACTTCCATTTTTTCTAGCACAGGAAGTATATATTTCCAAGTATTTATACCAGGTATACCTAGTACAGTATCCCCTAGTACTTCAATTTCTTCTTCATTATAGACTTTTGGAAGGTGGTTAGCTGTAATATCAGCTTTCAATCCTCCTTCTGTTATCCATACTGCATTTGTTTTTAAAGCCTCCCCTGTTTCCCATCTCTCTAACCTCGATGTGGGAACTGCTACATGGATTGGGAGTGGATCTCCTGCTCCAGTGCCATTTACCTTATTAGCGGAAGACAACCAAAAATATCGTTGCCCTTTTTTCATTCTAATAAATCCATAGTTACTACCATGGTAGATGGAATGACTTTCCCCTACTTCTAGTTGTATTTCTTTTATAAACTCTTCTCCATCTTGAATTCTAACTAAGTTTGGCTGTTCAACAACAAAGGCTTTCAAATTTTTAAAAGAACCTTTATCTAATACTACTTCATTTGGAGGGTTATCTACTCGAACTTGAAAACCAATAATTTGATTTTCCTCATCACGGTAAGGAATCATAATGCCATTTTTACCCGATACTCCCCATCCATATTTTGCTTCAAAAAAACCTGGTACACCTTTCAAATATTCAGGTGCTATTAAATCACCCATACGCTTTACTATTGTAAAAGTATTGTCTGGTAAACTCTTATAATCTCTAACTTTTATTTCATTGACTGTCATTTTTCGTTGAACACTTAACAAATGATTCAGGTGATGTTCTTCTAACGATAAATGATTCAATAGGCATCTATATACGTGATTTAATTGCCCGCTCCCAGCTTTAATGTTGCCTTCTATAAATTCTCTTTTCTCCAGTTTTCTCTTTTCTTTTAAATAATGAATCCAAGAAGGAAATTCTACTGAAAAAGGTTTGTCACTCTCTGTCCGAATACAAACAACCACATTTCCATTTTCATGAATCATACACCCTCCAGACTTATGGCAAATAGGGCATAACTCTCTTGTATACTCCAACCAACCTTTTATTTTGGTTCTTCTTAACGTTTGCATTAGCATAACACCCTTTCCCTAATCTTTTAAATAACTCTCTTAAATTTTTCTTCTATCGGCGGAAGAGCAGTAACTATGGCAAATTTGGTCTTTTTAGTAAAGTCGTATCCTACTACCACCACCATAGGTAATCCATCTTTATCTACTCCTTCTATTAATGCACTTAGCCTGTTCCGATAAGTTTGTAGCCTCGTTATCTCACCATTTAAAATACACGAAATCAAATCTGTTTTGGTATAGCCACGCTTTGCTATACGTCTTAATGTGTGATTAGTTAAACGTATACTGTCGCCTCGTAGTAAAGCTTTCTTAATTTCTTTGATTTCCATTTCTGTTTCCTCCTTTCTAAAGAAATAAAAAAACAGTCCTGGAACTCATTTGTAGTATACATAGGCATAGCCATACATATATTCCACTCTGAGTCCAAAGACTGTTATTGTTTATCACCGCAGAATTACTCGAATGAGTAATTTGCCAAAAAAATGAAATAATTAATCTACAGTGAATATAGCATTTATTTAAGTGAATTTCAATAACTTAATCAATCGAGTGAATAGGCGATCCTTTGTATAATAAGGAATTTTTTCATTAATAAGAAAATCAGAACCGAAAATATGTTTCGATAAGTCTGTAAAAGGTTTAATTAATATTTCTTGAACCTCTTGATGATAATAAAGGGGAACTTTCTCATAATAATTTCTCATAGTTTCTTCATGTAATGAAGGAATCTGAGTCAATAACGGTATCTTTAACTCTAGGCTTAATCTCTCTACTTGGGAGAACTTATATGTCTTATTGAATATTAAATAAAATGGAATATGGATTTTGGACTTCAGAGATTGTATATATTCGTCCCAAGCTAGGTACTCCTGAGCAGCATCATCTACTAGGATCCAAAGCTCATCTAAATAATGTAAAGAATCCTCTGTGTACGCGGTCATTTTTCCTGTTGGCAAATCCACCAATGTTACGTCAATAATATTTGTAGCAGTCATATAGCTCTCTAAAGATTTCGCATTCCATTCATACTGGGGATCCATTGTATCTAAAGGTAAAAACATGACATCTCTATACATCCATTCCGCTTCAGTTGTTAATCCATCCGAATGAATTGCTTTAGCATAACTACTCCAATTAGCAGGCATAGTGGTATACCTTTGTAACCAACTTTTAAGGGCATGCCTTTCTGTTAACCCTTCTAATACCGCAGTATACACTCGATTTTGAGCTAAAAACAAAGAGAAATTAATCGCAAAAGAGGTTACGCCTGTACGCTGTAATGGTGACCAAATACCGATTTTCTTGTGCTGTTCCCATTTATGTTTTGCAAATACTTGTTTTTGTAAATCACGAGACCTTTTAAAATAAGGGTTTTCTTCGTAGATAACGGGTATTTCGTTATTGATGGTTGGAATTTTTGTGTCAATTACTTCTTTTTCTTCTTCTATTTGTTTTGTCTTCTTTTTCATCTGAGCTACTTCATAAATAGATTCTAAATTGTGATCATCATAGTTCTCGTTATCCATAGGGTATGTGAAGTTAGTATTACCACCGCCTAGTGTGCCCCCTACTTCGTCTTTCTTTTCTATAGTTACTTCATGGCCAGGATTAACCTCCTCATGATTATCTGCTTTCTTTTGTTCTTCCAGGTGTTGTTGCGTTATATTTGCTGTTGCTGGTTGCGATTTCTCTTGATTCATTGTGCGAGTAGAAGACTTTGCTAATTGTGAACCTATTACTAAATTTCTAAATTCCACGGAATTTTTAGCAGAGTCAAGGTAATTAATCATTCCCAATATATTATTGAATTTTATTACTTGGTTAGTCCCTTTTTCTTCTACTGGGCGAATATGCTCTAAGTTTCCAACCAGTAACATCATGGCATTAGAAAGTTTCTTATACAAATACTCATATTCCCCTACCAGTGAAACCATATTTGAAATAAACAAAGCAGGGTTAATAGAATTTTTATCTTTACACCAATCACGATAAACTTTTTCAGAGCCCAAAAAATCATAGTCTAAGTTATTTGCTATTAGTAATTTTTCTATCTCTTGTATTTCATTCTCATTGGTTAAAGGAGATAGATACACCAATGCATAAGATTTTCGTGTATTTTCCATAAAACATTTCTCCAATCTTTATTTTTTAAAATAAAAAAGCCCATACTACGCCTGTTTAAACAGGTTAGTATGAGCAGTACATGCTTTTCCGATATTTAGATTAATCCCACTATATCATATTTAAAGATTAATATGGTAATGATTTTATAATCTATGTCTTGTGCTTTTCTAACATCATTTGTTAAAATGAAGATATAATATTTCTTTTTATATTTTTTGCAAGCCCTCTTTATGAGTGGTTCTGCGGTGATGAATAACAAAGGTCTTTGGACTATTAGTGTATATAGCTTTTTTTGGCTATCCGACTAATTTTCCAAAGGCCTTTTTTTCGTTTTCTTAAAAAGAATTGTTAAAAAACCGGGAGGAAGGGTGTTATAGATGGCCGATGCTATCACTGAATCACAAAATGTATTACAGAGGTTAAAAGAGCCATTCAAACCAGAATTAATCGAATGGAGAGCAACAGCTGCAACTGAAAGAAACGGAAAACTAAAAGTACTTGTAGTTCCTTTTGTGAATGCAAGAGTTATAGCAGAACGTTTAGATGAAGCAGTTGGAGTGTACTGGAAAGACAAATATGAAACAATCTCAGTAAAGGATTATACTGGTTTTCATTGTACTTTGTCTCTCAAAATTGGAGACGAATGGATTTCTAAGCAAGATGCTGCTGAACTCCCTGTAATCGAACCTATTAAGGGCGGTTATTCTAGTGCTTTTAAAAGAGCTGGAGCTAAATGGGAAATCGGTAGATATCTGAAGGATTTACCCGATTGTTGGGTAGAGGTACGACAAGAAAAAGGCCCACACTCTGTTGATGGGAACTTTAAGGTTAAAGGTAATCTTCAACAGGTTAAAGGGTACTTTAACACCCCTTCTTTACCTAATTGGGCGCTACCTAATAATGAAAAAAATAATCACAAAAAACAAGGCCAACAGCAACAGCAACAGCCACGTGTTGAAAGTAATGATGACCAATCAAACGTATTAGATAAGTTACAAGCAAATGTACACTCAGCTCTTCAATATCTTCAAGTTCCATTAAATTTGGTTCCTCAGATTTTAGAGAAGAGCGGTTATAAGCCTGTTCAATTAGAGAAAGCTTCACAAAAAGACTTAGAGAATCTTCTTCCGTCACTTGAACCAGCTTATCGATATGTCGAGTATTGTAGGAACAAATTAAATCTTACGGACAGTCAAATGCTCTATTATGCAAATATTAATTTAGCACCGTTGATACGGCAACAACTAATTCACATTTATGAATTAGCTTTGTATCTGACACCAGAGTTAACAAATACAACAATAATACTGGCTAAAGAAGACCTTGCTACCATTCAAAAAGTGAGCTAAGGAAGGTTCTTTTGCTAAAAGAGAGTAACGGAGACAGAAACAGCACCTTGTTTCGTCTCCTTTTTATTTTACAAAGCAGCAACCAAAGATGATTTGAGAGGAGAAAAATAAAATGAAATTTACAGTCCCTAATAAACTAATAACTGAGGTAATCAGCAAAAGCGGAAGATTAATGAATGCGAAACCACAAAATCCAATTCTTAACGGTGTTCTAGTCCAAGTTAAAGCAGATTGTATTATCTTTACGATCAGTGATGGAACAGAAAACCTTATTCATACGATACCAACTAATGAAGAATCAGGAATCGTAATTGAGAATGAAGGAAAAAGCATTCTCCCTAAAGAGGCTTTTACTATAACTAAAAAATTAAAAGGAAATATTAGCTTTGATTTACAGGATGGAACGGTTAAAGTCACCGAAGATAAAACTTGTTTAGAGTTTTCTACTATGGAAGCCGATGAGTTTCCCAAAATTAGTATGGAAAACACAAAAAATGCTATCACTTTTGATGGAGCAGATTTCGAGAACATTGTAAGAAAAACGATTTATTGTGCCTCTACAAGTGATTCTCGACCAGTTTTAACAGGAGTGAATATGAAGTTCGGTGAAGAGAATACCTTTGTTGCTACCGATAGTCACCGACTAGGTAAAGTCATACAAGGTGCATATACAGAAGAAATTAGTATTACTGTACCTGCCAATCTCTTAGATCATGCATTAAAATCTTTTGATCTCACCCGCTCCGTGGTTATATTTCCTAGTCAAAATCAGATTGCACTTGCTAACGGTCAGACTCTTCTAACTTCTACATTGTTAGAAGGTAACTATCCAGATACTTCTCGATTAATTCCAAAAGAATTTTCAGAGGAATTAGTAGTGAATAGACAAGAGTTGATTGATACATTAACTCTACTCCTTTCATTAGCAGGCGATAGTGTTCCGATTAAATTAAAGGTAGGTACGTTGTTTGCTGAGTTTTCAACTAGTAGTTCTATATCAAAAGGTGTAAAAGAAATAGCGTTTGAATCTTGGACCGGAACAGATGGATTTACAATCGGTTTATCCGGTAAATATGCCATAGCTGCCCTTCAAACTTTAAACACTAATTCAGTAAAAATCTCTTTTACAGGACAATTAAGACCTTTTGTTATTACTGCTGTCACTGAAGAACCAGTTGAAGATTTACATCTTATTTTACCTGTGAGAATCAGTTAACTAAAGACTAGGGTTTTCTCTAGTTTATGAGGAGGATTAAAAATGGTTGATTTTCAACTATTTACTAACAAATTGAATGAATGCTTATTAGAAGATGTTCCTGACTTGTCTCAAGCGACTTATATTTATCACTTGGCACACAACCAACCAGAAGTTAAGAATATAAACTTTGAAGCAATTAATCTGTGTAAATTAAAGAACATCATAAATAACTTAGAAGACTCTATTATTTATGAAGATGAGGACGGCAATGTACGTATTTCTTCGGAATCTGCTTTTGGCCGTGTTATTAATTTAGGATATAAAGCTGTTGGAATGGAGCTAGCAAACTTAAAAATTGTCCCCTCCACCATACGTTTTTTATAGGGAGGAAATAATATGTTATCAATGGAGGAAATCTATAAAACCAAAGCTTATCTTAATAACTTGTATTTATGCAAACTAGCACATATGCAAGGGTTAGATGTTAAGGAAATACTGCATCATACCTCTATTCAGCCAGATGATTATTCAAATGATGAACCATCATGGGAAGCTTTTTTAAAAATTTCCCAGAATACTTTTGAGGTAATGGATTATTTTTTCCCAGAAGAGGATGAGCCTGATATTTTTTATTGGTTAGAGCTTGCTAGAGTTCCTATATCTAAAACTAAGCATTTGTATTCTTTTGTGTTAATCATTTTAGATAGCCAATTATTATTTGATATTCCATTAAAAGTGGAATCCGCTTTAAGTGAACTAGGTGGTCAGATAACGATATACCCTATCGATGATGGTGTAGTAATAATAGCGGATACAGACTATGGGACAGTTGACTGGGCCTTGCTGTATGACACGTTATTAGATAAGTATCGCAAAAATGGTGAGTTTAAGAAGAATCTGGAGCGTGAATATTATGAAATGGTTATTTGAGTTTACCGATTTGCCTAAGAATCCTTTTTATCCACTCATAGCTTATCAAGAATTAGACAGCGGAGAAAAAAGAGGTCCTTTTTATCTGAGTATAGATGAACTTATACGAGCTATGAGAGAAGAAATGGAAGTTGATCATGAAGAAACAGAATATTTAATACACGGAGAGGCAATCTGCTCCCCTGTGTTACCTAAGAATGTAATCAACTATGCCACTAATAAAGAGCAAACTAAAGAACAAATTACTATTGAGTTACCTAAGCAACAATTTGATATAAAATACCAAAATACTAATGCTGAAAACATCTTTTTCTTGGGGTTCCCTAGAATGGTTGTTCAATTTAGTTTGGTTAAACAAGAGAATTCTAAAAGAAAGTTAGTTGATACCAAGATATTTGCAGTATTGGATGATGGTAAACCAATTAATGAAGAGACCCCCCTCTACTCGTTTCCATATACCAACGTAGGTAAACAGAATGGAGTTGTATGTTGGGGAAGTAATACAGCTCTGTACTTAGAGGAACTATCTGAACTTAATCGTGCGTTTCAAATGTTTATCTCCAGTCCTTTTAATGAAGATAGAGGCGTACGAACCACTCATGGGATTGGTAATTTCAGAAAACTAATCGATTGTATTGAAGGGCTACCATTTGATGATGAGTGGCTAATACCGATAAATCAAGCACTCAAAGATATTTGAGAGAGAAATAAAGAAAAATTAGCGTGAATATAAACTGTAAGCCCTCACCTTATAGGGAGGCATGAGAGGAGAAATTATAATGTCAGAACAATTCGACCTATTTTCAATGTTAAATAAAGCACAAGAGGCAGATGCACAAAAACAAAAAGAACGCGATGAAAAAGAAAGAAATGAAAGACAAGAAAAAATAGCAAAACAGAAAGCTATAGCAGAACAAAAATCTGCAGAAGTTGCGGAGAAAAAAGAAACAAATAATAAGGAAAGCAACAATAAAAGTGATAGTAGCAAGAAAGAGCCTGCAGCAAAGGTAGAACCATTTGCTCCAAATGAGGCAACTATCATCCGTTACTTTGGAGAGAGTATAGAAATTACAGAGTATTTCAGCTCAGAAGAACTCGCAGAGGGGTTATTAATCCACAAAAAAGATGAAGAACCTACCCGTGCACCATTAACAGCTGAGTTGCTTCGCCAAAGAATGGAAAAGGTTTTCCCTGAATTGGTAAAGGATTATACAGAAATGATTTTTTTAGCCAAGAAAAATTTAGTTATTCCAACTATGAAAGCTAAAAAGAAAGGGAATTGTAGAGTGTTGCCATCTGGCGACACTTTCCCTTTGCTTAAAATTCCTTACAAAATCCTATCAAACTTCATTAGTGTTGCTAAGTTATACGGGGAGCATGAATTAGAAGTACATGCTGATATATATTATCAAAAACATACGAAATCTTTTATTTTGGATTTTCCTCAACAAAATATTAATAGATACAACGTGGAAGTGACGGAAAGTAGTAGAGAGCTAGCAGAAAGGTTTATCGATGCGACCAAGATATTAGAAATTCATTCTCATCACTTGTTTGCAGTGGCACCCTCTAAGCAAGACAATGAATCTGAACGAATACCAGGTATGCATTATGCAATTGTAGGGAGAATAAATAAATATTTTCCTGACTTATATATTCGCCAGTTCATATCAGAGAGTATAGGTCATAAAGAAAAACATATGGATGATATTTTTGAGAATCCATTTTTAGAGTTACCAAACTATGAAGATAGTAAAATCGAGGTGATTTAGTAATGACTGAATCAATCAAGATAAAAGATAAGGCTAAGAGTAACTATACACCCTATAAAGGCGTTTTTTATAACATATTACAAATCGGCTCAGGTGGGACAGGTGGATATTTAGCTCAACATATTAGCCAACTAATTGGAGTATCAAAAAGCCAAGCAAAATACGTAATAGCAGATCCTGATATTATTGAAGAGAAAAATTTGGGTAATCAATTGTTCTTAGAAGAGGAAGTGGGTCTTAAAAAGGCGGATGTCTTAGCAGCCCGATATTCTCATGCTTACGATTTAAGAATTGGTACTTATAGTGAAAAGTATATTGAAAGTACAAAGGATATTGAGAATCTGTTTTCCTCGGAATACTATCAATATCCTTACAATCAGATGAGAGTTAAAATTTTAATAGGAGCAGTTGATAATAATTACTCCCGAAAAATTATGCATCAGTATTTTATGGAAAACAAACCTTGTATCTATATTGACGCTGGTAATGAGGCTCCTAAAATGCCAGCGGATTGGATGAACAGACCCAAAAATGAGTGGACCAAAAATGAAATTGAAGAATTTAACGCAAGTGGTTGGACTGGTCAAGTAGTCACTGGAGTCAACTTTAATTTATTTAAACAAGACCCAGTTGCTAAAGTATTCCCTGACATTTTAGAGGATACAGATGAATTACGGCCAAGTGAGCTATCTTGCACAGATTTAACGGCTAGCGAACCTCAACGACTTATCGTTAACAAGTTTGCTGCAATGGCAATAACGAGTATATTAACAGAAATAATTGAAGAAGATACAATTTCATCTCATATGACTGTTTTTCACGCAAAGAAAAGTAATATGAGATGTACACCTATTAAAAGCAGCAACTAAACACGGTTGCTGGTAGAGAAATCAAATTCATCCAAAATTTAAGATAATTTTTTCCCAAATAAAAACACCTCCAATTTTACACTTTTAAGTAGTGTATCGATTCGTAGGTGTTTTTATTTGTCTCATTTTTTTAGGTCAGTTCAAGGCTAACCTATCGGTTTAACTAGGTAGATACTATGTTTATTGTCATTAATACATCAATGTCGCGACTATTTGCGTCAAATATTTAATTATTAATCACCTCCAATGTGTATTTTTTCTATTTCATTGTTTTTTAATATTTTTACGAGCTCTTCCAAAGAAGAATGAAAATTTTTAGGAATGAAGATTTTTATATTCATCAAATCTTCTATAAGTTTTTTAATTTCTGTTCGTTCCAATACAATATCCGTTAAATAATAATTACTAATTTTCTTTAAATAGTTGTAACTTTTCCAATTATTATTACTTTGAAATATTGATTCATGTAGTGAATAATCGATTTCCACTATTCCTATGATTTTATTGTTATGTTCGAACATTACCAAATCAAGCCCCATATTTACTCTCTCCATTACTTTGTTTATTTAAAACCGCTTTGAGGAAATGCAGTCACTAGATTACCATTTTTATCAACCACAACTCTTACATAATAAAGCTTTTTCCCAGTTGCATCAACACCAACCGGATTATTAAATCGTTTTTCATAAATAATATTACCATCACTTTGTTTGGACATACGTGTTGGATCTCTAAAGGTCTTCCTTGTAAATGTTCTCCAGTCTCCTCCCTTAACAGTCCATTTACTTTTATGTTTCCATTTTTTATTTCCAATATGCCTTTCTGCAACATGCTTGGTACCACTTCTTGTAAAATTAATTTTACTTGGAAGCTTCATCAACGTTTTATAAGCGCTGAAAGGTACTCCTCCGCCGCCACCTGGTCCTTGTTCCAGTTGTTTCATACCATCTGGATCAACATACTTGACAGGGTTATTTGATACATAGTTATACCCATTTTGTGTAAGCATATCATCGCTATCACCAGGATCAGGATCTTGCGATAAAAATACACCTGATTCTGGTTGGTAGTATCTAGCTATCAAGTAATATAATCCTGTTTCTTTGTCATACTGGTAGCCTGCATAACGATAAGGATTGTCCTTCACTTGGTCTGTTTCATCAAATTCTAATACATTCCCCCATGCATCGTATTTATAGGTAGCCACTATTTCACTATTTCGATTAGTTAAAGCTATAACATCTCCGTGGGCATTATAATGATAGAAGAAAGTTTGCACTCCCTTCTTCATCGAAAGCAACTGACCATTTTCTGAATACGTGTAAGAACGTATGACATTGTTTTTCTCATCTGTTTCATAAAGAACGTTGATACTATCCCCATTATAATGGTAGTTGGTAACAACTTCATTAGCATTTTTCTGAATTCGTCTTCCACTCTCATCATACTGATATGTGACAAAAGGAGTAGATTCTCCTATTTTCGTAACAGAAATAAGCTCATCTGCATTATTCCATTCATAGATATACTGTCCATCTATTACTCGGTTGCCGTTGGTATCATAAGTAATGGTCTCATCATCAAATTGCGTTAATTGGTTGGCTATATTATATATTGCAATTTTATTTGTAGTTTGACCATTATTTGTAATGGTTATTTTCTTTCTGTTTCCAAAGCCATCATAGGCGTATTCATTGACCTGTCCATTTCTTAAAGATTCTTTTATCAATTGTTCTTGGTCATCGTAATCATATGATATAAATGAATCATCAAGATAGTCTATTTTTGTACGGTTTCCATTCGAGTCATAAGAGTAGTCTTCCGTTAAAATTTCTCTTCCGTCTGCTGTTCCAATGGCAAGGTTGCTTACTAGTCCCCGATCATCGAAGTTAAAAGTTGACCCTGCCCCGTTAGCTGATGTGAATGTTTGAACATTTCCTTTATCATTATAGCCAAAATGGTAAGTGCCGTCTCCCGTGGTAACAAGTGTATTTTGATCCAACTGGTTATATTCGTATTTATTTGTTTGCGTAAAGGCCCCATGTGAAAAGATGAAACTATCTAACTTATCGGTTTTGGCAAGATAGTTCCACTGCTGGTGCCCTTCCCGATCCTTCAAGTCTTTGACTCGGTTAGAGGAATCAAATGCTCTAGATTTCTGCCTTGCTTCCTTTACATACATAACGGACTCTTCATTTCCATTTAAATCATACTTAAAGTTAAAATACTCTTCATTATTATAGAAAATACTTTTAACTCTATCTACACCATCATAAGTCCACGAAATAGCGTTTCCTCTTGGTAAAATTGTTTTCGTTAGGTTTTTGTTAGTATCATATTCATTGATAGTCACATCATTTAATGAACCTGTTGTTTTGGTCAGATTGTCCAATTCATCATATTCATATCCAAAAACTTGTGACTTCCCATCTTTATCTGTGATGGACTTCGATTTCATATTCCCGTTTTTATCGTATCCGTATTGAATGGACGTTCCATTAGAGAGTAGAAGATTCTTCAAAAGGTCTGTTGCGTAATAGTTAAAAATTTTCTTCGAACCTTTTGCATCCATCTCTTCTTTCTTATTGCCGACAGAATCGTACTGAATGGATGTCGTATATCCCATTTCATCTTCAATTTTATTTAAATATCCGTTGCTGTCATAATTAGTCTTAGTAACGACCGATCCTTTTGTCAAACGTATAGCATCAAACCATGCAGTACCAGCATAATTCCCCTTAAATTGGAGAGAGACGTCTATTTTACTAATCGGCTTTGTTGAAGGAATGCTAATCAACGCGAGATTCCAATCCAGATTATTACTCAAACCTTCCATAAATTCTTTGGAAGTACCATCCACATAGTGAACTGATGCGGCGATGGAATAATCTTCTTTACTCACCCCTTCAACCATTCTGATATCGCTTGTCTTAGATAATCCAGTTAATGTTATTGGGAACGGTTCATCTGTTGAATCTTGTCCAATATTAATTGTTTGTTTATAAATTCCTGGTTCCTGTGTGGCATATCTTGTTAGTTTTAATGACTTACTTCCGTCAAACGCACTCGTATCTGAGACACCACCAGTTCCTGCCCAATTAGTAAGCCCTCCCTCAAAGCTACTGTTAACAATAGGATTATAGCTGGAAGAAACTTCTCCTTTTTGTAATTGGATAGCATCAAACCACGCTTCTCCTGAAGCATTTGAATTTTTATGTTCCACATTTAAAAATACACGAACTTTGGCTGTATTTTTAGGTGTTTTAAATGTTAACTGACGGTCTGTCCATCCTCTGTCTCCAGCCAATGTGCTATTACGATTGTGTACCGATGATATAATGTTGTTTTCCTTATCTAAGAACTCAATTTTAAAAAATGCATATGCTTTTGTTAAAGTTGTCTTCACTCTTCCACTAAGTATATAGTTTTTATCTTGTTCGACTGTCATTTCTTGAGATGCAGCAACATATCCCAGTTCATTAGTTGTTGAACTGTAATCTACATTTATCTTTAATGTCTTAACCCCAAACAAACCATTGGAAGCATTTGTGTCGATAGCCAAAGTTCCTTTATCATTTTTACGTAATATTGTCCAAGATGTTGTTCCCTCTTCAAAACTGTTGTTTATAAGCAAATTATTTGATACACCAATTGGTGCACTTGATTCTAGTATATCTCCAAATTGGTTGTATTTTGAAAAAGATGATATATTTCCACTTAAGTCTACTTCTGATATTGGATTATATTCATCATAGGATATAGTTGTCTCTTTCTCCTTTGGATTCTCACCCTCGATCACAACAGACTTTTTAATGTCGTTATTTTCATTGTAATCATACTTAAATTTCAGATTGTCTTGATAGATTGAAGATGTCTTTAAATTTCCATTATCATCGTAACTATATGTTTCGGTTGGATTCAAAGTATTTTGATCCTTAGGGCTTCTCATTTCTTCTAAATTGTTTCCTACATAAACATAGCTAGTGATTAGCTTCAATCCATCCTCATCCGTTTCAATCTTTTGAACAGGATTTCCTGCTTCGTTAAATGAGTATTGGATTTGTGAATTATTAGGATTTGTCAACAATAACTGTCTTTTTTGTTCGTTATAGTCTAAAGAATAGTCATTTTTTTTGGCATCCGTCACTTTTTCCAAGCGATTATTTAAATATGCGTAAGTTGTTACTACTGGTTTAACTGTGGTATGTGTCGGCTCATATAACTTAATCAATTCCGCGTTTGCATTATACTCATATTCTGTAACTTGATCACTACTGTCAATCACTTGTTCAAGCAAATCAGGATTTAAAGGATTATATTTGAATGAAATGACTCTTTGTAATGGATCTGTTATTTTTTCAACTCGCCCATTTGCATTGAGCGAGATTATTATCTCACGAGATGTGGCATTTTTTGTTTCATCCTTAAATGATTCTTTTATTGTCAATTGATTAGAAGTAAATAGATATTCTGTTGAGTTATTGTAGCGATCCGTTATCTTCGATAGGTTTCCGTTACTTTTCGTAAAGTAATAGATTGACTGGTCTTTTGATTCAAGCTTATATTGTTCATCTGTTTCTGTTAAATCGAGATATATACCAGTTGGGGCTTTATAAGTTCCGTCGATTTGCTTTTTGAATAGATGAACAGTACCATCTTCGTCAGTGAATTTAGCATCTTGATTTTGTTGAACAATACTCATTTCGGCATCACTGTGCCAGCCCTTCCCGAATAATCCAACTGTTGGAGATAGACTATTATATGTTCGAGATATTCCTATGCCAGGCCCATTTCCGGATATAGAAATGTCATTTGCTGTTAACATTAAATTTCCTGTTGCTGCATTGACTGTACCATTTGAAACACCAATCATTGTCCAATAGTCTTCTGCTCCTAAAAGCTCAGTTCCTTGAGGCATTTTAGTGATCAATGTATCATTGGAAAATACTGTTTCTCCATGTGCATTATACGCACTTAATCGGAAGAAGTAGTTTTTAGAACTGGCATATTTTGTTCCCATTTTAGCGTACATCGGTGAAGGATCCACCGGAAATTCAAGTCCTTTACCATCCTGGTGTAGTTTCAGATTCTCTGGACTTCCGTTTTTTATTTCCTCAGCAGTTGGCCAAATACCTTTATTTTGTGTCGTCCAACTAGTAGCATCTTTCACATCAAAAGATTCATAACTAAGTCCATTAAAAATCCAAACTTTGTAGCCTGTAGCTCCCTCAATTGGTTCCCAATCTAAATTAACATAACCAGAGTTTGTCCCGATTTGATTACTATAGGCAACTCCTGTAGAAATTTGAGGCATCGCTAAGTCCGGAATGTTCGGTACAATAGGATTTGCTTTTGGACTTTCTCCATTCGCAAACACTGCACTTACAGAGATGGCATAGTTGGTTCTATCGTTATAAGTATTCCCTCCCGAAGCTTGGTAAACAGCTTGAGGATTAACTGGAAGATTGCTTCCTTCTTTTGGCCACACTGATTTATCTTTTGTAGACCATTTGGTGTTTTTACCTACATTGACTGGCTTATACTCTTTCCCGTCAAAGAACCACACATTATAGCTAGTAGCTCCTGCTACTGCGCTCCACTGTAAATCAATGTAACCCGTATCATTTCCTAAGCTATAGGTCTCTGCAGAAAGATTACTAGGAGACGGATATGAATAAGAGATATTCAAATGCGGACGGTAATCTAGAACACTATGCTCATAGGAATAGAATTTTTTCCAGAACGTTTGGCCATTTCCATTCGTATGGAGTTTAAATCCATAGTTAGGAGTTGTTCCTTTGATCCAATCATTTACTGCATTTTTAACATTGAAAGTAGCCCAGTTTCCTTTATAGACACTTGTTGAAGTAAACAAGGAAGATGTTGGTTTGTTACTCCATTTGAGAGTTGATTCGTCCCACGGACCATTCACTCGATCAAGCCATATACCAGTATTCGTTTCAGGATAATACGAATGAACATTGTATATGTTGAATATAGCTGTTTCAATAGTTGCATAGGGTAATGATGGGGTAGGTGTTTTCACATAGGCAAAGTTTTCACCCGTTGCGGAACTATAATTCCCTGCCTTTAATATAAACGCTCCTAATCCACTATCCCAGTCTTTTCCATAGTTGGCGTCGGGATAAGCACTCGACACAGAAGCATCTTGAGTCGCTTGCACCTTCGTCGTTGGGTCTATATAGATGGGATATACTCTCGCTGGGTCTTCCAACCATTTTTGATCTGCCACGACTGTAAACGCATATCCATTTTCTTCTTGCTTCAATTCAAAGTAAACATTTTCTGAGCGCTCAGGTTCTGTGGACTCTGGATTGATATTAGAGTCTGTCATATATGGTTTCGGTAACGTAAAGATAATTTCATCCAATGTGTCTCTGAAGGTAATGGCACCTGTTTCTTCTATATTTGCCTTTAGATCCGTTTCTACAAAGAAATGATAGCTATTTGTCCCATTATTATGATTTAGAATAATATCTTCTTTTACTATTCCATCAAATACAAGATTACGTAACGTTAAACCAGGGAGAATGTCTTTATAAACAATCTTATTTTCATCATAAGTAGCATCTGTACTTTTAGCTTTTTGAACCCCTTCTTTTCCGGAGGCTTTAATGAATGAGTAAGATATCGTGTGTCCCTTATAAGAAAGGACCGCATACTTGTTTTCATTTAATTTAGGAGAAAATTGAATGTCAAGAAGCGTATTATCTGTTGCAAGTTCACTAGTAGTTTCACCTGCAAAAAACTTTCCAGCTTTTTGTTTTTTTATCTCCGGCTGTATTTCTCTCCACTTTCCGCTATTCTTACGAAAAACCGGTTCTTGGAACATTTGCATGGTAAATGTTCCATCCCCATTATCAATAACCTTAGAGGATTCTGTACGAAGTTCCGGCACCTCCTTTGGTTCCGACTCTTCAAAAGGGGGAGCTTCTCCTGATGAAATAGCAGGTAATTCATTTTGTTTAAGTTGGGCAGACGCCTCCTCCTTTTCTATTACTGTATTTTCAGTCGCCTCTACTACCAAATGGTTAATAGGTATTGATGTAAAAATTAGTAATGCTGCTAAAATGCTACATAAATATTTGCTAAATAATGCTTTATACAAAACTTATTACCTCCTAAAAAATTAATATCCATTGCAGGAATATTTTCCATAGCGAGGATTATAATAAACTATATTAAAATAATTAGATATGAGTAAAATTACATAAAAAAAAGTCTAATAAAATATTAAAATAATTATATTTATCTAAGTAATTGCTTAGATTTGTTTTACTATGCAAATAAATAAAAAAGCCTACATGACAATAGTCGGTGGGCTTTTTTAGGAAGAAGTACATCATATATATAGGTATCAACAACCATATTTCCTTGTAACTTGTTACTCTTTTTTACGGCTTTTTTTGGTATACAATTATTCCTATTGTTCTTTTTTTACAATAATAAATTAAAAGAAAATTGTTCTATATTTATTTATAAATTCTTAATTAATAGTGTATAAAAATTCTTTAATATATAGAAGAATTATATATATATCTTATGTACTGAGTTTGTAATTTTTCCTTCATCGGTGATTATTTATAACAAAAAAACACACATCTCAACTAAAAGATGCGTGCTTTTCAATAACATTGTTTACTCCTTTTTTAAGTTGATGTGCATACCTTAGAATTCTTGGATTAAACAGTAGAAGAACTTGGCTATGTTAAAGGCTTGGGGTGTTTTTTCGTGAGGTGATCTTGTTTGTTAAGTGTTACACTTAAACTAACGCAGCAGGTTAGTAAAAGAAGAAATATAAATCTATTATAAATCAATGATTGTTCTCAAAAAAACTTAATGAACAGAGGCGAGAAAATGATTGAACCACTATTAAAGCAGATTCCTGTATTAAGCAATTGTAAAGACGTTATCCAAATTAAAAAAGGGTTTTCCTCAGATGAAAAATATTTAATACATATGAATGATGGAAACAAAAAGTTACTCCTTAGAACCTTTAAGTTAGAAGAGTTTGAATCAAAAAAGAAAGAATATTCTATTCTAGAAAAGATGCAGGAATATAACGTTAATTGTTCACAGCCGATATCTATGGGTCAGGTAGGGAGTCGGGGGTATATGATCACATCATACATCGAGGGGAAAGATGCCGAGGAAGAAATCCGAAAATACTCAGAACTAGAGCAATTTAATATTGGCTTTGAAGCTGGGAAAGAATTGAGGAAAATCCATCAGTTTGCGGCTCCAAACCATGTCTCTTCATGGCATTCAAGGAAAGAGGAAAAACACAAGAATTATATTGATGCTTATTTAGCGTGTGGAATTAGAATTGAAAATGACCATAAAATAATGAATTTTATTGAAGAAAATATACACCTCATGAAAGAGCGGCCGAACGTGTTTCAACATGATGATTTTCATGTTGGAAATATCATTGTAAATAATAAAAAATTCGCTGGAGTTATAGATTTTAACCGATATGATTGGGGCGATCCTATACATGAATTTCTTAAAATTGGTATCTTCAGTCGGGAAGTAAGCATTCCTTTTTCAATTGGACAAATAAGGGGATATTTTAATAATACTGAACCCGATGAATATTTTTGGAGGCTTTACTCACTTTATCTAGCAATGTGCGTCTTCTCTACTGTAATATGGACCTTAAAAACGGTTCCAGACAACTTAAATGATATGTTAGGTAAAGTGGATTTACGTCAATATCTTGGACACAAAAAAGTTAAGTCAGTTTCAGAACGGCATCCATTTCTGGAGTGTCCTGTATCCAGCGAAACCAGTCAAGTGAAAGACCGTACTTGACAGCTTTCGCTGGATACAGGAAATATAACCCATGGATGTCGTCCAAATAATTGTGTAGGTAGGATAAATCAGAAAGCCAAGCCAACTTTTCTATCAAACTGCTTCTTTACGACATAAATCTTCCATTTGTTGTGGTGTTAAATAGTTAATAGCCCCATGGATCCGTTTCCGATTGTACCACGACTCAATGTAATGAAAGAGGGTCAATCGCGCAGTTTCAAAGTTTATATAAGAAGTTTGATATACTTCTTCTTTCTTCAAAATCGCATGAAAAGACTCGATACAAGCATTGTCATATGGGCATCCTTTACGACTGAAAGATTGTTTGATTTTTGCTTCTTTCACTGCTTTTTCAAAATCTTCACTGGTGTATTGGCTGCCTAAATCGGTATGTAAAATTAGTCCTTCTTCTGGTTGTTGAACGCCGATGGCGTTCGCTAATGCTTGTAAAACAAGTTCTGTTGTCATCGATTTGGAAAAGGAATAGCCTACAATTTTTTTCGTGTGTAAATCTAGGACGGAAGCTAAATAACACCAGCCGTCTCTTAATGTATTGATATACGTAATATCTGCCACCCATTTCTCATTGATGGTCGTGGTTTCAAAATTTTGTTCTAACAGGTTTTCACGTTCCACCACTTGTACGGTGGAGGAGGCTGGTCGGTACTTCTTCATAATCGTTGATCGAATTCCTGCCTTTTTCATGATTCGTTGTACGCGATTTAAGCTGAAAGTGACCTTTTCTTGTGTTAGTAGATAATGAATTTTTGGTGCACCGTAGCGACCTTTACTCTCCGTGTGTATAATTTTTATCCGTGCTAAAACAGCTTCGTTTGCTAGGGCATACGAAGATTTTACTTTATGGAGTGATTGATAATAGGTGCTTTTTGGTATTTTAAGTACATTACACATAACTTGAACAGGAAAATTTTCTTTCTCCTTTTTGATATGATCAATGATCTCTTGGTCCGTTACTTTCTGGCGAATATGGTCATAGCCTTTTTTAGGATTTCTACCTCCTGTTGAAGCCGCAGGTTTTCCTTTTGAATTTCTGCAATTTGCGCCGGTGTTAACCCACCACTGTTTTCGATTGGGGAAAGTGCTTTAATCCATTTATAAATAGTTACTTCAGATATACCATATTCGCTACTAAAATCACTCACAGATGCACCAGATCTATGGAGTTCGACAATTGTTTGTTTAAATTCTTGGTTATAACGTTTTTGTTTCATTCCGGACACATCCTCTCTATTTTATAGGATAGAGACTTAACTAACTTGTGTCCATACATCCATACTAGCATCAAAGTTTACACTTTTTTAGAAGATCATGATTACTTTAGTGAATTAAAACCTAAATGGTATACAGAAGAGATATAAGTTTGAAATACTTTTTATTGTGAAGGATTGTAATTAAAGTAAATGTTGCAAGTTGAAGTTCAGTAAATATTATAAGGTTTGTGAAAGGTTTCACTAAGACTAAAGAGGTGCTTCAGTAAAAAACAATATCAAAGTAAAATGAGCCAGGAGAAAATAACCTAGCTCATTTTTTGTGTATTTTAAATCAACCTTTTCCTTTAACATAGCCAAGAATTGAAAACAGATTTACTTAATAGTTGCATACTACTTTTGCAAAAATTCAAATACAAGACAAAGTGAAAGTATCTTAAATTTCGATATACTAAATTACTTCTCAATGCCTTAGAAAAAGTGCTGATTTTTATTTTGAAGCCCCTTTATATTAGTATCTATGTATTAGATGAATAAATGTTACTAAGAACCTCAATACAAATACTTTTTAGATAGGTATTTTTAATAGACTTAGGACTAACCAATTTATCATATTTTTTCTCTTGATATTTTTGATATTCCATAAGCTGCTCATAGGCAGCCTTTTGAATGTCGTCTGGTTTAATCCCTAATGATTCTTTTAAATCTATTACACTAAGCAGATGACTTTCAAAATCCTCTATGGTCCGGTCATATTTATCTTTTTCTTCTGAAGCACTGTTCCCTTGCAGTTTAGCTAAAAGTTTATCTTGATAATCCTCTTTAACAGGAACATCTGCAGCATAATCCTCTTCAATCGCCTTAATCACATAAGCAGCTGGTTTTTTTACTTCCCCATATACCATTTTTTCCATAGTATAAGCAATATTGCGATCAATTTGATCTGTAGAATATTTATCTATAAGTTCACTTATTACTTTTGGTTTTAAACCAAATTGACTTAGATTATTTTGCTCAATTAAAAGTGTTTCTACCGTTAATTGTTGACTAGGTTCTTTGGGGATATTTCTAAATATATGAAACTCTATTTTATCTACTGACCTACCCTTTTTAATTTCCACAAAATCAAAGTATATATCCGACTCTGCTTTCAGTTCCTTTTGAGCCTGTAGGATAATACGTTGCTTAAAGTTAGAGTATTTAGGATATTGATCTGGCTCAATGCCCATTTTAGCTCTTAGATCTTGTAAAGTTATCACTCGTTTAGAATTGAGATTAATTCGTGACTTCAATAACTCATATAACCTTAGAGAATAAATACTTTTTAGATTAGTGATATTAAATAACTTATAGGAAGTAAAGTTACTTGTTAAAGAAAGTAAGTATTTCTCCCAAAACTTATTTATTTCAATCGTTATCGTCCCTTTATTGTCGTTATATTTAACCAAAGATAACCAAGTTATTTGTGTTGTTTCTTCTGCGATGGTTATAGAAATTGGTTTTTTAAACAAATCAAAGGTAATTTTTTTTAATTCGGAGTATCCAGATTGTCCTTTAAGTTCTAGTAATTCTAAAAACTGTTTAATTGGAAA
This sequence comes from Psychrobacillus sp. MER TA 171, assembly GCF_023713305.1. Taxonomy (NCBI): domain Bacteria; kingdom Bacillati; phylum Bacillota; class Bacilli; order Caryophanales; family Bacillaceae; genus Psychrobacillus; species Psychrobacillus sp. MER TA 171. Next base: position 867 of record NZ_JAMAWN010000007.1, on the reverse strand, counting down.
AGTATATGTATTAGTTTGTGTATCATCCGGTTGGATATTAGAGAAAATGGTTTGTATTAGTTTGAACTCAGATGAAGTAAGTTTATATGCTGCTTCAATTAGTAAGTTTGATTTAGTAACTGTATTATCTTTACTAATAATTAATTCAACTATTTCAGACATTGATCCACCAACTTTCTTTGTTAAAAACAGTATAACATATAGGCGACGTTGGCGTTGCCTTTCGCTGTATTCCACCATTCTTGTTGCCTTTCACACCAATTACGTTGCCTTTCTCTTTGATTTAGATAATTTATTGACATTTATAGTAATATATCGATTTTAATGACACCATTTTTGTTGCCTTTATAAGTATTACACCAAAAATGTTGCCTTTAAATTGATTATCACCAATATTGTTGCCTTTTACACCAATTTCGTTGCCTTTCGCGCACCATAATCGTTATCTTTCACACCATTTCTGTTGCCTTTAACACCATAAAAGTAATATTACTCACCAAAAATGTTATAGTTGACACCAATTATGTAGTATTACTCACCAAAAGTGTTGTCTTTAAATTCTCTCAATCTACTATTCTCTAAGAGATTAGAGATTAACAAACAATAAACAAACAAACATTAATCATTTAAACAATATAAACATTATGTAATAAACAACTAAACATGTAGTTTTGTATTTATATATAATAAATAAAACAAAGATAAAAAATCTGAACTTCAGTTTATGACAAATGGACTCGTGTAAACGCTAAAATAAAATGGACAGTTTCTGCTAAATAACATTGAACACTTTCGCTAATCTAATAGATTTTCAGTAAACTATATATATTCGTTTACTGGGGGTCAGACAAGTGGAGGAAAAATTAG
>NZ_JAMAWN010000079.1:0-427 GCF_023713305.1 Psychrobacillus sp. MER TA 171 | reverse complement strand
CCGCCCACCCCTGCCCTGCGCCGCCTGCTGACTCTCTATGCCGGCCTGATCGCCGCGAACGTCGCCGTCTGGCTGTGGGCGCTCGCGGTGCTGCGCGATCATCCGCTGCTGCTCGGCACCGCGGCGATCGCGTACGGGCTCGGGCTGCGTCACGCGGTCGACGCGGATCACATCGCCGCGATCGACGTCGCGACGCGCAAGCTGATGCAGGACGGCCAGCGTCCGGTGAGCGTCGGCCTGTTCTTCTCGCTCGGCCATTCGACGATCGTGATCGCCGCGACGCTCGGCATCGCGCTGACTGCGTTCGCGCTGCGCGACCGGTTCGATGCGTTCCGCGATATCGGCGGCACGATCGGCACGGCGGTATCGGCCACGTTCCTGCTGGTGCTCGCGTGCGTGAACCTGATGATCCTGCGCGACGTGTGGC
>NZ_JAMAWN010000078.1:0-428 GCF_023713305.1 Psychrobacillus sp. MER TA 171 | reverse complement strand
CGAGCCACCAGCGGCGCGCCGCGTCGTCGGTCGCGATGCAATGCATTTCGAGCGTGCCGACCTCGGTCAGCGACGCGGTGAGCTTCACAGGCGTTTCGCGCGCGTCGCCACCCGCCTTCGCGTCGACGACCGTCGCGATCGGCGGCAGCCGCACGAAATCGCCGCCGTCGAGATCGACGAGATCGCCGGGCCGGTACTTCGTGTCGGCCACCGTCGATACGAGGTGGAACCGCACCGGCTGCCCGAGCTGCAGCGCGAACGTGCGATCGTCGAGCCGGATCTCGCGCCCCTCTTCCGCGCCGCGCGGCAGCAGGCAGACGCCGCGGGCGGCGGAATCGTCCGCACCGTCGTCGAGCACGAGGAAATAGCTGCGCGCGGAGCCGCCGCCGATGCGCGGCGCATGGCCGGCACGCGCGAGCCCGTAGGCC
>NZ_JAMAWN010000077.1:0-433 GCF_023713305.1 Psychrobacillus sp. MER TA 171 | reverse complement strand
ATTCGAAGCCTGCTCCGGGGTGCTGATGGGCGCGGTGCTCGGCCTGAGCAGCATGGCGGTGAGTATTCTGTTTATTCTGCCGATCCCGGCGGCGTTCTTCGGGGCGTGGTTTGCCGGCCGGCCGAACAAGCGTTTCCCGACGCTGATGTGGCAGTCGGTGATCTGCTGCCTGCTGGCAGGTCTGATGATGTGGATCCCAGGGCTGCTGGGCATCATGACCGTCTGGACCCTGCTGGTGCCTGCGGCGCTGTTCTTCTTCGGCGCCGGGATGTTGTTCCCGCTGGCCACCAGCGGCGCGATGGAGCCGTTCCCGTTCCTCGCCGGAACCGCCGGGGCGCTGGTGGGCGGCTTGCAGAATATCGGCTCCGGCGTGCTGGCCTGGCTGTCGGCGATGATGCCGCAAACCGGTCAGGGCAGCCTCGGCCTGCTGATG
>NZ_JAMAWN010000076.1:0-433 GCF_023713305.1 Psychrobacillus sp. MER TA 171 | reverse complement strand
GACATATCGGTATTGATCCGAGGATTCGATCATAGTTGCCTGAACTGTCTATAATTCCTTTCAGTTTCACCCCACCCCACAATAACGCCGAGACCGCCATGCTACAAATGTCCCGGCGCCAGTTCCTGAAGGTGACGGCCACGTCGCTTGCCGGATCGAGTCTTGCCCTGATGGGCTTTTCTCCGTCCGAAGCGCTGGCCGAAGTCCGACAGTACAAACTGGCGCGCACCGTCGAAACGCGCAACACCTGTCCTTACTGTTCAGTGGGTTGCGGCATCCTGATGTACAGCCTCGGAGACGGCGCGAAGAATGCGCAGCCGAGCATCATCCACATCGAAGGCGATCCCGACCACCCCGTCAATCGCGGCACGCTGTGCCCGAAGGGAGCGAGCCTGATCGACTTCATCCACAGCCCGAACCGCCTGACGCACCC
>NZ_JAMAWN010000075.1:0-438 GCF_023713305.1 Psychrobacillus sp. MER TA 171 | reverse complement strand
ATTAAATGCTTTACACCTTGATACATTTGATTAATAATGTCTTCTTTTCGTGCCAACATATTTTCAAAATTAACATTAGCATCTTTGACATCAACGCCAAACATTGCTGCCTGTTTTACTGTTTGAAATACTTCAGCAGATTTAAGCAGCGATTTAGTAGGAATACAACCTTTATGGAGACAAGTACCTCCTAATAGTTGTCGTTCTACTATTGCCACTTTTTTACCTAATTGAGACGCACGTATCGCAGCAACATATCCTGCAGTACCTCCACCGAGAACGACTAAATCATATTGTTTCTCTGACATGTTCTTACTCCTAACTAATGATATATATCCATTGAAAATTTATTAATACATAGTTTTCATGTCCATTAATTACCTATTTTACATGATTGTCTATTTAGTTTGAATGCACATAAATAAATCCATAAATGAG
>NZ_JAMAWN010000074.1:0-439 GCF_023713305.1 Psychrobacillus sp. MER TA 171 | reverse complement strand
ATTCCATACAGCAACAATGGAAAAAACAGAGGTGGATAGTGAATATGCAACAACTGATAATGAAGAACATATTCAAGAACAATCAAATCAAGATAAATCGTACTTTGATAGCGAATCAATTGGCAACCAAAGTGGTGGCGTTCGACAAAGAGAACCGCTTATGGATGGTCCACATCCAAAAGTTGTGGAATCATTTAAAGACGTATAACATCTCTATCAATTAAGCACTTGTACCTATATAACGGTAACAGGTGTTTTTTTGCGTTAAATAATTTTAAAATCACTTCCTGTAATTGAAGGTTTTGATACATAATTCGAATTGTTTGAGTTTCTTTGTGCTGTTTCAGTATCAGCCCAAAGTTCGATAGTGTATTAGTATTATCTTAATAAAATGTTAGGTACAATAAAGATGATTATATATCGGAGGTTAGTATAAAAA
>NZ_JAMAWN010000073.1:0-443 GCF_023713305.1 Psychrobacillus sp. MER TA 171 | reverse complement strand
ATGCCGATCAGCGTGACGGCGCGCTCGCGGGCGAGCCAGGTGTCGAACGGCGTCATGCCGCGGCGCGATGCCGAATCAGCCCGTGGTTGTTCAGATGCAGCCGCGCGAATTGCGCATAGGTTCCGTCGAGATTCAGCGCGATGTTGCCCTGCGAGCGCCCCGTGCCCGAACCGATCTAGGCCAGCTCGTATTCGAAACCGTGCGGCAGGTCGATCCGCACACGGTGCTCGGCACCCGTCACCGGATTGTGGATGGGTTCGCCGGCTGCGTCGAACACACCGTCCACGTGAATCCGGCCGCGCCGCGCATCGACGTCAACGTCGAAATCGATCTTCGTGAAGATCGGCTCGAACGCGTGCTCGAGCGTCGACGCATACACCGAAAACATCGTCGCGAACGGATCGGTATCCTGACCGGTCATGATCTTCAGCACGGCCTCGCGC
>NZ_JAMAWN010000072.1:0-452 GCF_023713305.1 Psychrobacillus sp. MER TA 171 | reverse complement strand
GGCCGACTACCGGGCCGAGGCCGTGAGCCTTGACCAGTTGATGGCCCTCGCCATCACCGACGACCATGCTGCGCAGGAAGCCGCGTTCTACGATGCGCCCACATGGCAGCGCGGCCCGCACAACCTGCGCGACCGCCTGACCGAACGCGAAATCGACGCCTACCGGCATCCGCTGGTGCGCTTTGTCGGGCTGGACGGCTACGAGCAGGAAGGCGGTGGCATCCGCCGCGACCTGTTCGCGGAGGGCGACAAAGGCGTGTATCTGACCGATGCCGCACTGCTGGAACGGCTGGCGCAGGACAAGCTGGCAGGTATCGCCGCCAAGGTGCAGGCCGAGGGCTGGGCGTGGGTGGATGCCACGCCGGGCATGACCCATGCCGATCTGCAAGCCTTCCAGCGTGCGCCAAGGGAACGCCGCAGTCCGAACAAGCGCGACGCGCAGCGCATCGAGA
>NZ_JAMAWN010000071.1:0-465 GCF_023713305.1 Psychrobacillus sp. MER TA 171 | reverse complement strand
CCATAATAGGTAGTGCACTATGTTAAGCAATTCAACCATTTTAGTGACAGGCGGGACAGGCTCATTTGGGCATACCTTTGTGCCGATGACGCTTGAAAAATACAATCCCAAAAAATTGATTATCCTGTCGCGTGATGAGATGAAACAGTGGGAAATGGCAAAACTGTATCAAGGCGACCCGCGGGTACGTTTTTTTATCGGTGATGTGCGTGATAAAGACCGTCTATATCGCGCGCTTGATGGGGTGGATTATGTGGTACATGCGGCAGCAACCAAAATCGTGCCCACTGCCGAATATAATCCGTTTGAATGTGTCAAAACCAATATCAACGGCGCAATGAATTTAATTGATGCCTGTATTGATAAAGGGGTGAAAAAAGTCGTTGCCTTATCGACTGACAAAGCGTCCAGTCCAGTGAATCTATATGGCGCGACCAAATTGGCATCGGACAAACTGTTTGTGGC
>NZ_JAMAWN010000070.1:0-467 GCF_023713305.1 Psychrobacillus sp. MER TA 171 | reverse complement strand
AACCGACGCTGGCCGCTGGCCGTCCGGCGATCGTGCGCCGCACCATGGGGTCGAAAAAGATCCGTATGGTTTACGCGCCGACCCAGGAGCACGGTAAACAGGTGCGTATCGAAGATGTGCCGCAGGCGCAGCGCGATATTTTCTCGTTAAGCAACGAGGAAGTGCAGGAGCTGGCGAAGCAGGCGGTGCAGATCGAGAAGCACTACGGCCGTCCGATGGATATCGAGTGGGCGAAAGATGGCCACACCGGTAAGCTATTTATCGTCCAGGCGCGTCCTGAAACCGTGCGTTCCCGCGGCCAGGTGATGGAGCGTTATACCCTCCACGCTCAGGGGCAGATCATCGCCGAAGGGCGCGCCATCGGCCACCGCATTGGCGCCGGTCCGGTCAAGGTGATCCACGATATCAGCGAGATGAATCGCATTGAGCCAGGCGACGTACTGGTTACCGACATGACCGACCCGGAC
>NZ_JAMAWN010000006.1:0-195141 GCF_023713305.1 Psychrobacillus sp. MER TA 171 | reverse complement strand
AGCACCTAAGTTCATTCTAAAATAGATATAATTCAACGTTGTAAGCTGATAACGTGGAGGGCTTACTCCCAACGAAACGTTGGCAAGGAAAATAATTATGATATTAGTAGTTGTATAACTTGCCTTTGTATCAGTGAAAGTGGTGGCATAGTACCGACGAAGCGTGTAATGAACGTGAAGGGATAGCCACTAGACTAATAAAGATATATTGAATCATGCAAGACAAATCTTTATCGATTATTAAGGTTCTCGTAAGACTAATAGAGGTTCACCTTCCAACGGATGGCACCGACTTATTAAAACGGAAGAATTGAGACACGGAAGTTCATTTGACATTAACCGTGTTGATGATGAAATAGAATTGGATTAGTTGGAACGCCGTATGCGGTGAAAGTCGCACGTACGGTGTGAACAGGGGGAAAAGCTGGTGATAAATTCAAAAGCTTACCTATCTGTATCAAGATGGGGTAAACTCTTTTTCTTATTGAACTAAAGTCGCAGTTTAGTTCAATAACAATATTAATAATTATAAAAAATCCAGGTACCCCTTGGATTTTTTATTTTAATTTTTTTGAAACCATTATTCAAAAAGATACGTCAATAGGGTGATTTGGGAAAGGGGAATTGTGTTGATATGGATAACGAGACAGAATCCATTCAGTTTAAAAAGGTCATGAAGGATAATGGGGAATATTTAATTCGCTTAGCTTTTTATTATGTTAAGAACTGGTCTACTGCAGAAGACATTGTACAGGAAGTTTTCGTCACATATTACGAAAAGTCTGGCCAATTCGAAAGTAGATCTTCGATTAGAACATATTTAGCAAAGATAACCGTGAATAAGTGTCATGATTATTTACGAAGTTGGAAGAATAAAATAAATCTCTACTCCAATCCGTTTGCTAACAGATCAGTATCAACTAAGAATTCTCCAGAGCATCTAATGATTCAAAAAGATACAAATGATAAATTGGTTCAGCAGATATTAGAGATGTCCATAAAATATAGAGAAGTTATTCTATTATATTATTATCACGAATTAAAAATAATGGAGATAAGTGAAATACTCAACTGCTCAGAGAATACCGTGAAAACAAGACTATCTCGTGCAAAGACGATTCTTAAAAGAAACCTGAATGAAATTGAATGGGGGTGTAACAAGGATGAACAATATTAAAAAAAGATTAGATCATTTTGTAGGAGATACTCCTCGATTTACAGTTTCCTTAGAGGATAGAATTTTGAATGAAGTTACTTCGTTAGGAAAAAAGCAAAAAAAGAGAATAATCATTAATAAACTAAGTTTAAGTTTATTGTTTGCGATTGCCATGACTGTCGCTTGTGTTTTTGTTATTTCAATTACTACAGACCCAGCTTCGAATAAGCAGGCAAAAGTAATGACAGATGAAATAACGAAACCTACAATTGAATTTGTTGAACCGAATGAAAATACATTTATCATAGAATATGGATATGACAATATGGATCGAGGAAATCATGATTTTCTATCTATTGATGGGGAACGTCCCATAATAATAGAAAAGAATGAAGAAGAAGATTTAATAAGGGGGGACATCATCTATTACGAATATCCAGGAGATAGTGTATCATATGATCCTCCTGAGTATTATTTATCCAGAATTGTTGGTCTTCCGGGAGAAACCGTAGAAATAATTGATGGTCAGGTGTTTATTGATAATCAGAAACTTGAAACATTTTACGGTAAAAGCTCAAGATTAGGTATGGATATGGAAACTTATTTTACCACACCTTCTGAGGGTTCTATGTTAACTGAAAAAGATTTCAAAGTGAATTTGGACCCTATTAAAATCCCTAAAAATGCTGTTTTCGTTTTAAGTGACGACTGGATAAGGGGGACTAGCAGCATCCATTTTGGTCCTTTAAATATATCTAAAATAGAAGGGAAAGTATTAGGTTATTTAAAAGAATGATATTCATGTTTGGGCGTTGATCTAAAAGGGATTGACGCTCTATTTATAGAACTTATTGAACTAAAGCAGCAGTTTAGTGAAAGAAGGAAATGTAGTTTTTCCATAGAAATATACAAGTTTAGGATTATTGAGTTGAATTTAAAATTTAAGAACAGGGGTGAGAGTGTGAGTAAAGCACTAATAAAACAGATTCCTTTAATAAGTAATTATAAAGAAGTAATGGAAATTAAAAAGGGTTTTTCCATTGATGAAAAATATGTAATACATATGCACGATGGCAATAAAAAGCTATTGCTTCGGATATTTAATTTAGAAGAGTTGGAATTAAGGAAGACAGAATACTCTATTATGGAAAGGATGCAGGATTATCACGTTACTTGTTCACAACCGATTTCAATTGGTGAGGTAGCAAATCGGGGGTATATGATTACATCATACATAGAAGGTAAAGATGCTGAGGATGAAATCTCAAAATACTCGGACCAAGAACAATATAATATTGGTATTGATGCAGGAAAAGAATTAAGAAAAATGCATCAATTATCTGCCCCAGACCATATCTCTTCGTGGTATTCAAGGAAAGTTGAAAAGCATAAGAAATATATAGATGCTTACTTAGCATGTGAGGTAAAGGTTTCATAAGAAGTTGAATCTGATGGATCTTTTGGAATTAACCTTATCAAAATATCAGAATTTTAATAACGAACAGATAAAAGTTAGTAAAGCTTTAGCTTCTATCAACCATCCTTTACGTACATTGCCTAATCAGTATAAGAATTATCATTATGTAAATTTACTTGATCATTTTAAGTTGAAACATACTAATATTTTTTGATTACTATCTTTCCTATCTCATTTTAGAGATAGGTTTTTTCTATATGTTGATCAAAGAATGAGTTATATAATAGCTTAACAGCCAAGGGTGGCTCCACCTGAAATAAAACTTTTTTAATTGATGTTAACTGGTGTTATTTTGGTGTTAAAATCGGTAGAAAACTATATTAAATGACCATATTTGATTATAAAACATAGTATTAAATCAAGCCCTACTAAAGGGTTTTTAGTTTTTTCCACCACATTTGAGGAGTGGTGGTTTAAAACTTTCATATAAGATACGGCAAAGGCGGCTTCCTAATAAGAATTTTATAGCAAGATATATAGACACTCTTACCAGAGATGGTAAGGGTGTTTTTTTGTTGTTTAGGAAATTATAAAATACTGAACCTGTGGATAAATTGATGTCTAGCTCCACCGCCTTGCCCCTCGGGGTCAAATGGATAAAAGCTGCTCCTGCGCAAGCTCGTCGCAAACAAAAGCGTTTGCGGTGGCTGAGGAACTGCCTCCTCGCTTTTCCGCATTTGCCTGTCGGGGCAGTGACAGGCGCTTGCGCTTTTCTTGTGTTAGATAAAGAAAAGCAATAAAGGGGAAATATGTCATCGACAGCAAATGAATATGAAGGAACAATTAAAATTTTTAGAAAGATTTCAGCGAGTAGTCATTTGTAACATGCAGTTTTTTTCTGTCATAAATTTATTATCTCCCTAACACTATCCTGAAATACCTTTGTCATCTTAACATGTTAAGCTAGGGGTCGTTAGTGAAAAGGAGGAAATTCATTTTATGAAAAAACACATTGTAGCACTAACTGCTATTGCGGCACTATCAGTAGGGACAGCAGGACAAGCTTCTGCATCAAGTGTTCACACGGTAGAAAAAGGTGACACTCTTTGGTCAATTTCACAAGAGAATAATGTCAGTGTAGAAAATATACAAGTATGGAACGATTTAGATTCAACAATTATATACCCATCACAACAATTACAGGTAGAGGAATCTACAGGAACTTATACAGTTGTTTCGGGAGACACTATCTATGGTGTTGCGGTTATGTATGGGATGAGCGTTACCGAACTAATGACAAGTAACCAACTTATAGATGACTTAATACACCCCGGTGATAAGCTAGTCGTTAGTGGAGATAAGGTGCAGCCACAAGTGAGTGCATCTCAGAGTTCAGCTAATAGCTCAACCCCTAGTAAACCAGCAGCATCAACGGATGTAAAAGAATTAACCGTAACCGCTACTGCATACACTGCTTCCTGTGAAGGCTGTTCAGGAATTACTTCAACGGGGATCGACTTAAATGCGAACCCCAATCAAAAAGTGGTTGCAGTAGATCCTACTGTCATACCTCTTGGTTCCAAAGTTTGGGTTGAAGGTTATGGGGAAGCCATTGCTGGAGATATTGGAGGCGCAATAAAAGGAAATAAGATAGATGTTTACATGCCTTCTTATAATGATGCGATTAACTGGGGTCGTCAATCGGTGAAAGTTAAAATACTTGACTAAAGTTTTAAAGATAAACAAAAATATTATTTTATTGGTTAAAAGAGGAATATTATAGGTAGGTATTTGTTATTCAAAGGATAATAATTACACATAAAGTAATTTCAAACCCTTTTATTCCATATTAATTACTAAATGTAATTAATTACTAGTAAATAAAAATGCTCATAATGGGTATAATATTGGTATGAGAAACAGTTGATAGCTGAAGAAGATCTCCCTTCGTCTTTCTCATCCGATTTTATATAAAAAATCGGGCCCCACTGTTGAAGAAGTGGGGCTTTTTTTATATTAAAAATTAAACAAGATAAGTATATTGATTGGAGTAATTAGGTATTAAATAAATCGATACCCTAACTCACGAATAATTTAAACTCAGCAGGGTACTTATACAGAATAATAAATGTTAATGAGGTGATAAAAGTATGAAATATCACTCAAAAATAGAAGAAGGTGGTTGGGATGACAGTCACCGTCAGTGGCCGCTTCCAAGCCTGCCCTGGGTAATGCAACAAACTTGGAACGATCTCTTATTTGCACACTACCCGATTAAAATGGATAAACTACGAAGCTTAGTCCCAGAGGCCTTAACAATTGATTCTTTTGATGATGTCGGATGGATTGGCATTGTTCCTTTCCAAATTACCAAAAGCAGGATGAAGGCAGTACCCCCGATTCCTGGAATATCAGCTTTTCCTGAACTTAATGTAAGAACGTACGTCTCAGTAGATGGTAAGCCAGGTGTGTATTTCATAAGCATGGATACCACCAATTTACTGGCGGTGAGTGGAGCAAGAACCTTATATCATTTGCCTTACGTAGTAGCTGATATGAATGTCAGTTATAAAGAGGAATTTGTAAATTATGATAGTAAAAGATTAGATGATAGTGGAGCTCTTTTAAATTGTAGCTATAAGCCAATTTCAGATCCTTATTATCCACAAAAAGGTTCATTTGACGAATGGATGGCTGAACGCTATTGTCTATACACGGTAAATGGAAGTGAAGAAGTCAAACGGTGTGACATTTTGCATGAGCCATGGCAATTGCAAAAAGCTGAAGCAAATTTTAATTTGAATACAATGTTATCTCATCAATCTATTTTTGTAGAAAACAATACACCTATTCTTCATTTTTCTAAGAGGAAGAAGGTCCGTATATGGTCACTTGTAAATCCCTAGAAGGAATAATGTGTAAGGAAGCAAATAACTCCATTTGCTTCCTTTTTTGTGTTTTTTTAAAATGTCGGATTCTCTGCAAAATAGTGGAAATGTTTAAAAGGCACTATTCACGCAAAAAGAGTTGTTTAGAAAAATAGTTAAACATTAATTTGTGTTGGGTATTAAGTAATGATTAAAAAATGGTTCTTAATAATCGTTGTAAATAATTAAAACGCATAAGAAACCTTTCATATATGCCCTTTTTTAATTTAATAATGAAAAGTATATATACCTAGAAGGTATTAAATGGAGTGATTAAGCAATAAAAAAGATCTCTATTTAGGTTAATTTATTCATTTTTCAGAATAAACTAATTCTTACTGAAATTTTAAAATAACCTTGTCCTTTGAGAATAAAGGGTTTAAGAATTATTTTTAAAATTTTGTCTCTCCCGAAAAGATCTAAATACCTACAAAAAATAAGCGTAAAGTAGGCGTATACAATCAAATTGGAATATTTGAACTAGTTAGCGTCAAAATTCGACAAAAATCCTTTGAATTATAGTATATAGTTGTAAATACATCAAGAGCTTTTGTTCAGACACCATGGAATCTGTTTACCTAAACTTACAATTAGGAAAGGGGGAAAGGGTGTTTTTGTGTTTCCTATGTGGTAAAGAACCTAGATTAGTAGGAGTAAAAGATCCAGCTAAAATCAGAGGAGGAATGAAAGTTGAGTAGGAGCAGTAGACGAACTAAACGAAACAAGGCCGTCAGTATCGCAGCAACTTTACTTATGACATTTTCACTGATCGCTCCCAATGTAGTTAGTGCAGAAGCAAGCAGCAAATTGCACCAGTCATTGCGAGATTCAAGTCCGAACAGTATTTCTGTCAAGGATAAAATGAGCAGTAGATTACTAGAAGACTTTAAAGAAGATGAAAAGGTTACTTTCTTGATAAAGTTTAAAGAAAAGGCTGACTCGGCAAAAGTAGCTTCAGAGGCTAGAAAAAATGCCGAGTCGAAAAATCTTTCAGCTCATAACACAAAGCTGATTCAGAGGTCAGCAGTTGTGTCAGAACTAAAAACCACTTCCATGGAATCACAAGAAACTGTGATGGAGTTTCTTGAACAAGAAGTTTCCAAAGGAAATGCTAGCGATTTAGAATCTTATTATATCGTAAATGGGATGTCTGTAACAACGACAAAAGAAATTGCTGAAAAAATAGCTACTTTTCCTGAGGTAGAAAAGATACTTCCCAATGAGACACGACAACTGTTTGTTACTAAAACAAAAGATGCAGTAGCACCTAAAGCAGAGGTCGCAAATGTAGAATGGAATATTGATCGAGTTAAGGCACCACAAGTCTGGGAAATGGGCATTGATGGATCTGGTACTGTAGTCGCAAGTATTGATACGGGTGTTCAATGGGATCATCCAGCCCTTAAAGAAAAATACCGTGGGTACAACAAAGCAACAGGTCAAGTATCACATGACTTTAACTGGTTTGATGCGACTTCTTCAGCAAGTCCAACACCTTTCGATGATCAAGATCATGGAACGCACGTAACTGGAACGATGGTAGGTAGTGAGCCAAACGGTTCTAATCAAATTGGTGTTGCTCCAGGTGCTAAATTTATTGCTGTTAAAGCATTTACAGCTTCCGGTGGTTCTGACGTTGATTTATTAGAAGCTGCACAGTGGATATTAGCTCCTACTGATGCAAGTGGAAATACACGAGTAGATTTAGCTCCAGATGTTGTCAACAACTCATGGGGTGGCGGAGCAGGACTAGATGAGTGGTACCGCGATGTTGTAATCAACTGGCGTGCTGCTGAAATATTCCCAGAATTCTCTGCAGGAAATACTACTTTTTCTAACCCAGGTGGGCCTGGTTCAGTAGCGGCACCATCTAACTATCCTGAGTCTTTCGCAACTGGCGCAACGGATATTAACAATATAGTTGGAAGTTTCTCTCTTCGCGGTCCATCTCCATATGCTGAGATTAAACCTGACATTTCAGCTCCAGGAGTCAACATTCGATCTTCTATCCCTGGTGGCGGATATGAAGGTGGTTGGAATGGAACTTCTATGGCAGGACCAGCTGTATCTGGTGTTGCTGCATTACTTAGACAGGTAAATGCAAATCTTACCGTAGATCAAATGGAAGAGATTTTATTAAATACAGCTATTCCTTTAACAGATACCCAATATACAACAGTACCAAACCATGGCTATGGATATGGTTTAGTAGATGCTGAAGCTGCAGTGTCTTCTATTCTTACTGGACTTGGTACTTTAAAAGGACAAGTAACTAAAGAGGGCGAGGATAATGAAGCGCCAGTTCTTGAACACTCTGCTCCTTCTGAAACATATGAAGGTATGGCTTTAACTTTAACTGCAAATGTTACAGATGATATTAGTGTTTCTTCTGTAGTATTAAAATATCAAGATGAAAACGGAGCTTGGCAAGAAATCGAAGCTGGGCGCTCATCTGGTGACTTTAAGTCTGGAGTATACACAGTAGTGGTCCCTGGAGATCTAATCACAGGCACTTCCTTTAAATACACTTGGACTGCAACAGATTTTGGTAACAACGAAGTAACAAGTGAAGAGTATACAATAGAAGTAAAACCTGGCGTTACTGTAGGATACTCAGAAGATTTTGAAGCACAACCAACTGGATGGTACTCTTTTGGGAACCAAAACAGCTGGGAGTGGGGCGTACCAACATCTGGTCCTGGAAATGCAGCATCTGGAGAAAAGGTATATGCTACTAATCTAGCTGGTCAGTATGCAAATAATATGAACGCAACACTTGTGGCACCTCCAATTGATTTGCCAGAAGGAAATTCATATCTTCAGTTCAAGCAGTGGCATAATTTTGAACAAGCTTCATCTGGTACAGCTTGGGATTATGGACATATAGTTGTTTCTACTGACCAAGTAAACTGGACACAGTTATTAAGGGTTACAGGAATATCTACAGCATGGGGAGAGGTAGAGGTAGACCTTTCTGAATATGCGGGTCAACGTATCTATCTTGGATTTAATGCATTTTCTGATGGAAGTGTACAAAGAGACGGTTGGTATATTGATGACGTAGCTTTAACGGATGTTTCTCAAACTGGTACTGTTTCAAAAGGAAAAGGTAATAACAATGGAAATAGCAACAATGGAAATTCAGCTATCACAGGCGGTAAAGGAAATAACAATCAAAAAGATATTGACGTGAAAAAACCGGCAGTAGATCCAAATAAAATTAAACCTGTTTTACCTGAAGTAAAGGCAGCGCCACCAGTAGTGGAAGATACAAATGCTCCTGCATTACTACCACTTGGTGCACAAGTTAGCGTACTTGAAACAAATCGCTCTGTTTACACAAACCCAGCAGATGGTTCTTACTCAATGACCCATGCTGCAGGTACATTTACAGTAAAAGCAGAAGCTTATGGTTTCGAGTCTGAAGAAAAATCAGTAGTGATTGAAGCAGATGAAACAGCAACTGCAAATTTTACTTTAGATGAAGTTGAACAAAATACGATTAGCGGTACAATTACAGATGCTTCTACAGGAGAAGGAATTGCTGGAGCAACTATTCTTCTAGTAGAGGATGCAAATATCTCACCAGTCGTTACTGATGAAAATGGTAACTATGAGATTACTGCATATGTAGGAGAGTACACGTTAAAAGTTATCGCTCGTGGCTACCATGGTCAAGAAGTTCCTGTAACAATTGACGGTGAGCCAATTACAAAAGATATTGCTTTAGAACCTTTTTACACTTATCCAGGTGGGGAAATTGGTTACGATGATGGAACTGCAGAAAATGCAAGAGCATTTAACGCAGCTGGAAATGCATGGTCTGTAAAAATGTCACTTCCTGAAGGTAAGGAAAGTGGAATTGTAACAGATGGAGTATTTAAATTCTGGACAACAGAATGGCCAGTACCAGGTGGAACAGCATTCGCAGTAGAAGTTTGGGATGCAAGTGGTATTGATGGAGCACCAGGGAAAATGATTGCTGGTCCTGTTAATGCAACAGCATTACGTAATGGTGATTGGACGGTTGTTGACTTAACGGAACACAACATCGTTGTAAATGGAGACTTCCATATGGTGTATCGCCAAACATTTGCAAACCCTAACACTCCAGGTCTAGCTACAGATGAAGATGGACCAAATGCTGGTAGAAGCTACCAAGGAGTTTCAGGTGCATGGACTCCTGCACCTGCTGCTGAGGGTAACTATATGATCCGAGCTCGTGTAAGCTACGAGGTTGTAGGTCCAGTTATCACTTCACCTGAACAAGGTTTAGTGACTAACGAAGAAAACATTACAATAGAAGGATCTGCGTCACCAACTACAACTATAGAGTTGAAGCAAAATGGTGAAGTAGTAGGATCTACTGAGGTTGGTAATGACGGTAAATTCGCACTTGATGCAGTATTAACAGAAGGTGAAAATGAATTTACAGTTGTATCTACTTTAGATGGTCGTGAAACTGGAGAGTCTGCACCAGTAACAGTTACTTTAGACACTCAAAAGCCTGAATTAACTATTACAAAACCAGTTGATGGAGAAAAAACAAATCGTGAAAGTGTTACTGTAGAAGGTACTATTGCAGATGCTAATTTGGAATATGTTCATGTAAATGGACAACCAGCAACAGTAACTAACGGCAAATTCTCTAAACGTATCCTTTTAGAAGAAGGATTAAATGAAATTACTGTAGAGGCGAAGGATGCAGCAGGAAATGTAGAAACTAAGACAATTAAGGTTACTACTGACTCCATTGCTCCAGAAATCTCTAACCTAAAACCAGCAACAGATTTAAATCTTAAAACTGGCCGTAGTGTTAAAATTGAATTTGACAGTGAGCCTGGTTTAAAACCTACATTTGTTATTCATATGCCACTTACAAATGTTGGAGATGTACAAAATGCTACAGAATTACCAATGATGGAAACTGGTAATGGCCATTATGTTGGTTATTGGACAGTGCCAGCAGATACAGTAGCAAATGGAGCAGTAATCGAAGTAATAGCAATTGATGGCTTTGGAAATGAAACACGTCAAAAAGCAGCAGGTAAATTGTTTATTAATGTTGATGCTCCAACCTCTTCACAGCCAGCGGTAGAAAAACCAGCTGAATTAGAGGAGCCTGTAAAAGAAACAGAAGAGAACTAAGAAATATTTAACACAAAAAGTCAGTGAGATATCTCACTGACTTTTTTGTTTTTAAAAATATTCATAACATTCGGTAAAATATGATAATATTAGGTAATAGCAAATTATGTAAACAAAGGGGATAGGTATGAGAAGGGAATATAATATAAAACATATTTTTTTAGTAATTGCTGCATGCGTGGTTTTATTTTCACCAATTTATATTTTATTAATGCCAAATATTGTAGCCGATACTATCTATTATGATAGAAACTCATGGCTTACTTATGTACCATCTATTAATTATTGGGTATTGGGGATAAGTGTTTTTACGTTTGCTTTGTGCTTTGTTCTTCTGGGGTTATTAAAAAGTTGGAAGATCTCTATTCCAACCGCATTAATTGCTTTTGCTTTAAGCGTGGTAACGTTTTATTATGCTTCCTTGTCATATATTTCACTTAATGAGGACCAAATTTCTTATAGAAAAATGTTTTCAACAGAAAAAGAAATTTATCAGTGGGAAGAGTTAAATAAGGTTTCCTATTATATGGTAGACGAAAAATCTGAGGAACTTCCTTATTACAGCTTTTACTTTAATAATGGAGAAAAGTTTACGATTAAAGAGAACACTCATGTATTAGATGTAGCATCAAGCATCAGGTGGAGGGTAAAGGCAGCTGAGGTTCCTATTGAGCATGTAGAAACTTGGAATGAATAATAGCGCTTATGGAATTATGATTATTTGTTATCAGTGTTTTCCTTTTATCAAAAACCTTGAAAAATAAATACTTATATAATTTAACTACATACTAACTAAAAGGAGGATGATCATAAAAACACGGTCATCCTCTTACAAGTACATGTATTAGATATGATGTCCTAAAGAGTGCTGAAATTAAGGAGAAGTTTAAGATATGGCTTTTACTTTTTGCTGGAAGGGCAGCTTTAAAGCATTCTTAGTAATGCTTCTCTTCCAATCATTCCAGTCTCAATACCTAATTTCTCTGCCTCTAAAGTAACTGATTCCAGCGGAGCATTTATAAGCTGTTCAATTGTTTTTACTCCTACAGCTCTGCCTGCAATTATGTTCCTATCTTTTAACTTTTCATTGAGCAAGCCAACATCTAATGCTCCACACATAATGTAACCTTTGTCATTGGAAACGGTTAGCAAAGTCGTTTTTGGAAGCTCAACTGAAACAGCTATAAATGTGTTTCCGTCAATGTCAACTGGGTGCACTTTAATCAATAAATATTCACTCCTTTAAGCTTTCCCTTCAGATTATGTAAGAAGTAGGAAATAGGTGAATATTAACGAGCTAAAGTTTAAGGAGCCTAAAATATTTCATTTAAAATTTTGGTTTTGATATAAAGGATAACCATAATCATTAGAACAATGCAGTTAAAAGGTTTGAAAAAGTTTTTTGTCTAAAATTTTATTTCTTGTATATATCAAAAGATTTGGCACAATATAATCTCACAAGGAGGTGAGAGAAATGTCAAACAACAACAACAACAAACTACTTGTACCAGGTGTTAAACAAGCTCTTGACCAAATGAAATATGAAATCGCTCAAGAATTTGGAGTACAACTTGGAGGAGAATCTACAGCGCGTGCTAACGGATCCGTTGGCGGAGAAATTACTAAGCGTTTAGTAGCTCAAGCTCAAGGACAAATGAGCGGTTTTCAAAAATAATTAAATTGAGACCGGTGGCTTTATGCCATCGGTTTTTTGTTTTTGAATTATGTTTTGTAATACCGAATACTTTCTCATAAAAAAAGCTTTGTTAAAGTTATTGGTGGATTTTGACTAATAATTCTTTAGGAACATTCAAATGGCTATTAAGAACATAAATAGATTATAAACTTGAGGTTGGGGACAGTTTTAAGCTTTGTTGATACGAGGAAATTATTTGCGCTTTATCGATGCTCAAGCTGTTTCCATGTATTGAATTGGAGCGCCAGACGGCGACATAAGCAGGGATGAGTGAGACAGATAAGACATCACAACCACGCGCGTAAGCGATGGGTGATGGCTTATCGCTCACCCCGCGAAAAAGCGTCCGGCTGGTGCGAAAAATCAATTCTACTCTCTGATTTAAAGATTTCTTTGCATTATAAATCAACCCTACCCTTTAACATAGCCTAAAAAAGTAAGAAAAAAGGTAACGAAGAAAATTCTTCGTTACCTTTTTTTAACTTACAACTGCAATTATTCCTTCTTTTTCATCTAATACAAGCTCTATACCGGTAGAGATAGGATCTAGGTTTAAAAATTCTCTCATTGTTTGGCGTAAAGATTCAATAATGTCTAGTGTACTTAAATTATACTGTTGATTATTTACATATGCCTCAGCGGAAAAGCCAGTTTCGTCATCATACATTAACTCTACTTCAACTGCTTCCGGGTTAGCATTTACTTTACGACCAAAGTGAACGCAAATAGCATTAATAATATTTTGTTCTGGTACTACTAGTTTTTCCATGTATGTGGTTCCTCTTTCTTTTTCTTGTCTTTAAAGATGTTGATAATCTTAAGGATAAGAATAACAATTACTGCGATAGCAGCAGCATTAATTAAGAAACCTAATATGGAACCAAGTATACCCATGTTTGCAAAAAGACTACCAAAGAGTAATCCAGCGAGACCACCTATGAAAAGACCTTTCATCAATCCACCAGCCGTAAATCCACCTTTGGAGTTTGTGTTAGATGATTTATTTGTAGCTGTTGTAGAATTATCTTTATCTTTTTGAATATTAGAATTCGTATTGGAATTATTCGTATTGTCATTTGAATTATTATTAGAATTAAAACCTTTTTTTCCTGACTTGTATTTCTTAGCTTCAGCAGTTATATCGTCTTGAAAGACAAAATTGCCCACTGAAGAAAAAACAAGCGTGATAGTAAGTAGTGCGACTAGAATTTTCTTCAAAATTTAAAACCCTCCGTAAAATAGTTATTAGATTAGACTTACAGTATTACCTTATACTATTTACGAAAGAATGGAAAGAAAGTTTCATTTATATAAAAGATTATAGTTCAACTTGAAGAGAGCGACGTTGAATCTCACTTTTCAATAAAGCTAAAAAGTCAGGGCAAAGGTTAAGTTCCTTAGCAGTAAAATATGATTCTAATAATAGATCATCCGACATTTTACTCATTTCATTTCCTCCTAATAGTTAAATGTTCTTATATGTGAAAGGGCTTTAAGATTAAATAATTGTTATTAACATTACTTTACCAAAAAGTACTATTAAGAACAATCGTTCTTTTTATCCACAGTATATGGGTATAAGATGTTAATAAGTTGTTTACATGTTTGTCAAAATCATATTTATCTAGTGTGAATTCTGTGTGTAAACTTATCCACAAAGAATGAAAAAGGCGAATTTTGTCGAAACCTTTTTGGAATAAAAATCATTTTTAACATCTAAGCTTCTCTTTTAACGCATATGTTATATGATAATTTTTTTTCCTACTATCTAATAAATTTTTAGTTTTCTTTTTACTTAATTACATGGAAAAACAAAATATTTCCTTTTATCAATACCCGTTAAAATATGTGCTTAAACATAAAATAATTAAATTTTTTAAAAATTTAATTAAAATTCTTCTTTTTCTTGTTCTTCCTTGTCGTCAACTTGATTGTCATCGTGGTCTACAGCATAATTGGCGTCTCCAAGTAGACCTAAAGAGATGAATGTAGCTGCTCCGATTTTTGCTTTATTTTTTTCAGTAAACATATTTGTTACCTCCGTGCCTTATAATTTTTCATTAAAGAATTTATCTTAATAATACATACCTCTGGAAGAAGGAAATAAACATCTAAAATGTAGTTGAAAGCTATTGTAAGTAGGATGGGTAAGCATCATCTTATAATTAAAATTTATAAAGAGGAATAGGAACCATAGTGTATAAGATAGAAATAATTATAAGAAGAAATGATATTGACTATAAGGTTAGAAAGTAGAAAGAGCGGTTGTATGGAGTTGATCACGAGTTTGGAGAGTGATATATGCAGGTGAAATGGGATACTTGGTGTGGAGAATTTTAAATCTATTCTATAATGTGTGATTTCAGTTATACAGAGGCAATCTAACAAATTTAGAATTATTAGCGAGAGCTATAAGAACCATTACTTGTGGATGTAAACATTTGTCTGCAAAGGTACCTGGGAGGATAATTCTATAACGTCATTGTTGTACATTCTTATACAACCAAGTGATACTTCTTTTCCTATTGAGCTTGAATCGTTTGTCCCGTGTATACCATAATGAGGCTTAGATAATCCCATCCACAATGCCCCATATGGACCTCCTGGATCTACTTCCTTATTTATAATCATATAATTACCTGTTGGAGTAGGGGTTAAGACTTTTCCTACTGCAATAGGGTATGTTTTTAACAGTTTGCTTCCGTCATAAAGCTTCAACTGACGTTTAGTGACTGATACATCAATCCAAAGTGTCAAAAAATCAACTCCCGATATATTATTTCTTATTATATGAGTTGATTCGTAAGATGGATAACCAAAAATGAATGGTTATATACATTATGAAAAAGTGTATAGAGGAAGCAGGGGCTCCCTTGGTGTAGCCTATACACTTCCTCCAAGTAGAAGCAAACTGTTAAAACAAAGGAAGAGGGCACTTAAGAGATATTCAAGTCCTCAAATAATTTTGCATTAACTCGATATCCTTGCTAAAAACCCGATCTTCAGTTATGGATGGAATAAATGTACGGATCTCCTTCCACTTTTTTAGCAGTTTTGGAGCCATCAACAACTCATTACGATACTCGACTCCTTGTACTGCACAAATAGCCTCGATAGCGATTACCCCACGGGCATTTTGAATGATTTGATAGGCATGTCTAGCCCCAATGGTTCCCATGCTGACATGGTCCTCTTGGTTTCCGGAGGATGGGATAGAGTCGACAGATGCCGGGTGAGCCAGTGTTTTATTTTCAGATACTAGACTAGCGGCAGTATATTGTAAAATCATTGCTCCTGATTGTAGGCCAGGCTCTGGGCTTAAAAATGGTGGGAGACCAACATTTAATTGTGGGTTCACGAGTCTTTCTACCCGACGTTCGGAAACGTTAGCAAGCTCGGCCATTCCCACCTTTAAGAAATCCATCGCAAAGGCTATTGGTTGACCGTGAAAGTTTCCCCCGGAAACAACTATATTTCCGTCTTCTACGATTAATGGATTATCCGTGGCTGCATTCATTTCTATCTCAAGTTTTTCTTTTACATAGGAAAGCACTTGCCATGTGGCTCCGTGTATTTGAGGTATGCATCTTATGGAATAGGCATCCTGCACTCGCTGTTCCCCTTGTTTAGTGACTAGTTGACTTCCTTCCAACCAGTACAGCATTCGTTTAGCGACGTCTATTTGCTCCAGGTAACCTCGTGCTTCATGGATAGAAGGGTGAAAGGCGTCTGTAATCCCATGGAGGGCTTCCATTGTCATTGCAGCAATCCACTCGCTTTGATACGCAAGAGTCTCAGCTTCTAGCCAGTTAATCACTCCTTGAGCAGTCATTGCCTGAGTTCCATTTATTAAGGCTAACCCTTCCTTAGCTTCAAGTACAATTGGCTGTAGTCCATGTTCACTCCATACATTTGCAGCAGGAATATGCTTGTTAGCTTCCCAAACAAATCCTTCGCCAATTAATACAAGGGCTAAGTGTGATAGAGGTGCTAAATCTCCAGATGCACCTAGAGAGCCTTGGGAAGGTATTACGGGATGGATATGATGGTTTATCATATAGGCCAGTCTTTCTAATACCTCGAGACGTATGCCTGAAAAACCCTTCATCAGAGCATTCAAACGTAGAATGACCATAGCTCTTGAAACTAACTCTTCAAAAGGAGTTCCAACTCCACAAGCATGAGAACGTATCAAATGTAATTGAAGTGCATGAACATCCTTCTCGTTTATACTTACATCGCTAAATTTTCCAAAGCCCGTATTAATTCCATACACGATTTCTCCGCTACTAACAATTTTCTCTACGGCTCTTCTACTGTTTTGTACAGCTTTTATAGCTTCTTTATCTAATGTTATTTTCTCGTCTTTATAAAGAATGGCTCTCATTTGTTCCAATGTAAGGCCATATCCTTTTAAGTAAATCATATTTTCCACTCCTACTTTTTTTATAGCTTTCAAATCAATTATTTGATGTATTTTACTCATTTGCCTGTCGGGTCAGAAATAGGCGCCTGCGCTTTTCTTGATGTCTAGCTCCGTCGGGGTCAAATGGAAAAAAGCTCCGGTGGCTGAGGAGCTGCCTCCTCGCTTTCCCCATTTGCCTTTCGGGGCAGGAATAGGCGCCTGCGCTTTTCTTGGTGTCTAGCTCCGGCGCCTTGCCCCTCGGGGTCAAATGGGAAAAAGCTGCTCCTGCGCAAGCTCGTCGCAAACAAGAGCGTTTGCGGTGGCTGAGGAACTGCCTCCTCGCATTTTCCCATTTGCCTGTCGGGGCAGTAATAGGCGCCTGCGCTTTTCTTATATTCTATCGGAATATTCCATTTTATTAAGCTTTTTTAGAAGAAAAGTAAAAATTTCTCATATGCTAGTAGAGTGTCTTGATAGTGTGCTAAACGGGAGGATTGTAACAAAGTTTCTTCACAAACGTCTATTTATTTAAAGTAAAGGGGGTTTTTGGTAATGACTAGGTTTATTATCGTTTTCTTATATTTGTCTCTCATTTTTTTAGCTGGCTGCAGTGCACAAGACGAGGAAAAGGCAGCTGTAACAGAGTCTATGAAGGATGTAGAGTATTCAAATGATATCGGTGAGGCAGAGGACTCTTCAAAGGAAGAGAGTATTACTGAAGCAGAGGAAAGTACAACGAACCCAACTATTTCTCAAAGGAAAATTATTCATAAGGCTAATATTAGTGCAAACGTCAAAGAACTAACGGTAGCTCAAGAAAAAATCACAGAAAAAGTAAGTAAATATAACGGATATATTGTAGAATCTAATAATTTTCAAGAAAGTGATTCTCGTAGTCATGGACGTATGGTTGTCAGAGTACCTGAGGAGCATTTTGAGACTTTTTTATCAGAAGCTGAAGGACAGGTAACTAAGGTATTAGAGAGGAATATAACGGGGGAAGACGTAACAGAGCAGTATGTAGACTTAGAGTCCCGAT
Source organism: Psychrobacillus sp. MER TA 171 (assembly GCF_023713305.1). Taxonomy (NCBI): domain Bacteria; kingdom Bacillati; phylum Bacillota; class Bacilli; order Caryophanales; family Bacillaceae; genus Psychrobacillus; species Psychrobacillus sp. MER TA 171. The sequence goes on along the minus strand of NZ_JAMAWN010000006.1, from coordinate 177,353 downwards.
TAAAATCAAAAAGAGCAGTAGAAGCTCGATTGCTAGTATTTATGGAAAGTGCAGAAAAAACGGAGGATCTTTTAAAGATTTCAGCTGACTTGGCAAAAGTACAAGAAGAAATAGAAGTAATAGTTGGGAAGATTAAATATTTGGATAATCAAACTTCCTTTTCCACAATAGAGCTGAACTTTTATGAGGATCGCGTAATCGTACCAAGTATTGAAAATAAGGAATTAAACACATGGGAGAAGACAAAGAAGCAATTTGTTCAAAGTGTGAATGCGCTATTAATGATTGGATCTTGGATTATAGTGTTTCTATTAGGCAATTTACCAGTCTTATTAGTGATAGGTATTGTTTCCTTTTTGAGTATTTGGTTTATAAGAAAAAGAAGGAAAGATAAAGAATGACCTTCATTCAATAGAAAAAATTTAAGGAGATGAAATAGCGATAGGTATAAACAAATAAGAGACAACTACAAAGTTATATGTATCATTAATTCCTTCCCGTCATATTATGTATAAAAGATGCCCCTGAATGGAGGGAAACATGGATATCTTAAGTAAGGTTAAAGGTTATCGAGAAGCGGAAAACCAGCTGAAATGGGAAGGTACGTTCAGGGAATACTTGGAGATTCTGAAAGAAAGACCAGAAGTTGCTCAAACTGCACATGCAAGAGTATACAGCATGATTAAAAGTGCGGGGCATTCGGATGAAAATGGAAAGAAAAGCTATAAGTTTTTTGAACAGGAAATGTTTGGTTTAGACGAAGCGTTAGAGCGTCTGGTAGAAGAGTATTTCCATCCGGCAGCAAAGCGTTTAGATGTTCGGAAAAGAATTTTATTGTTGATGGGTCCCGTGAGTGGTGGTAAATCTACTATTGTTACATTGTTGAAGAGAGGTTTTGAGGAATATTCAAGAACTGATAAGGGTGCTGTCTATGCTATTAAAGGGTGCCCTATGCATGAGGATCCGCTTCATTTAATCCCAACTCATCTTCGAGAAGACTTTTTTGAGGAATACGGAATTCGAATAGAAGGTAGTCTATCACCTCTGAACTCGATGAGGCTGGAGCAGGAGTATGGCGGTAAAGTAGAAGATGTCTTAGTGGAGAGGATTTTCTTTTCAGAGGACAAAAGGGTAGGGATAGGTACTTTTACTCCATCTGATCCAAAATCTCAAGATATCGCTGATTTAACTGGAAGCATTGACTTTTCAACAATTGCTGAGTTTGGGTCTGAATCTGATCCAAGAGCATATAGATTTGATGGGGAGCTAAATAAGGCTAATAGAGGAATGATGGAATTTCAGGAGATGCTGAAGCTGGATGAAAAATTCCTGTGGCATCTACTATCTCTAACACAGGAGGGTAATTTCAAAGCTGGTCGTTTCGCGCTTATCAGTGCAGATGAGCTGATTGTAGCCCATACCAATGAAACGGAATATCGTTCGTTTATCTCTAATAAAAAAAATGAGGCGCTACATTCACGTATTATTGTAATGCCAATTCCTTATAACTTGAAGGTTAGCCAAGAAGAACGAATTTATGAAAAGATGATTAAAGAAAGTGATATGAACCATGTCCATATCGCTCCCCATGCCTTAAGGGCGGCAGCTATATTCTCTATACTCACAAGATTAGAGGATCCAAAGAAACAAGGAATCGATATAGTGAAGAAAATGAAGTTGTATGATGGGGAAAACATTGAAGGTTTTAATGAAATTGATGTTGAAGAGCTTAAAAAAGAATTTACTACGGAAGGAATGCATGGAATTGATCCGCGATATGTGATCAACCGCATTTCCTCCGCCATTATAAGAAAAGAAATCCCTTCTATAAATGCATTAGACGTTTTACGTGCGTTAAAAGAAGGTCTTGATCAGCATGCTTCTATTTCTGAAGAGGATCGAGAAAAGTATTTAAACTATATTGCTATTGCACGAAAAGAATACGATGAGATTGCTAAAAAAGAAGTTCAGAAGGCTTTTGTTTACTCATATGAGGAGTCGGCAATAACGCTAATGAATAATTATTTGGACAATGTTGAAGCATTTTGTAACAAGAACAAAATGAGAGATCCATTAACTGGCGAAGAGATGAACCCAGATGAAAAATTAATGCGCTCCATAGAAGAACAAATAGGCATATCTGAAAATGCAAAAAAAGGATTCCGAGAAGAGATATTAATTCGCCTTTCAGCCTATGCAAGAAAAGGGAAGCGTTTCGAATATAATTCCCATGAACGCCTAAGAGAAGCAATTCAAAAGAAACTATTTGCTGATTTAAAAGATGTAGTGAAAATTACTACATCTACGAAAACGCCAGATGAAGCTCATTTGAAAAAGATAAACGAAGTTGTTGCTAGATTGATTGATGAGCACGGATATAATTCTACTTCAGCCAATGAATTATTACGTTATGTAGGAAGTCTTCTTAATCGATAAAGCCATGAAAAAACAAGACTAATATGCTTCATTGGTCTTGTTTTTTTTATACTAATTTGGATTGTAACTATACTCGCGGTCAAATGGATAAAAGCTGCTCCTGCGCAAGCTCGTCGCAAACAAAAGCGTTTCCGGTGGCTGAGGAGCTACCTCCTCGCATTTCCCCATTTGCCTGTCGGGGCAGAGATAGGCGCCTGCGCTTTTCTGATTGTCTAGCTCCGGCGCCTTGCCCCTCGGGGTCAAATGGATAAAAGCTCCGGTGGCTGAGGAGCTGCCTCCTCGCTTTTTCCCATTTGCCTGTCGGGGCAGAGATAGGCGCCTGCGCTTTTCTGATTGTCTAGCTCCGGCGCCTTGCCCCTCGGGGTCAAATGGATAAAAGCTCCGGTGGCTGAGGAGCTACCTCCTCGCTTTTTCCCATTTGCCTGTCGGGGCAGAGATAGGCGCCTGCGCTTTTCTTATTGTCTAGCTCCGGCGCCTTGCCCCTCGGGGTCAAATGGATAAAAGCTCCGGTGGCTGAGGAGCTGCCTCCTCGCTTTTCCCCATTTGCCTGTCGGGGCAGAGATAGGCGCCTGCGCTTTTCTTGAAACTTTGGCAATAACTTTGTTGCACCGGCATATGATAAAAAATAGGTAGGTGTTGAGGTTGAATGAAAAAGAGAAAAATCCCTTCGTTATTTCACAAGAGAATTGGTCACTCCATCGCAAAGGACATCAAGATCAGCAACGCCACACGGAAAAGGTCAAGGAAGCAATTAGAAACAACTTACCAGACTTAATAAGTGATGAAAGTATTATCATGTCAAATGGACGAGACGTTATAAAAATCCCTATTAGATCCCTGGATGAATATAAAATAAGATATAACTACGACTCTTCTAAGCATGTTGGCCAGGGTAAGGGAGACAGTCAGATAGGTGATGTTGTCGCTAAGGGACCTGGGGAAGGTAAGGCCACAGGAAGTGGTAAGCAAGCTGGAGACAAGGCAGGGCAAGATTACTATGAGGCAGAGGTTTCCATGGAAGAGATTGAAAATGCTCTTTTTAGTGACATGGAGCTACCTAGTCTAGAGGATAAAGAAAAATCCGAAATAGTAACCGAGCATATTGAGTTTAATGATATTCGGAAAAAAGGTCTTATGGGTAATATTGATAAGAAAAGGACATTAATTACAGCTATTAAGAGAAATGCTCTTAAGGGAGAAGCGGCAATTGCACCTATTCATCAGGATGATTTGCGCTTTAAAACTTGGGATGAAGTTGTTAAGCGCGAATCAAAAGCAGTCGTTCTCGCTATGATGGATACAAGTGGTTCAATGGGAGTTTTTGAAAAGTATTGTGCACGTAGCTTCTTTTTTTGGATGGTTAGATTTTTACGAATGGAATACGAAGCATTAGATATTGAATTTATTGCTCACCATACAGAAGCAAAGGTAGTTACTGAGGAAGCGTTCTTTACAAAGGGGGAGAGTGGAGGTACCATATGTTCCTCTGCTTATCAGAAGGCATTAGAGTTAATACAGGAAAAGTATCCACCTTCTCGGTATAATATTTATCCAGTTCATTTTTCAGATGGAGAAAATATGACGAGTGATAATGAAAAATGTATGAAACTAGTTAATGAATTAATGAAGGTATCTCAAATATTTGGGTATGGGGAAGTTAATGAGCACAATCGTTATTCCACTTTGATGAACACATATAAGACAATAGAAAATCCAAAATTTAGACACCACGTAATTAGAAACAATAAAGATGTATATGCTGCGTTAAAAAGTATTTTTAAAAAGGGAGTAAAGTGATGGACACAAAACTACAATATGCAATTGCCGAAATAACTGAGATTGCATCTGGTTTTGGATTGGATACATTCCCTATGAGATACGAAATATGTCCTGCAGACATTATTTATACATTCGGCGCATATGGGATGCCAACTCGTTTCGCACACTGGAGCTTTGGGAAGCAATTTCATAAAATGAAGATGCAATACGATTTTGGGCTTAGTCAAATCTATGAGCTAGTGATCAATTCGAACCCTTGTTATGCATTTCTATTAGATACGAATAGCCTTATTCAGAACAAGCTAATTATTGCTCATGTACTTGCGCATTGTGATTTTTTCAAGAATAATGTTCGCTTCTCTAACACACGGAGAGATATGGTAGAAAGCATGACTGCCACTGCCGAGAGAATTGCACACTATGAAATGGTTCATGGAAAAGAAGAGGTAGAACAATTTTTAGACGCAGTATTAGCTATTCAAGAACATATTGATTCTTCGATTGTCCGTCCTAAGCTTCCTAGTTATGACTTAGAGGAAGAAGAAATAGAGGAAAAAAGAAAAAGTGAGTATGATGATTTATGGGATTTAGACGAAAAGAAAAAAAATAAGTTGGTTCAGCCTTATCGAATAAAATTCCCGCCCAGACCGGAAAAAGATTTGCTTTTATTTATAGAGGAGTATAGTCGGGAACTTGAAGATTGGCAACGTGACATTTTAACGATGATGCGGGAAGAGATGCTTTATTTTTGGCCGCAGCTCGAAACAAAAATTATGAATGAGGGATGGGCAACTTTTTGGCATCAGCGAATTCTCCGAGAAATGGATTTGACTTCAGATGAAACCATTGAATTTGCCAAGTTAAATGCAAATGTTGTGCAACCTTCCAAGACGTCCATAAATCCGTATTATTTAGGACTCAAAATTTTTGAGGATATAGAGAAAAGGTATGACTCCCCTACAGCTGAAATGAGAAGAATTGGAATTGAACCAGGGCTAGGGAGAGAAAAGTTGTTTGAAGTGCGGGAAATAGAGTCTGATATTTCCTTTATCAGAAATTATTTGACAAAAGAGTTAGTTAAACAAGAGGACCTTTACTTATTTGAAAAGAAAAATGGGAACTATGAAATAACTGATAAGGATTATGAGAATGTCAGAGATGAAATAATAGCGAGCCGTGAAAATGGTGGATACCCCTACATTGTAGTAGAAAATGGTGATTTCTCTAGAAACGGGGAGCTGCATCTAAAACACAATTATGAAGGCGTGGAATTAGATGCGCATTATTTGGAGCATGTGCTTCCATATATCTACCAGCTGTGGGGGCGTTCTATTCATATGGAAACCTTTGTCGAGAAAAAACCAGTGCTCTATACTTATGATGGAAAAAAAGTTTCAAAGAGCCTTATGTAAATACTTTAATATGAAAAAGAGGATGATCGTAAATAATACGATCATCCTCTTTAAATTTTATATAGATTTTATGAACCGACGAAGTCTCCGCCATCAACATGAATAGTTTGTCCTGTAATATAAGTCGAATCATTAGATGCTAAGAAGACATAGGCAGGTGCATTTTCTGATGGCTGACCTCTTCTGCCAGTTGGATTGCTTTCAGCATGGTTTTCTACCTTCTCGGCATCAAAAGTTGCTGGGATAAGTGGGGTCCATATTGGCCCAGGTGCTACCGCATTTACACGAATTCCTTTTTCAACTAGATTTAATGCTAAGGAGCGTGTGAAGGAAGTGATTGCTCCCTTCGTTGCCGAGTAATCGATTAACTCAGCAGAACCTCGGTATGCTGTCACTGATGATGTATTTACAATAGTGTCCCCCTTAGACATATGCGGAAGAGCAGCCTGTGTTAGATAGAACATAGAGTATATGTTAGTAGAGAAAGTTTCCTGTAATTGATCCGGAGTAATCTCTAAGAAATTCATCGTTGGGAACTGTTTTCCTGCATTGTTTACTAAAACATTTAACTGGCCAAATTCCTCAATAACCTGCTCTATTAACTTTTCGCAGTTTTCGTCATCGCTAATATCTGCAGCAAAACTTTTTGCTTTAACTCCATAGTTTTCAACTAGCTTTACTGTTTCTTTTGCATCCTCATGTTCATCTAAATACGCAATAGCGACGTTTGCACCTTCTTTTGCATAAGCGATTGCAACTGCTTTACCAATACCGCTATCTCCTCCTGTGATTAAAGCAACTTTTCCTTTTAGCTTTTCAGAACCTTTATAATTCTCATCATCATAAATAGGTTTTGGACTCATTTCATTTTCAAAACCTGGTTGACGATTCTGTGTTTGTCCTTTAATATTTTCTTCCATTTTTTCGAATTTGTCATTACTCATGTTGAGTCCTCCTTTATTGATCTCTAATAAATGTATTCCCAGATGAAATAAAAACAAACGTTAGATAAAAAGACTGACACAAGTTTAGCAAATTCAAACAAGGGTATTAATATAGAGCATGAAATTTAAAAAAATGGGGAATCTAATATGAAACCAATAATAGGTATTACTGCTGAAGTTAAAGATGATAAAAGTTATTACTTGTCTTCAGTATATTCAGATACAGTTCTACAAGCAGGAGGTATTCCTTTACTTATACCACTCATTCCTGATAAAGATATAGACCAGTTATGTCAGCAAATAGACGGGTTGATTATAACTGGAGGAGAAGATATTGATCCTTCTTATTATGGTGAGTTGCCACATCTTCACTTGCAACGAATTACTCCACGACTCGATAAAATGGAATTTGCACTTGTGCAAAAATTTCTAGAGTTAGACAAGCCATACATTGGGACTTGTAGAGGCTTGCATATGCTTAATATAGTGATGGGTGGATCTTTACACCAGTCTATTCATGAGCAAAGAGAAGAGTATACTTTACAGCATAGGCAAAATGCAATAAGAACGCATAGATCACATCCGGTTAAGTTAGATAGAAAAAGTAAAATATATCAAATCTTTCAGGAGGAAGAGTTTAAGATCAACTCTTTTCATCATCAAGGCGTAAATAAGCTAGGAGAAGGATTGAAAGTAGTGGCTAGTGCACCAGACGGTATAGTAGAAGCAGTAGAAAGTGAAAATCATTCATTTATCTATGGATTCCAATGGCATCCTGAAGAATTTGCTCTAGTTGGTGATGAGCCTTCACAAAAGTTGTTTAGAAAATTTATAGAAGCTGCAATTGAAAGAAAAACTAACGAATAGCATGCCTATTAAAATAGGAGGTGAAAATATTGGGTAAAGATAAGAAGGATAATGATGTGGAATACAATTCTAATTTGAATCCTGACGATTTTAAAGAGACAGATAAGAAAAATGCGGATAAGAAAGATATAACTAAACCAGGTGAGAAAGAAGAAAATAAAAATAATAAATAGTTAATATCGTATATAGAAGGTCAAAAATACTAATAAAAGAAGGATCGTTATGGCGTATGTCACAACGGTCCTTCTTTAATTTTCTCAACTTATTTTAAGCATAATAACTATTTAATAGTACAACTTATTCTCATGGAGGTGAAATCTCATGAATGATAAAAAGAAAAATCATAAAAATAAGTTAGATCGTGAAGAGTATGGTTATGGATATGACATCAGTCCAAATGATATGGGTGTGATAGGGCAGAATACAGAAGCAAAAAAACACAATAACAGCCAACAAAAGGAAACAAAAAATAATTCAAACAAATAATTAATCACTTTATGGTCACCACCTCTATTCCATATATATACATATCAACATTTTTGTTCATCTTATTTGTCGATATATGTTCTAATTCGATTGCTTCTCTCTTAGAGTGATATAACAACTTTTTTAGAGAGAAGGGTGCAGTATGTATATAGATGGGATATTTTCAGGTGGTGGGATGAAGGGGATCGGCCTAGTTGGGGCATATCAAGTTTTGGAAGAGAAAGGATATCGTCTAAAGCGTGTGGCGGGAACTAGTGCAGGAGCAATACTTGCCTGCTTTATAGCTGCAGGCTATAACGGCAGAGAAATGGAAGAGCTAATGATGAGTCAAAACTTCCAAAAGCTATTGGATCCACGGAAGACAGTAATTCCACTTCCGTTTACAAAGTGGTTAAATTTATATTGGGGTTTAGGCTTGTATCAAGGAAAGGCATTGGAGGATTGGTTTTTAGAGAAATTGGCTGCTAAAGGTATTTATACTTTTGGGGACCTACCTCCTGGCTCGTTAAAGCTAGTTGCCTCCGACCTAACAAATGGAAAGATGATTGTCCTACCAGATGACTTAAAAAATTATGACATAGAGCCAGATACCTTTTTAGTAAGTAGAGCCTTGCGCATGAGTTGTGGCATTCCCTTTTTCTTTGAACCAATCAAATTAAAATCGAATATTGGAGACGTAGTGGTGGTAGATGGCGGCGTGCTCAGCAATTTTCCAATGTGGATATTTGAAAACGGTATAAAGGAGAGACCAGTTTTAGGTATTCGACTTAGTGCAAATATTGAAGAGCCGCAACCAAAAAAAATAAAAAATGGACTCGATTTATTTGAGGGCCTATTTACAACAATGAAAGATGCACATGACACAAGGTATATATCGCGAAAGATTGAAAGAAATATTATTTTTATACCTGCAGATGAATATAGTGCGACCCAATTTGAATTAGACTATGATTCTAAATTGGATTTATTGCAAAAGGGAAGAGAATCAACTACTCGATTTTTGAAAACCTGGTAATTGCATTTAAGAATGTTTAGTTTATTTCTAAAAAAGGAATAGTAAAGACATAAAGGGAAGGGGAGATTGATATGACTAATGCAAAAGAACAAGCACTAAAAATATTAAATAGTAATATGATTGGTACTATGGCGACAGTGCAGCAAAATAAGCCACATTCCCGATATATGACCTTTTTTAATGACGATTTTATCCTCTATACCGCAACAAGTAAGAAAACGCATAAAGTAGAAGAAATTGAACATAATCCATACACACACATCCTCCTAGGGTACGATGGAAAAGGATTAGGTGATTCCTTCCTGGAAATTGAAGGGAAGGTCGAGGAATCGGATGACGAATCGATGAAAGAAAAGGTTTGGAATGATGCTTTAAAAGGATGGTTTAAAGGTCCAGATGATCCGGATTTAATCATTTTGAAAATTACTCCAACACAAGTTAGAGTTATGAATACACAAGGCGAAGGTCCAGAAATAGTTGAATTTTAAACTCTAAAACACTCAAAACGACAAAGTTTTGAGTGTTTTTATATGCTAGTAAAGAATCCAATAGATTCACTTGCATACATAAAATATAAATGGACAAACTAATCAAATCTATAGGAAGGGCAAGTGATTCTTATAACAAAGATGAAATTAGTAAAAAAGCCGATGCTTGCATATTTTATGGATGGTACCACATCGACGAATGCTTTAGTTGAAAAAAGGATTAGGTATTATAAAAAGATTACTAAAGATAATAATGACGTTTTATATAAAAATATCCCAACTAACGAAGGCATTGTTACGATTATTTTTTCTCAATCCTTAACAGATATCAAAACTTTAGAAATAATGGTTTTAATTCCTTTAGCAAATTATATTCACCAAATACATCAGGTGGCAGAATATATGAACCCCTCCAATATTGATGAGATTACACAAAAACTTGCTATTGGTGAAACGTTATTATACTTCCATGAGACAAACCAACTGTTAAGTATTCATACGTATAGTGTAAAGGAGCGGGAAGTAACTACTTCAGAGATGGAGAGTACATTCATTGGCCCTCAAGATGTATTTACTGAATCCATACAGACAAATCTTTCGCTTGTTAAAAGACGAATAGTTAATCCAATGCTTAAAAATGAAGACTTAACAATAGGAAGCGTTTCTAATACCAAAATCACTATTATATATATAGATGATTTAGTAGATAAAACATCTCTCGAGCAATTAAAGAGTCGCTTAACCAAGCTTGATTATCCAAAGTTCTTTGATATTTCTACTCTTATGCAATTAATAGAAGATAATCCCTATTCACTATTTCCTCAATATTATATGACTGTAAAACCGGATACCACATCACATTACCTTGCAGATGGCAGAATAGTTATTTTAATGGATAACAGTCAAGCAGCTCTTGTATGCCCAACCTCCTTTTTAGAAATGTTCATTAGTGCGGAGGATTATTATAATCGCTGGCCATCTGCTAGCTTAGTTAGATCTCTTCGATTTTTTGGTTTTTTCTTAACCATTATGATTACTCCAACTTATATTTCCGCATTAACCTTTCACCAGGAGGTGCTTCCTTATGAGCTCCTTTTAAATCTTCAAGAATCTAGAATGAAAGTGCCTTTTTCTCCTCTCTTTGAGGTGTTATTTATTGAACTAATTGTAGAGGTATTAAAAGAAGCAGGGGCCAGGATGCCAGCGAAAATTGGCCAAACGATAGGGATTGTTGGAGGGATTGTTATTGGTACTGCAGCAGTTGAAGCAGGTCTTGTAAGTAATATTCTTATCGTTATTGTGGCTACTTCTGCTCTGTTGTCCTTCCTTCCACCGGTTTTCCATATGAGTAATACGAGCAGGACTATTCGTTATGTCTTTATACTTTCAGCCGGTATCTTTGGTTTGTTTGGTCAAATGCTCGCATTTGCATGGCTAATTGCCCACTTATTAAGAGTAAAATCCCTCGGTACGCCTTTTATGTCACCTGTTATACCGAGAAGGATGTCTGATTTGATGGACAGTGTTGTACGTTTTCCAATATCTTTCTTAAAGAGGAAAAGCGGGATTTCTCGTTCCAAAAAACGAAGTATATAGGTAGGTGAACATACCTGAGTGCTAATAAAGAGAGTTTAAAAGGCTATCATGTCATTTTTTTGGTACAGAGTATTATGTTTGGTACAGGAGTTCTGTCACTGCCTGAAAGATTGAGTAGTCTAGGGTACAGCCAGGCATTGATGCCAATCCTATTTGGAGTAATTGCAAGTATATCTCTATGGCCAATGATCTGGATATGTTCAAAATATCATGCAAAAAACTTGTTTGAGATTAATGAAGAAATATTAGGTAAGTCTTTAGGAAAGTGTATTAACGCCTTTATAGTCATTCAGTTAATTTTACTAGCAACTGCAAAGGTCAGTAATTATGTACAGCTGATTCAAAGCACGGCTCTCCAAGAACAAACGACAAGCATACCTCTTATTTTAGTTTTGCTATTGGTATTGTATATCGTTAATGGTGGTATAAAAAATGTTGCTAGATTTTGTATAATGGCATTTTTTATTACAATACCGATGGTTTATTTTTTAAAATGGTCTATAAATAAAGGTGATATAAGCCATGTTTTCCCTTTGTTTAATCATAGTTGGAATGATTTTTTTGTGGCATTTGACCAAGGCTTTAATACTGTATTCGGATATGAGGTAATATTAATATTCTTTCCTTATATTATTAATAAACAAAAAGCGTTTAAGCATGGATTAATAGGTATTTGGATTAGTGTATCTTTGTTCTTCTTGACTACCCTGGTAAGTGTCATGTATTTTTCTGAATGGCAGCTAAGTAATGTTCAGTACTCTGTTTTACATCTATTTAAAGCAGGGGGATTTTCTTTTGTGGAGAGAATAGATATTTTTGGTATTACCTTGTGGGTATTTTTAGTGCTTTCATCTGTGTCAGGATATATCTGGGCTTCTATGAAAGGTGTAAATTCTATTATAACCAAAAGAAAAAGTTCCCACGTTTATATAATAGCTACTACCATTTTCGTAATCCTTACGCTACCACTTTCTCATGAAAATTTAGAGAGGGCTTTTATTGTAAGTTATAGAATTGGTTATGGACTATTACTGTGGCCAATTATTTTAATTGCCCTTCACTTTATTAAAAAAAGCAGGTGGAATCATGAGTAAAAAAATCATTGTAATATTATTAATAGGAATGGTTTTTTTGACGGGCTGCAATTTGAATGAAAAGAAGGTCCCGATTGAAGGTATTGATATGGTAGGAATTCTTGGATTTGACTATGAGGGAGAAGGCACTTATAAACTAACTGCAGCCATTCCTCAAAAATCCAAGTATGCTAATGAAAGAACACAAATCTATACAACTACAACTGAATTAGTCACAACAGGAATGGTTGACATTGAGAAAAAAACAGAGAAAAAAGTAGTTTTAAATCAATTACGTGTCATTTTATTTAGTGAGGAATTTGCTACTAGTGGAAAGGTTGAAGAAGTAATCAAGCATTTATACGGAAACACACAAGTAGGCAATGAGGTTTTGCTGGCTATTGTAAAAGGTAGTGCTGAGGAGTTAATGCGACAGGATTATACTGACAAGGCAAGCGTCATAAACTATGTCAGTGACCTGCTCCAGCCAAGTGTAAACTTAGCATTTAACCCAAATACTAATATACATGACTTGATGTATACACAAACTAATCCTAATATAGATTCAATTATGCCTGTAATTGAGCTTAAAGGGAAAAAGTTGGAGTTAACTGGTGTCGCCTTATTTAAAGGGGATCATATGGAAAACGTACTTCATCCAGATGATGCCTTATATATTCAAGCAATACAGGGGAAGAAAAAACTATCTCCCTTTACCTTAAATGTGGGGGGAGGAGATACACTCTTACTTGATTTCATTGATAACAGTGTAAAAATTATAAGTAATAAAAGCTTAGAATCCCCAAGATTAAAAATTATACTTAAAATAGAGGGAACGATGTCAGAGTATAAAGGTAAAAATATTTCCTTTAAAGACCCAGAAATCATGGAAAGATTAGAAAAAGATGCAGAGAAGGATTTGAAAAAAAAAATCAATGATTTCTTAGAAGAAATGCAAAAATTAGAGGTCGATCCCATTGGATTGACAGAAAACGTACGTCGACATCAGCGAGTTAAGTGGGATACCGAGCTTACCCGTAAAACTATAAGTAAAATGAAGTGGGATATTGAGGTTGATATGTCTATTTTAAGTACAGGTGTACTTCACTAGAAGATGATTTAAGGAGGACATGAATATCAAGTCCTCCTTAAATCATACTATTTATTTTTTCTAGAGGAATGTCTCAGTTCTGCAAATTCTCGAGCAAATTCTTCTCGGACATCCTTAGGCTTAATCTTCATATTCTTTGGTGTCTGAGGTAAGGAACCAGTGTTATTACTACTTCCCTTTTTGTCGTCTCTACCCATGATGTTATACTCCCTTTCTAAAATTTTCTCTTTATTAAGATGAGAAGAAAAGGTAATTTTACTCCTGGGAATAAAACTTATTTAGAAATCATTTTTCCTTTTTCTTGTTCCACTACAGGTGGAATGTAAGCTAATGATGATCTAAAATTTAATTCGAATGTAGTTCCAACGCCTACCTCGGACTCTACATGAATATTTCCATTCATTGCACGGATAACACTAAAAACAACCAATATACCAAGACCAGTTCCTTGGTTCCCTTTTGTAGAGTAATACGGCTCTCCTAAACGACTTAATTGCTCATCAGTCATTCCTGAACCAGTATCTTTGATCGTGATGACGACGTTCGTAGGCGTAGCTTCTGTCCCCACAGTTAAAATTCCTCCTGAAGACATAGATTCTATTCCATTCTTCATAATATTAACTAAGCTTTGATGAAATTTTTGACTGTCACCCATAATTATGGATTCCTCTGCGAAATATGTAATTATTTCCACAGACCTATTTTGTGCCAGTGGTATAAGCATTTGTATGACTTGATTTAATGCCTTGTTGATGAGAATAGTGTTTTCAGTTTCTGGATCAACTTTAGAAATTGTAAGATAATCTTGAATAACTCTTTCAGCTGACTGAAGCTCACTTTTAACGATAGATAAATACTGCCTTTTTGTGTCTGCTGAAATTGAGTCGTTATGTAAAAGTTGGACAAAACCTATAGCAGCAGTCAATGGATTGCGTATTTCATGAGAGATAGCGGCACCCATCTTTTCCACAACTCCTTGCCTTTCTAAAGTTACAAGTTGCTGTCTGTAGATTGTAAATTTATCAACCTCCTCTAAAAAATAGGTGATCATCCCTACTCCTAAAGGTTGTAAAAATAAAAATGCAAAACTTACATCAAGTATGTCATAACCATCTAACATAAAAAGTAAGGGAGTGGTTTGATAAATTCCTACGATATAAATAAAGCCTATTGCTATCCAAATTCGTTGTTCTCTATTTTTTCCCAAAAACCAAGGGTGTATCTTCCATAAAATAAGAGAGAAAATAGCATAATAAGATACTGTTACCCAAAATCCTAAATCTATTCCAAAAAAGGCTCTAATAATAATTGCTGTTAGACCTAGGTATGGACCTAGACCAATATAAAGCGCACCAATTACAAAAGGAATATTTCTTAAGTCCAATAAGATATTTTCAGATAAAGGATAGCTAAATCCGTAGCAAATTATGAGGCTGGCGAAACAATACAACGTCGCAATGAATTGTACCTTTTTCGTATTTTCAAGCCAAATCAAGCTGAAAAAAAGTAATACTATTAAAAGAGATAGGTTGAAAAAAAAATGTAGCGTCAGCTCCATAGTATTACCTCTTTTCAGAAAGATTGAATGTGAATTAAAACTTTACCAGAATATATATGAAGTTTTTTGTTTGCGGAAGGTAAAGTAATAAGTAGTTTCCTGTTCGGTTCTCTTCGTTCGAACAGTACCTTTTATATTTCTTATAATACCGAAATCAATGGATGTGTCTAGTACTTTAGATTCCATTTGATTTTCTGTGGTAGGACTAGTTATTGTAATAAGAATTTTGGTTTTAGTCTCCTTAGTTGTGATAGATATAACGCCTCCATCTGTTAAGGAAACTATATTATTTTTAATGATATTTATGAATGTGTGCTGGAACTTTGCACGATCTCCATCTATTAAACTAGTAGACGATAAATCAGAGACAATCTTAACCGAATAATAGTTGGCTAATGGTTGTAAAAGCTTTAGAACAATAGGGAGTTCCTCTTGAATATTTAATTCTTTTGTATGTTCTGTTATAGGCTTAGAGTAAGTTAAATAATCTTGAATAATTTTCTCTGCCAAATCAAGTTCGTCTTTTAAAATAGCAAGGTATTGCTTGCTTTTTTCAGAATCTAGGGGTTCTCTAGTTAATAATTCGACAAATCCAATTGCTGAAGTTAAAGGATTTCTAATTTCATGTGATATAGCCGCACCCATTTGTTCTACGGCTTCTTTTTTTTCTACTTTTATTAAAAGCTTCCTTTGGGTATTTATTTTTTCAAAGGCTTCAATAATATATGTAATGATGGCAATGCCAAGTGGGGGAATAACTATATATGCTATATATAAATCTAAAGTATGTGCGCTCCCACTAGTGTTTAGTACAACTAATAATATAAAAAGGCTCATTATAAGAGCTAAAAAGGAGGAACAAATTATACGATATTTAGATTTTAATCGCATAAAATAAGGAGATACTATCCATAATGCAATACTTAGTATGCCATTGATCGTAAGAGTCATATAGAAACCTAAATCTATTCCATGTAGACCTCTTAGTAAAATGACGATTGCGCACAAAATTGGACTCAACCTAAAATAGAGGCTTCCTATAAGTAAAGGGACCATTCGTAAATCTAACATTAATTCATCCGTTAAATGATAGGAAAACAAATAGCACAGAAGTAATGTAATAACAAAAAATATTAAAGAGGTTTTTTTTCTTTTAAGCAGGCTACCAGGTTTTCTTAAGTTAGTGAAACAAAGGAAAAACAAGATGATAATTAAGGATAAATTGAATAGAAAATTAACGGTAATAAGCTCCAATTTAATACCTCATCTCACCTTAAGATTATAAATTTATATTATCTTTAAATCGAAGGGTATTCAAGTTTTTATTTAATTATTTGGAAAATTTAATAAAATGAAAGTAAATAAAAACCAGATCTATAAGCTAGATCTGGTTTTTACTATAGGGTTTCTTTATTAAAAAAAGAAATTAGCTGCTTATTAGTAGGAGCTTGGATTTTAAACGTTAGCTCTCTATCACCGCTATTTTCAATACGTGGGATGATGGATTCTATTACATGGAACTTCCAAAAAGATGGCTTACTTTTCGTGCTTTTTTCGGTATCCGAAGTCATCATTTTACGTTGGAAGGGATGTAACTTACACATAAGGAATTTTTCTTTTAGACGTATGAGTAAATATCCATCATCTGTTTCAGGGTTAAACTTTTTCATAAGTGATTCACCTAGCTCAAACGTGTTTGATTTATTTTGAACCGATGGCGAAATGACGAATATATTTCCTTTACGAAACACGGAAGTATTAGAAACTTGTTGTAGACCTAACTCGTTAATTAAAAAATCGAGATTTACTTGTGATGCTTCACTAGCGACTGACATAAAGTAGTGCCTCCTTTACAAATCCACAAACTCATTACTATTAAGTATACCCCATTTTCTCATTAATATCTTAAGTTAAGCATAATAAAATTAATAATTTACTGATTTTTCGTAAAAAAAACCAAAAAAAATATAAAAATGGCCTTCCTACTAAGTATATTTTGAGTAGAAACACTTAATTCCTTTTTTATTAAAATTATTTACTAAATAATTCGTTTTTAGTGGATAAAAACACAAGCAGTTCATAAATATTCCATGTTTCATCGGTAAAGATCTATTAATGAAACTGACTCAACTATTGGTTAAAGACTCCAATAGGAAAATACATCAAAATACACGTATAAGAAAATTTGTAAAACTTTTTTCGCTTTAGACGGTCTAATTAATAGAGACATAAGAAATGGGGTGATGTTTTGAGCGAGCATCAATTAGTAACAAGAGCAATAAAGGGGGACGAGGAGGCTTTTTTAAATCTTATGCATTTTCATCAAGAGGCATTATATAGGACTGCTATGTCCTATTTGAAAAATGAAGATGCTTCACTAGAAGCGGTTCAGGAAGTAACATATAGGGCCTTTAAGCATCTAAAAAAACTTAAAGAGCCAGCTTATTTTAAGACGTGGCTGATACGGATTATGATGAACTACTGTCAGGATGTTATTAAAAAAGGCAAGAGAGAGACATTTGAGGAGAGCCAACTACACCTATACGGTAAAAATGAAGATTTTACCTTTTTAGAAATAGAGGAGGCACTTAGCCACTTGACTGACTACGAGAGAGAGCTACTCCACCTTAAATATTTTGAAGACATAAAAATAAAAGATATTGCGGTCATGTGGAAGACGCCTGAAGGGACGATTAAAACGAGATTACATAAGGCACTCCGTTCATTGCGATATCACTTTGAGGAGAAAGGGGAGATGAAGCGTGTTTGAAGAGGAAAAACAGAAACTAGAAAAACGAAAAAGTCTAATCGATCAGGTCGAAATTCCTTTGGACAGGCTACAGATGTCTGTAAAAAATGGCTTTGAAAAAGCAAAACAAGAGAAAATTAGGAAAAGAAAAATTACTCAGCGTACTTCGTGGTCTGTCGCAATGGTGGCCATCTTATTTATAGCATTTGTAACCTCGGTAAACGTTTCTCCAGCTTTTGCTAACAAAGTGTCTGAGATACCAGGCATGGAGCGGGTAGTAGCTCTTATTCAAAATGACAAGGGTCTTGTAGCTGCTGTAGAAAATGATTTTTATCAATCTATAAATGCTTCTGAATCCCAAAATGGTATTACCGTTACGCTGGATGGAGTAATTGCAGATAAAAAAGGAATGGTTATTTTTTATACAGTTAAATCAGAAGAAAAGCGTCTTCCAATGGAAATCGAACGATTAGAATTGTTAACGCAGGATTACAAGTATCTGCCTGCTTATAGTACCACCTTTTGGGGAGGGGCTAGCAATATCATAAAAGAAACCGAATTTAGTTCTAAGATGACCGTTGAATATATGCCAGGTCATTGGGTTTATAAAAACGAGCTTTTATTTACTTTAGGTCTAAAATACGATGGCAAAGTTGATAATTTCAAAATTCCATTTACTTTTGAGAGATCAAAAGTAGAGAGTAAGAAAATTGTATTAAATAAAGACATTTCTATAGAGGGACAAAAAATGAAGGTTAAGGAAATTTTAATAAATCCTATTCGAGCTGAACTTATAATTGAAGTGGATCCTAGTAACTCGATGGAGATATATTCTTTAGATAATCTCAAACTTAGAAATGATTTAGGAGATGAATGGGTAATAGACAACGGTGGGACGTTGTTTAGAAGTATAGATGGGGCTAAGTGGAACATTACACTTCAAAGTCCTTATTATAATCAAACAGATAACTTGTATCTAACATTTGGAAAAATAGCAGCATTAGACAAAGATGAAGCCTATATACTCATTGATACAGAATCAGGCGAGTTCTTGAAGCAACCTAAAAATTCTATCTTCAGCGATCTAAATATTAATAATGAAAATATCCGTTTTCACATAGGAGAAGGACAATATACCATTTTTTCTTCCTTTGTTGATAGTAAGGGAAAAGAATTTTTGATTAAGGATCAATATACTAATATTCGACCAGGAAACAAGTATGTAAGTGGCTCATGGACGAAAAATTCCAGGGGGCTAGATCTCGAGTTTCAACTGCCTGAAGAACCAATAACAAATCCTATTAGACTTGATATTCTCTATTATCCTAACTGGATTGAAGATGATGTCAAAGTAGAAATACTTCCAAAAAACGGTTCCATTCAATAAATCATTTATCACGAAAAAATATATCTAAAGGAGGCAAGAATACTACTAAATAGTATTCTTGCCTTTAGCTTTGTTCTATGCTGGCTATACTACGTCATATTATATTTCTTGAATTTTGTTCTCATTTCGCTAAGTTTGTAAACTCTCCCTAATTAATACATACTAATTTGACCGACCTGATGAATTTTAAAGTCCATATATCCATTAGGCTCTACGACAAAATACATTTTATTTTCACCTGAAGTTAGAGGGCCATTATAGTCCTTTTCAAGCTCAACAAAAACCGTTGCGACAAACTCTACGTGGTATGAGCCCCTGTCTACCTCTTTTAGTTTAGATAACTCCATTTTTTTAATACCCTTCTTAAATTTGCTAACATCAAAATAGGATGTTGGCAGCAACTGATTTTGAGCAATTGAAGAATTTGTCGTTAGATTGGCAAATAGAGTGTGAATTGGGTTGATTTTATCTGGGATATTAAGGTCAACCACTGGTTTTTTATTCACTCTCCAACCTATGTTTTCAACGAATTGGTATTCTACAATGTACATGATCTTATCGATAGATTCTCCTAGGGGAACCGTTATCCGATATTTAACTTTGTTTTTTTCTTTTTTAACAATTTCTGCATTCGCTTTTCCCCAGTCCTCGAGGGAGCCAATGTCAGTTTCTTGTTGTGCAAGCTTCCCTTTATATTCTATGATTTCTAAATCTTCTATTAGCTGTTCAGCTATTTGAGAAGTCATTGTTTGAGTTAGATAGGCCATAAGTTTACCTTTAGTATCAATCTTACTGGATAAGTAACGGTAAGCTAAGTCATTAAAAAGGAATGTATTATATTCCCGATTCTGATACCCCCCTCCACTACTTATAAATAGATATGCTTCATGATATTTAGCCGCTAAGTCAATTGCTACTTTGTCAGTTAGGTAATGGTTATTTTGTGTAGCTGACTGAACAGTTGGGTTTTTGGTTTGTGCCTCTGTAGCATTTACAAAGGAAGTATTTAATAGACTCAGGGCCGTAAATGCAATTAAAAACTTTGTAGTTTTAGTTTTCATCCTAATTCCTCCAATTTGAGTTTGTTAGAGCTATAAATATAAATAGTTGAAAGGGTATTTTGTTGAGATTATAGAATAGGAGACTAATAAATATTATGTAGAGGGAGCAAAGATTATGTCTGCTGACTTAAAAGAAGCTTATGGAAATTACTTAATCCCGAAAGAAATCTTACAGCTCATTCAGCTAGAGGAGAACCTTAACAAGGAAGATTTATCGTTAAGTATGATCGGATGCATACCAGCCACCGAGCTGTCGCCTTACTCAATTACACCGCCTGATTTAATACCCTTTGCAGAAACTGGAGGGGATGGCATTCACTTTGGTTTTTTGACTGACTTTCATAAAGTTGGAGATGTAATGGAAGCTGCTATTGTATGCATATCACCTACTAACGCCCCACCAGTTCGTTACTTGGCGAATAACTTCTACGAGTTTATAAGTCTAGTATGTTCCGTACCCCATGTGGAGTTGCTTGAGCAATTAGCTACTATTTCAAATAAAGAACAAGAAAAGGCTATATTAGAAGAATATATGTCCGAACTACCAAGTTCATGGAAAATAAAACAAGAAAAAGTCTTCTCAGCATTAAAAGGCATCTATCCAGAAGGAAAAAAGGTAGATATTATAGCTACTATTTCCGCAGCAAAAGAAAAAAGGATGGAAAAAATAGTTATCGAAACCTTTGATGGTTTAGGAGTTGTAGGTGAAACTGGTGGGAAAAGATATGAATTTTTGGAGAGTAGAATAAGTGATTCAAAAGAGTTATTAAGAATGCATCAATTTCTTCAAGAGGCAACTTTGGAAGAAAAGCAGGCTTTTATTAGGGACATACAGTACTGGTATATAGTCGATCCAGATTACAACTATGAGATTTGGTCGTTAGTTCAAGATGTAATCCGGACGTTTAATAAGTGAGTTCATAACATGCTGGGATTTTGGCACTAGAAAAGACGTCACAATATAAAAGATTACATGGAGATAGCTAGCTCGTATCTCACCCTAAAGCGTGCTGCGTAACGAAAAACAATAGCTCCTTCCATTTTTTAAAGTAAAAGGAAAGGAGCTTTATTTCTTCTATCTGGTTGTCTCAGCCTCATTGTCTCTAGTTAGGTAAAGGATATTTTATAGCATTCTTTTGTATTTTCTTTTTAGCTGCTTCCTTTAAATCTATGTCTAATAGGTTTGCGAGTTGTAGGAGGTAGATTAGAACATCTGCCGCTTCTTCTTCAATGCCTTGTTTGTCGTTTGCTATAGCTTCTTCTGGGGTACGCCATTGAAAGTGCTCTAATAGTTCACTAGCTTCTAAAGATATAGAGATCGCGAGACTACGAGCATCAGTATTGCGAACCCAACCTCTTTTTTGGTTAAACTCCAAAATTTCTTCTGTTAATTCCTTCATATTCTTCTGCCCCTTTTGTAACCATAAAATGGTTTAAATGTATTGTATGTCTACCATTATTATAGCCAAGCTGATAAACAAATGGTCTATAATCTTTTAAACATAGCGGCTTATATATTGATATAATATTGAACTATACATAATGCGATTGAGGGGAGATATATGAATCTAAAAGGAGTTTTGCTATTAATATTCTTATTTCATACTGTAGTAAACGCAACTAGGCCAGTCATTACACTCTCAGCCGACGAGTATGGGGCATCTATTTGGATCATTGGTATTCTAACCTCTACATTTGCCTTTTTACCATTAATATTTTCAATTCATGCCGGCAAAATAATAGATAAAATAGGAGATAGGCTCCCTATTATTATCGGGTTTGTTAGCCTTATAGCCGGTATGATTGTTCCTGCTGCTTTTTCTACTATATGGTCTTTGTTTGCAAGTCAGTTACTGTTAGGGATAGGGAATATAAGTATACCTATTGCCTTACAAAATCAGTTAGGTCACCAAACGACTAAGAAAAACAGAGATTATTATTTCAGTATGTTCAGTTTGTGTGTTGCTTTTGGAGCTGTAGTAGGTCCTCTCATGGGTGGATACTTGTCTGAACATATATCCTTTCAAATTGTTTATATAGTATGCGTGGGGATAGGATTAGCTGGTATTATCTTTTCTTTAAAAATCCCTAAGGCAGAGCAACAAATACATAGAAAGCCAACTAAAATGATTGACTCTATCAAGCTATTAGAAAGCCCGTTAATAAGAAGGGCCTTGTTCTCCAGTGCCTTAGTTCTTTATTCAAAAGACATCTTTGTTGCCTATTTTCCGTTATTAGGAAAACAAATGGACTTGTCTACATCTACAATAGGTTGGATCATAGCGCTCCAGGGATTAGCAACCATGTTTGTCCGTTTTGTGTTACCAAAGCTTTTAGAAATATATAAGAGGGAGTTTATCTTATTCGTATCCATATTTGTCGCAGGGATTGCCTTTTTATTGTTGCCTTTGACAAACTCCGTCCTTGTAATTGCTTTTCTCGCAATTATGATGGGGTTAGGCTTAGGGTGCGGACAGCCAATCTCCATGACAACGACTTATAATGCATCTCCACCAGAAAGGACAGGGGAAATTTTAGGACTACGAATAACGATAAATCGCTTATTTCAGCTCATTGCACCAGCTTTTTTTGGTGTTATTGGAGGCTCTGTTGGAATGGCAGGCGTATTTCTTTTTAGTGGTGTTTTTCTAGTTGGAGGATCGTTGTTGTTTAAGGGGAAGAAAGGTGAAGAAGATTAAAGCTGTTGATAAACGCTAATCTTTTAATAGAGGTTAGTGTTTATTATTTCCAAAAAAACAATATTATTGTATAGTTTGAAATAATTAAAATTTTAAGGAGGTAGTGAGTAAGATGAATCAAGGAGTTACAGCTAAGGACGTGGCGAAGCTTGCTGGCGTTTCTCAATCTTCTGTCTCACGTGTTTATTTTAAAGGGGCGACTGTGTCTCAAAAAACTCGTGAGAAGGTATTGGCTGCTGCTAAGGAATTAGGTTATAGACCAAATGAATTTGCCCGTAGTTTAATTACAAATAGAACGAAAATAATTGGTTTAGTTATGAAGGGGGTCCAGAATCCTTTTTATCCACAGGTATTAAAGCAATTTACAACTGCATTTAAAAAGTTGGGCTACAGCATTTTATTTGTGTATACAAATAACGATGAGATTCAACAAGAGGATATTGATACATTACTTAACTATAACGTTGCGGGTGTCATTATTACGGATGCCACGTTGTCTTTGCAGGCAAACGAGGATCTATTTAATAACAGAATTCCTTTAGCTTTGTTTAATAGAAAGATTGATGGTAATAAGTTTTATTCGGTATGCTGTAACAATTTAGAGGCGAGTAAACAAATTGCACAGTACCTATTGGAGGCAGGTTGCTCTAATATGATTTATATTTCTGGCAATGAAAACACATCAACTAGTATAGAGAGAGAAAAAGGCTTTGTAACAGTATTAAAGGAAAATAAAGTAGAATATAAAAAATATATTTCTGATTTTACTTACGAGGGTGGGTATAAAACAATCGAGAAAGTAGTGGCTCAGGGAAAAGTACCCGAAGCGATATTCGTGGCGAATGATATTATGGCTCTAGGAGTGATGGATTCCTTAAAAAAACATCATATAGCTGTTCCGGATGAAGTGAAGGTGGTGGGATTCGACAATATTGAGATGTCCGCTTGGCCTTCTTATAGTTTAACTACTTGGGAGCAGCCAATAAATGAAATGGTAAACGTAACAGTGGACTATTTAACCACGGAAATCAGCGAATACTCTGGTCAGGCTCAAAATATAGAGATTGATGGAAAACTAATTGTTCGTAATTCAACATATAAATAGTTGACTAATTAATGTTTTTAGAATAATCTTACTTGTATATATTTTGCATACGTATGCAAAGAAGGATTGTATTTTTATGAATGCGTTTTCAAACAAAGGGGAGGAATTACAAATGGTAAAAGTAATTAAGTCTGGAAAGTCACAAGAAGAAGTAAGTGCTAATGATTTAAAGGTATCTCAAATAGTGTCAGAGGCCTTAAAGGATGTAGAGTCAAGAGGGGATCAAGCGGTTCGTGAATTATCCGAGAAGTTTGATAAATGGTCACCTGAATCATTTCGTCTATCAACAAAACAAATTGAAGAAATGGTAGCACAAGTACCAACAGAGGTAATTGAGGATATCAAGTTTGCTCAAAAGAATATTCGTGAGTTTGCAGAAGCCCAACTAGCTTCACTAAATGACGTAGAAGTAGAAAATATTCCAGGAGTTATTTTAGGGCATAAAAATATTCCTGTAAATAGCGTCGGTTGTTATATACCTGGCGGACGATATCCAATGGTTGCCTCAGCTCATATGAGCGTATTAACTGCAAAAGTTGCCGGGGTTAAAAGAGTAATTGCATGTACTCCTCCTATTAATGGAGAAATTCCTTATGCTACTATTGCAGCTATGTCATTAGCGGGAGCAGATGAAATTTATTTACTAGGCGGTATTCAGGCAATGGGTGCCATGGCAATTGGAACGGAAACTATTCAATCAGTGGATATGATTGTCGGCCCTGGTAATGCGTTTGTAGCGGAGGCGAAGCGTCAGCTTTATGGTCGTGTTGGAATTGACTTGTTTGCCGGTCCAACAGAAACGTTGGTAGTAGCAGATCATACAGCAGATGCAGAAATGGTTGCTACAGATATTCTAGGACAAGGAGAACATGGTCCAACTTCTCCAGGAGCTTTAATAACTACTTCAGAAAAATTGGCAGAGGAAACGTTAATAGAGATTGAGCGTCAGTTACAAACTTTACCTACGGCCGATGTAGCGAGAGTCTCATGGGAAGATTATGGTCAAATTCTTTTGGTAGATTCTATTGAAGAAGCTAGAGTAGAGGCTGATCGTTTAGCATTTGAGCATGTGGAAATTTTGACGGAAGATCCTAATTACTTCTTAGAAAATATGACGAACTATGGCTGCCTTTTCTTAGGGCCAGAAACGAATGTAGCTTACGGGGATAAAGTAATTGGAACGAATCATACACTGCCGACAAAAGGTGCGGCAAGATATACGGGCGGCTTATGGGTAGGCAAATTTATTAAAACAGTAACCTATCAAAAGGTAACACCGGAGGCAAGTGCTTATATTGGGGAATATGCAGCACGTTTATGTCAGTTAGAGAACTTTGCTGGACACGCCGAGCAGGCACTATTAAGAGTAAGACGTTACGGAAATAAATAGTTCGTAGGGGTGAAGGGGGAAAAAGGATGTTAGGTTTCATAGGATTATTTGGTGGTCTCGCGTTATTGATTTATTTAACTATGAAGGGGATGAACCTTCTCATTGCCGCACCACTCACAGCTCTGTTCGTTGGGGTATTTAATGGACTTCCATTGTTTCCACAGCTTGTAGAGAAGGGTGCTGATAATTTCTTAACTAATTATATGGGAGGCTTTACTAGCTTCATAGCTTCTTGGTGGTTAATGTTCTTAGCGGGTGCCATTTTTGGTAAAGTCATGGAGGATAGTGGGGCAGCAGATAGCGTGTCCCAATGGATTGTTAGTAAAATTGGTATTAAGCGTGCAGCGCTAGCTGTTGTAATTGCCTGTGCTGTTTTAACTTATGGGGGAGTAAGTTTATTTGTAGTAGCCTTCTCGGTATATCCAATGGCTTTGAGTTTATTTAAGCAAGCAGATTTGCCAAGACGCTTTATACCAGCTGCTCTTGGCTTTGGTTCTACAACCTTTACAATGACGTCAGCGGGCTCACCAGAAATTCAAAACTGGATTCCTATCCCATTCTTAAAAACATCTCCTTATGCAGGTTGGGAAGTAAGCATTATTGTAGCTGTTTTCATGATGGCATTTGGTTATTGGTGGCTGAAAAAGATGATTAAGAAAGCAATGGATAATGGCGAGTCATTTGTGAGTAGGGAATCTGATGTAACCACGGCTGCTCGTAAAGAATTGCCCAATCCATTACTAAGTATGATCCCTTTAGGTGTAGTATTAATTATTTCATTTGTCTTACATAAGGAATTGGAAACTTCGGCATTAATCCTTGCATTGACCGGTGGTATTATTGCTACCTATCTAATAAACAAAAAGTATTTTCAAAATTTCAGTGGTGCTGTTGCTGAAGGAGCTATGGGTGCTGTTATCGCCATTGCCAATACCGCGGCTGTTGTGGGCTTTGGTGGTGTAGTAAAGGTTACTCCCGCATTTGAATCAGCAGTTGATGTAATGACTGGTATACCAGGTAGTCCACTAATTGGTGGCGCGTTAGCCGTAGCTGTTATCGCGGGTTTAACCGGTTCATCTTCAGGTGGACAGGCAATTGCCTTACCGCTTTTAGCACCACATTATTTAGATTTAGGTGTAAATGCAGAAGCGCTTCACAGATCCGTTGCCATTTCTTCTGGGTCTCTAGATTCATTGCCACAAGGTGGCTATGTAGTTACGACTATTCGTTCAATCTGTGGAGAAACACATAAGGATGCTTATCCGGCCTTTGGGGCTTTAACCGTTGTTGTGCCGATACTCGGTGTAATATTAGCAGTTATTCTTTTCTCTTTTGGCATAGGGATATAATCACAATACCCAACAAGCAGTGGTGCATTTGCTTGTTGGGTATTGGTTATTAAAATACATATTAGGGGTGTGAACAAATGGAAAATGTATCAATTTTAGGTTGTGGGACAATGGGACACTCCATTGCTTTATCCGCAGCGTGGGCAGGGTTACATGTAAAAGTATATGGAGTTAGTGAGCAGGATCTGGAGATTGCTAAAAAAGGCCTTCAAAATAAAATAAAAGTAATGAAGGATAATGGATTGTTTGATGAAAAGGAAGCAGCACGCATTATGGACCTCATTAAGTTATCTATATCTCTAGAAGAGGTTGTAAAAGAGACAACCTTTATTATTGAAGTAATACCTGAAGTACTAGATCTTAAAAAAAATATGTATAAAAAATTAGAGGCTCTAGTGGATAAGGATGTTATTATAGCAAGCAATACGTCTGGCTTTATGCCAAGTTTATTGGCAGAGGGAATGGATCACCCTAATCGTTTTGTTGTTACACACTTTTGGAATCCCGGTCATCTAATTCCTTTAGTTGAAGTAGTAAAGGGTGAAAAGACAGATAACGGTACGGTTCAGCGAGCTATGCAAGTACTTCAGCATATGAAGAAGAAACCGGTTTTATTAAACAGAGAGATTCCAGGATTTATAGGGAATCGCTTACAGTACGCGTTATTTCGGGAAGCACAATCCCTACTTGATGCAGGGGTAGCAACTAAAGAGGACATCGATGCAGCAGTAACATATAGTATTGGGCGTCGTCTTCCGGTAACAGGTCCTTTAATGACTGCGGATATGGGAGGTCTGGATGTTTTTTCTGCTATTTCAAATTATCTTTTTGAGGACTTGAGCACCGATCAAAAATCCGGTAGAGTGCTTACACAGTTAGTGGAAGAGAATAAGCTTGGAGACAAAAGTGGAGAAGGCTTCTATACATGGGACGAGCAATTTTCTCAGCTTAAAAATGTAGAACGTGAACAGATGTTAATTCATTTTCTTAAGGGAGACATGAATTTAGGAGGTAGCGATGAATAATTTCTTTTCTGAGTTAGAGCATAAAACTGTAATTGTAACAGGGGGTAGCAAAGGAATAGGGAAAGATATAGCCCATACATTTGCTAAGCTAAAAGCTAATGTGGTGATTTCCGGACGAGAAGGTATAGCATTAGAGGAAACGCTGAAAGAACTACAAGGCTATAACGATCGATGCATCTCTGTTCAAGGCGATTTAAGTAAAATGGAGAACATTAATAATTTAATAGAGACGACAGTAAAAGAGTTTGGAACAATTGATGTACTTATCAACAATGCAGGAGTTAATATTGCAAAGCCTGCATTAGAAGTAACGGAGAATGACTGGGATACTGTCTTAGATTTGAATTTAAAGTCTGCATTCTTTACAAGCCAGGCAGCGGCTAAATTTATGAGTAAACAAAAAAATGGTAAAATTATAAATATAGCCTCTCAAATGGCCTTTGTAGGCTATTACAATAGAGCGGCATATTGTTCTAGTAAGGGAGGTCTAGTTCAACTAACAAAGGCTTTGGCAGTTGAATGGGCTAAGCTTGGTATTAACGTTAACGCGGTGGCACCTACCTTTATAGAAACAGAGTTAACTGCCAAAATGTTTGAAGATGAAGATTTTAAAAGGGATGTCGAAAATAGAATTCTCTTAAAGGGACTTTCGCAGCCAAAGGATATTTCTGGAGCAGTGTTGTATTTAGCCTCTGATTTGGCGAATTTCGTGACTGGCGAAACTTTAAAGGTTGATGGTGGATGGACTGCAATTTAAGATTGGAGGAATTCAATTGAAGGGTAAAGTAGTATTTATAACTGGGGCTGCCAGAGGAATTGGCTATGATGTCGCTAAGGCATTTTTAGAGGTAGGAGCAAGCGTAGTTATTTCAGATTTGAATAAAGTGGCATTAGACGAGGCTGTCTCCACTCTAAATGGGCAAGTAAAGGGTATTGTCTGTGATGTAACGAAAGAAGAGGACATAAAGAACGCCATTGAATCTACAGTAGATTCCTTTGGAAGAATAGATATATTGATAAATAATGCAGGCATGCAGCATGTTTCATTAATAGAAGATTTCCCGACAGAAAAGTTCGAGCTATTAATAAAAATAATGCTAACAGCTCCTTTTGTAGCTATGAAATATGCATTACCACACATGAAAAAGCAACAATTTGGCCGGATTATTAATATGGCTTCTATAAACGGCTTGATAGGATTTGCAGGAAAAGCCGCCTATAATTCGGCTAAGCATGGGGTGATTGGGTTAACAAAGGTTGCCGCATTAGAGGCTGCAGCTGATGGAATTACAGTGAATGCAATATGTCCAGGCTATGTGGATACATTGCTTGTACGCAACCAATTTGAAGATTTAGCTAGAACGAGAAATATCAAGGTGGAACAGGTACTGGAAGAAGTATTGTATCCCCTAGTTCCCCAAAGAAGATTATTAGACGTTCAAGAAATTACAGACTTAGCTTTGTACGTGGCAAGTGAATCTGCTAAAGGAATGACAGGCCAGGCAATCGTTTTAGATGGTGGTTATACAGCCCAATAATAAAAGAGATTGGGACATAATTAGTCTCACTTTTGGGTACTTGGAATAGTTTTGAAATTTACTAAATATAGAGGGAAACACTAGTTGTTCATAGCGAAAGCGGCGACTCCTAGGGGACAAGCGCGTGGGAGAGACTACAGGCTAAGGCAACGTGCCCCCAGGAAAGCGTCCGCTGAAGCGGAGAACAACGATGATGAAGTAGCAAAAAAAGCCCTGAAAATTTACAAACAGTAAAATTTTCAGGGCTTTTGAATTTTTAAGGTGGGTTTTGTCCCAGGCTCTTTTCTATATAATAATCTAAATTATGCTTTACTTGATTTTTCGGTAAAGAAGGTGATAACTAAGAACATAAAGAATGCAAAAAGTAAAACAGTTCCCCCTACGATAAAGAAGACCATAACCAATGTTTCATTTAAGTCAAAGGGATTTAGATTATACATCCACATGCCCAATGTTAATCCTAATGCGCCTATCATGGCACTAATACTTTGTACAGTTACCATCCATTTATGTTTGACTGTAAATACTTGATAAAAAATCCCCCATGCAAAGACAGATAACCATCCTACTAAAAGTATGTGAGCGTGGATTGGTCTTAGTGAGTAGTCCATCTGGCCCGCCATATGCGAACCAATATAAGTTCCAATCAGTCCAAATAATGCTGCAAAACGAATTAATCGTATACTCCAAGTTTTTTCCATTATTATCTCTCCTCTCAAAACCTCAGTTTAATGATTAAATATCTTTTCCACAAGTGGTAAATTTACTTTGACTTGAATATTTCAAATTTGATTAGAAAGAATATAAAAGTAAAAGGAAAGTTCATAGAGAGTTCATATACCTTCTGTAAACTAACTATTTGATAGAAATTTTGAAGGAGGAAAAACGCTCATATGAAAAAACTATTACACCCAATTACTGACTGGGTCTCAACTAAACGAGGCATGTGGATTACCATTATTGCTTGGTTAGTCCTCATGATTGGACTAAGTGCTGGGCCACAACTTGGAGAGTATAAGGTAACTAATTTTCAATCTTTACCTGACGATGCAGCTTCTATAATTGCCAGTGAAAAATTAGATGAATACTTCCCTAATGATCAAGGGACCCCTGGAATCCTAGTTTTTCATAACGAGGATGGAGAAGTAAATGTTGAAAGTGTAAAAAATATTCTTGAAGGTATTCAACAAGCAAATATTGATGGGATTGACACCATCGTTGATATTGCTTCATTACCAGAACAAGCACTAGCATCTTTTATCTCTGAGAACGGTACAACTATGATTGTACCTATGAATCTCGAGGCTGGATTAGGAAATGATCAATATGCTGAGATTAATGATGAAGCTTCCAAGATTGGGAACGACATAGCTAAAAGCACTGGGGATACACAATTCTATATTACTGGTCCTGCGGGTATTGCAGGAGATACTGTAAAGCTATTTGAACAGGCAGATATCCAATTGTTACTTGCTACTATAGTTATTATTTTAATATTATTAATAGTTATTTATAGATCACCATTGCTGGCATTTATCCCATTGTTAGCAACTGTTATCGTTTATCAGGTAGCAAACCAAACGATTGCTCTTTTGGGAGCAGGTGGGTTAGAAATTAATAACTCTACTACTTCGATTATGAGTATTTTATTGTTTGCAGCTGTAATTGATTATTCGTTATTCGTATTCTCACGTTATCGTGAAGAGTTGAATCATTATGAAAGTAAATATGAGGCAATGAAATATGCGATGCGTGCTACTGGTGAGCCAGTATTCTTCGCTGGAGGAACAGTCCTAGCTGCTATGCTTGTTCTATTCTTTGCTGATTTCCGTGATTATCAAAACTTTGCACCAATTTTTGGGACAGCTGTATTTATTATTATGATTGCTTCCATTACATTAGTGCCTGCCTTATTTACTTTGTTTGGTCGCAAAGCATTTTGGCCAAAAGTACCAAAGTATGGAGATCAAAAAGAAGTAAAACATGGCATATGGGGGCCAGTTGCTAAATTTGTTGTTAACAAACCATTTTTGACAGGTGGTCTTGTCTTTGTATTGATGGTTATCACTGCATTAAATATGTTTAATCTAAAATTTGAATTCGATACCGTTAAGTCATTCCCAGAAGACCTACCTTCTCGTGAGGGTTATGAAATAGTTGAATCTAACTTTGACAAAGGTGAGCTTGCTCCTACGTCTATTTTAGTAGAAAGTAATTCAAACCTTTCAGATGATCAAGTAGAAGACTTAAGAGTCTTACTTGAGGAGCAAGAGAATGTAGCTTCTGTGCGGTTAACTAACGCTAATGAAGAACAATCCTTAGTAAAATATAGCCTAGCATTTGATATCAATCCTTATTCGACTGAAGCAATTGATCATATGGGTGATATGCGCACAAGTGGCAAGGATATACTCAAGGCTGCACAAATTGATGGAGATATTCATTTTGCTGGCACTACAGCTAAGCTTGTAGACGAGCGGGAAACTAACAGCAGTGATATCTATAAGATAGTGTTATTGGAAACATTATTAATAGTAGTTCTATTATTTGTTTTGACTCGATCATGGAAAATGCCTCTATACATGATGGCAACTATTCTTCTTTCCTATTTATCAGCATTAGGATTAGGGATTTTCCTTGTAGATGTGTTATTTGGTTACGAGGCAATAAGCACACGAGTTCCAGTTTATTCCTTCATCTTCTTAGTTGCACTTGGGATCGACTACAATATAATTTTAGTCTCCAGGTTCATAGAAGAACGTAAAAACTACAAGGTAAAAGACGCTCTGGAAATAGCGATCCGTAATACAGGTGGAGTAATTTCTTCAGCTGGTATCATTCTTGCGGCAACATTTGCAGCACTAACAACAATGCCAATAGCAGATCTATTCGTCTTTGGCTTCATCGTATCAATAGGGATCATTATAGACACATTCCTAGTTCGCGGAATGCTTCTCCCAGCTCTAATACTCCTATTCGAAAAAGATAAGAAGTAATATAGAAAAGCGGAGGCGCCTGTCTTTGCCCCGACAGGCAAATGGGAAAAAGCGAGGAGGCAGCTCTTCAGCCACCGGAGCTTTTCACCATTTGACCCCGAGGGGCAAGGCGCCGGAGCTAGACACCAAGAAAAGCGCAAGCGCCTATGTCTGCCCCGACAGGCAAATGGAGAAAAGCGAGGAGGCAGTTTCCCCAGCCACCGGAGCTATTATCCATTTGACCCCGAGGGGCAGACATAGGCGCTGAAGCTAGACACCGAGAAAAGCGAAGGCACCTATCTCTGCCCCGACAGGCAAATGGAGAAAAGCGAGGAGGCAGTTTCCCAGCCACCGGAGCTATTATCCATTTGACCCCGAGGGGCAAGGCGCTGAAGCTAGACACCGAGAAAAGAGAAGGCACCTATCCCTGCCCCGACAGGCAAGCTGTAAGCTGATATAATAACTTAAAACAATTAGAGGGTGTTTCGTAAGGTAACTTACAAAACACCCTCTTTTAAAACAGGCATTAAAGAAGGTGGCGTAGATCCATGAATATCCTTGTAGTAGATGATGATGTAAATATACAG
Organism: Psychrobacillus sp. MER TA 171; assembly: GCF_023713305.1. Classification (NCBI taxonomy): domain Bacteria; kingdom Bacillati; phylum Bacillota; class Bacilli; order Caryophanales; family Bacillaceae; genus Psychrobacillus; species Psychrobacillus sp. MER TA 171. Next base: position 144,723 of record NZ_JAMAWN010000006.1, on the reverse strand, counting down.
ACATTAGTTATGATTCATTTAAAGAGGGCAGGTTATGAAGTAATGACAGCTAAAAATGGAGAAGAGGCCCTTACTTTATTAAAGGATGATTGGGCAGACTTAGCTGTGGTCGATGTAATGATGCCGGGGATGGATGGCTTTGCTTTGACGAGAATTTTAAGTGAAGAATATGATATCCCGGTAATTTTATTGACTGCTAAAGGAGCATTAGAAGATAAGGAGCAAGGCTTTTTAGCAGGCTCAGATGACTATTTAGTAAAACCTTTTGAGCCAAAGGAATTACTTTATAGAATTGCAGTTATATTACGTAGACTGGACAAGACCTTTAAGCCAATTATGGTAATTGGTAACGTAACTATTAATCGCTCTACCCATGAGGTCACCGTAGGCAAACAAACCCTCTTACTGCCTTTAAAGGAGTTCGAGCTTTTAAGTGTATTATCCTCTAAGCCAGAACAAGTTTTCACAAGAACTAGTTTAATGGAAAAAGTGTGGGGTTACGATTATGAAGGAGACGACCAAACATTAAATACACATATTAAGCGTTTAAGACAACGACTAGAGAAAGCGAAGGCTCAGATAGAGATTCAGACAGTGCGAGGTCTTGGTTATAAGCTGGATGTGATAGAACCATGAGATCCTTGTATAGACAATATACTTTAGCCACTTTGTTTATTATTGGGATTAGTATTCTTGCTGGTTTTCTAATTGTAAGTATCGTTTATAATTTACAAATTAAAGAAAAGAATGATGAGAAAAACGTTGGAGTGGCTATAGAAATTACTTCCGTCTTAGAAAAAATGCATGGAGGGGGCTTCAATAACTATCTAGAATCCATAACTAAGCTGGGGTATCAGGCATATGTCATTAATGAAAATGAAGAAGAATATTCTTATGGTGAACCATTCCAAGATACTGAGCTACCAGAAGAAATTCGTTTGGAAGTCTTAAATGGAAATATTTATCATGGGATGCGTGATTATCAAGGTAAGTTTTTTATCTTTAATCATTATGCAAATAGTGTTAGAAATACTGTTGGTATTCCCTTCGAGCATGAAGGAATAGTTTACGGTTTATTTATTCGTCCAAATAACCAGCTACTGTTCTCTGATATGCATTTATTGCTGTTAGGCTTCCTACTCGCACTGGCAGTAATAATTCTTACTTCTATGCTATTACTGGCTAAGCAACTAGTTAAACCAATTAAACAATTGAATGACGCAACCAAACATGTAATGGTGGAGAATTATCGAGTGGAATTAGATATTACCCGTAACGATGAGCTTGGGCAGCTAGCTAGAAATTTCTCTAACATGGTTAAACAGCTTGAGCTTAACGATGAGGCAAGAAAGGCATTTATAAGTAATGTGTCCCATGACTTCCAATCGCCTCTTTTGAATATACAAGGGTACGCCGACCTTTTAAAATCAACCGACCTTAGTAAGGAAGAAAGAGAAAATTATATTCAGGTGATTGATCAGGAGGCGAAAAGATTATCCAATCTGACCAAGCAACTTTTGTTGTTAACCTCTCTGGATCAATCTGCAAGACCAGTAAGGAAATCTGATTTTAGATTAGACGAACAGCTTAAGAAGGTCATTTACAAGTATAGATGGAGAATAGAAGAGCAGAATATGGATCTTTCTTATGAGATGGAACCTGTTATGTATTATGGAGATATAGATTTGTTGGAAAACGTATGGGATAACGTGCTAACGAATGCTATTAAATATAATGTAGCAGAAGGTGAAATTTCTATTAAAGTGATAGACGGTAGTGACTATGTAAGAATTTCCTTCCAAGACAGCGGAATTGGTATGAAGGAAGAAGAGATAGATCAAATCTTTGAGAGATTCTACCGTATAGATTCATCTAGAACAAAGGAAGGCTCCGGTCTAGGTCTCGCGATTGTAAAAGAAATTGTTGAATTGCATAAAGGCAAAATAGAAGTGACAAGCAATATAAACGAGGGGACCTTATTTGTTATTTTGTTACCTAAACAAATAGCTTTTTAAACCGAATTTAAACGTTCCATTTAACTATTTCATTGCTTATTGTGGGGAGAACTTAATTTAGGATGAAATTCGTGTTAAAATAAGCACTTAGCATATAAGAAGGAAGTGTTTTAAATGATAGGACGAAATGATCCTTGTCCATGTGGTAGTGGGAAAAAATATAAAAAATGCTGTGAGTCTAAACAGACTATTTCTATAGAGGAAGTTAAAACGGAAGAATTAGAACGAGTGTTACAGACGTTTTATGATGAATATCCAGAAAGAAAAGATTATACAGCTTTTGGAGATTATGCTGCAACGTGGATTAAATCCTTAAAAGGCTTTATGGAGCAGGAAATGATAGAAGCAATAGCAATGGATGAATTCTTCTTTCACCAACGTTTAGATATTTGGACAGGTTATTTAGAAAAGCAACGTAAGAAAATAGCTCGCCCTTCGACGTTGAAGGTGTTAGATAGCTGGAATGAGCCAAGTGCTTTTGTTGGAGAGGTAACGGTTGTGGAGGCGGAGTATTTAACTGTCAAGCATATATTGACCAATGAAGTAATCTTACTCAGAAGAGAAAATGATAAGCCGGTTCCGACTGGCATGCATATATATTGCTTTATATTGCCGGATGGCCAAGGAGACAACCATTACTTGGCTGTTTCAAGTCTTGTGTTTTTCCCTACGGATCATAAGGTAGTATTTGAGGAGTTTACGAAAGAATTTAAATCAGGCAAGGATACAACAGACAAAGAATTCCTTAAAGAAAATGGCTTGAAACTTTGGGTTGCCCTTGGTAAAAATGGCTATCAGGGTGGAGAGTATACCTTCTTTGAAGCAGGGGTACTTCAGCAAGCGATGGATTTTCTAGAAAAAAATCAACGTGACTATACTAAATTGATAGAAGCCGTAGAAGATTATTTATTTGAGCAACAGCCTAATGCTAGAAAAGAAGTAGCAATAGCTGCAGGTGCCATAAGATTTGGACAAGATAAAGGTTTCTTTGAGCCATTAGACTTAACGGTTAAAGAAATTGCTGAGACATTTGAAGTTTCAACATCTTCTTTAAACAAATACTATAATGATCTGCTAGCGTATTACGAAGAAAAACAGTAAAAAAGTAAAGGTAAAAACAATAAAGCTCCGAAAATTTACGAACTGTAAATTTTCGGAGCTTTCTTTTATGTGGGAAGGTTTGTGAAACCCTTAAGGACTAGGAAGAATTACTTCTTTCCATTTCCGTTACCATTTCCGTTTCCGTTGCCGTTGCCATTGCCATTGCCATTACCGTTTTCTTTCTTCTCCACTGTAATGGTCTGAGTAGTTTCATGGCCTACTAAATCTACAACTTTTAAAACAAATTCATTTTTTCCTGGCTCTAAAGGTAGCTCTACATCAACTGTTTCGCTATAGCCGTTCATTGCGTACGGAGATGAAACAGGTCGATAGAAGACTTCGCTATCGTTTAAATAAAGGCGAACTTCATCAAAGTTGTCTCCAACCTTTACTTGGATGACAGGATTTTCTGCATCTGCCTCTAGTTTACCTTTTGGAAGAGACTTTTTAACAGCTTCTACAGTCGGTTTTTGACTATCTACAATAATTTTGCGAGTAATAGCCATTTTATTATCAAATTCGTCTATAGCTTCTACATTCACACTTTGTACCCCGTCTTTAAGCGATAACGTATGAGAGAATGCTTTGCCGTCAAATGAGCTAGCTGGTACTCCATTAATTTTTAATGATTTAATCTTAGAATCATCTTCAACTGTACCTTGTACTAAAACTTCACCTGTTTTATAGTAACCGAAAAACTCAGGTGATTGGATGTAGATGACAGGTTCTTTTGTTTCTTTTTCTGGAGCTGGTTCCGTTTCAGGTGCTTCTTCAACAGTAATTTCTTCTACGGTTGAGTTACCAGCGATATCCCATACTTTAACGGTTACCTTATCTCCAGCTTTAGCCTGTTCTATTACATAGCTTTCAAGTGTTGCTGCTTCTGTAATTTCTTCATCATTCAAGTACACTTCAATACGATCAATTCCAACACCTTGATCGCTTGCATTAGCTACAGTAAGTGTTTTTGTTTCCAAGTCAAATGCAATTTCAGCTGTAGGAGCTTTTGTATCTAAGATGATAGGGTACTCAATCGTTTGCCACTCAGCACCTGCATAATCGATGACACCTCTTAGCTGAATTTTATATTGACCATCAGCAGCAGGTTTACCGTTAATCATGCCGTCCCATGCATTTGCATTTGAGAATGTATATGCGTTGGAAGCAATATAATGTTTTCTTAAATACTTTTCTGTTCGAATGGTACGTAGTTTTTTCCCATTTGCATCTAACACATTAATTTGAAGATCCTTGACGTTACGCATTAATGAGTACACAGGAATTACTTTGTCTAAATTTCCATCTCCGTTAGGGGAGAAAGCAAACTTAGTAGGATCGAACTCTTCACTTAAAGTAGATCCGTTGATAAAGTTACCTTTATCATCAGCTAATCCTTGGAATCCCCAGTACGTTAAATCTTCCCATAGGAATTCATCAAAAATAGAAGCATCGTCCCAAGATCCATTAAACCCGAAGAATGGGACTGTTAATGGTACATTTCCAGAAGTTTCTTCAGAAGGATCGACTAAACGCACGAATCCATCGATGAAGTAACCATTAGAGAAGTATTGCTTTAACCACTCAGAGTTAGAAGCGTCTACTGAAACCTGAATAGTAGTTTCTCCATTTGCAGGAACTGTGACAGTTGTTGGTGCTGACACGTTTGCATCTGATTCATCTAAAACATAAGAGCCATAAGTTGAATCATTTGGAATCGTTACATAGTTAGCTCCAGCGTTAACTGGACGGTCTACTTGTAATTGTACATCTACATTATAAGTTTTTGCTTCATTGCTATAGTTCTTAGCTTTTAAAGAGAAGTTAAATTGATTTCCACTGATTTCTTTTAATGCTACTTTAGCTTCACCAGTTGCACTATTGGTAACTACGACATCCGTTTCTAAAGCATTAGCAAGTTGCATAATTCCAGCACCTTGACGACGAGGAGATACGTACTCACCAGCTTTTAACTCAATTGGTTTAGCTGTATTCATCATTAGATTTTTAGCGAATTGAACACGTTCTGCGCCAGTTAGTCCAAATTCTTCATTTACACGCTCTAATACTAATGCGGTACCACCTGCAACGTGTGGAGCTGCCATGGATGTACCACTCATTAATCCGTAATTATCATCGTTTAATGTAGAGAAAATATTGCCACCTGGAGCAGTAATCTCTGGTTTAAAATCTAAGTTAGGAGTTGGACCCCAAGAAGTAAATGAACTCATTTTACCTTTAGTAGGGTTTGGTGTATCAATATATTTGCCATCAAATGAAACAGTTACTGTTTGACCAGCATCAATTCCAGCTTTGATAGCTAGTCCGTCAGCTTGTAAAGCAGACATAAATGGAATACGAATCGCAGGGTCAGAAGCCATATTAATAGTTCCTGCAGCATTGTTATATACAATAACTCCAACCGCGCCAGCTTCTTGTGCATTTAAGCCCTTTTCGACAAATGAGATGCTGCCACGAGAAACTAAAGCAAATTTACCCGCTACATCTTTACTAGCAAACTCCTCTGGTGTACCTAATCCAGCTTCAACAACCTCATAGGAATCGCCAGGTAAATCAGCAGGCTCCTTATCATTTGCCAGTAAGAACATTGCTCGTCCAGCATCAGTTCCATCAAAAGCATATTGGAAGCTAGAAGCAGTTATTGAATCATTCTCATAGGAAGCTACTCCAAATGAATCTTCTGAAACAGAAGGGGAACCTGTTAAACCATAATCTTGGTTAGAAGCATATGGATACCAAGTGCCTGAGCCAAACATGTCAGAATTACCGGCAGAAATAGCTACAAGTAGTCCATTATTTTGCGCGCGAGTTACGGCTTGCTGTTCTGGGCTTTCACTATTTACAAATCCTGCAGTTGAACCAAGGGACATGTTTAACGCGTCCGCACCAAGTTTAATTGCATCATCCATTGCCTTTACATAAACGTCTCCATACGTAGAAGGGAATAATGGGTCGTTACCAAATACCTTCAGTGCAAGAAGCTGCACTTCTGGGGCAACCCCCTTAATACCGCCATTTTCTTCATCTCCGTTAGCACCTACTGTACCGGATACGTGCATTCCGTGCATGGAAGCATCAGGACCAATGTCTCGAATCTCTGTGTTTTCATCCATATAGTTATAACCGAATGGAACCTTTGGAGTGAAAAATAAACCAGGTTCAATAGATCCGTCATTTAATAACGCATTTACTTCTGCAGAAGTAATCTCTCCCGTATTTTCATCCGATAGGACCATATCGCGGTGGTTAGGATCTATTCCTGTATCGATGACACCAACAACCATACCTTCACCCTTAAAGGAATATTTCTCCCAAGCCAATTGGGCTTGTACAAGTTCCTTAGAATGCACCATTTGAGGTGTTATTTTGGGGCGGTCATATTCTGTAGATTCATAGACTCTTTTGACACCATCAATTAGGCCAATCCCTGCAACGTCTCTAGCATCTACTTCAGCAGAGAATCCATTAAATATTGCAGTAAACTCTTCTTTATATTGTATGTTTTTTGAAACTCTTTTAACTTTGTCTTTTACATTACGTTGATCAGTTTCAATAGCAGATTCAACTGATTTTCTTTCAGATTTCGATAGGTTCTTGTATAAAACCCCTTTTTTGGTTGCTGTCTCAATGGCTGGAGCCTTTTCCAGTTCCACAATGATTCGCACCTTTTCGCTAGGATTCTCTGGAACTCGTAGCCTTTCTGGTACTCTTGGTGTTTTCTGCACTTGAGTATTGGTGATAGATTTTTCTATCTGTTTTGCAGCTACAGGACTTGCTAATCCTAATGATGCAGAGCTAAACATTAGCGATGTTACCACAGCTAGAATAGTAGTTTTTTTCTTAATTCCCAATCCCTTTTCCTCCTCTTAAATATGTTTAATATATCTACTAGAACTTACCATATATTCAGAACATTTAAAATAGAGTGAGAGAGTATACGTGAGACGTGTAAATAGAGGATATGGAAGGAAAATAATCGATATGTCGCACTAATTTGTTTTTTTAGTAATTTCATAGTCTTGGATTTGATTGATAAAGGCTTAGGTATTTATGATTGTTTTTGCAAAGAAAATCGTGATAAATCTAAAGGAGTATGATTCTTACAAGATTATTTCATGCTTTGATGAAAAAAATAAAAAAAACCCCTATTTTGTAAAAATAGTGCTAAATATATACGGTTAGGTCTTTTAGTTCAGTTATCCTGGCGAAACTTGTCGAAAATGTTTAGTGATTGTCAAAAAGGATATACATAAATAAACGAAGAAGGAGTGGATAAAAATGGACAAAAAGAATGTAAATGACCATAACGTAAACCATAAGGATTCAGAAAAACAAGATATTCCTGGACGTATATTAGACAATCCTGATCTTCTAGACACTGAAAAGGAAAGTATTTTTGATAGAGATGAAGCGATGAAAAATGTAGATCCCATTCCTATGGAGGAATTAAATCAAAAAGTAAAAGATGAAAGTAACCATAGTAAGACTAAAAATACTTCCGCAACAGATAAACGATATCCAGGATAATTCTTACTAATGTTTAAGAAATCATTTTCTAGACAATGCTAGTAATAGTAATAGTAATAAATTAGTAAGGAGTGACTTATATATGATTAGTACTAAAGGTAAAATACTAAGTAGCGTTTTTTTATCATCGGCTCTTCTTTTAGGGGCATGTGGAGACAAGGAGGAGGTAAGCGATCCGCCTACCACTGAAGCAGCAGAAAGCGAGTTTGGTTTTACTTCTTTTGATTTAGATATTGATACTGCTGAACAGCGAGATGCAGTAGAAGCTTCCTTTGAAGTGGAAACAAACGGAGTGGAAGCAGAGTATGTGAATTCACTAGACTCTCAAAAACTTCACGGAGATGAAGCTTACGAATTCTTAAAGCCAATCTTTACTGACTTAGCTTTAACAAAAGATATGACTAAGGAAGAAGTAATAGAGAAAGTTAATACAGCATTTGGGATCAGTGACTATACTGAATTTGACCTAGAGATTCTTTACGAGGATGGTCAAGAAATTGAGTATAGAGATAATAAATAAATTTTGTTTATGAATGTGAGAAAAGGTATCGGGAGATTAACTCCGATACCTTTTTTATTTTAAAAACAATTAATTAATTTTACCAGTGGAATGAGGCTACTCTTCAGAAGGTATTTGTAAAAGCGGAAATCAATATTATCTTGTTCTTTCTTGATTGAACGTGTGTAGAGAATTAGAAATAACGTAATTAATATAATATGTAAAATATTAAATTAATGTTAAAAAATAGAGGGGGAGGTTAGAAAGTTTGTAACGTGGGTATTCAAGCAATAACACATTAAATAAAAACTAAAAAAACAGGAGGAATACACATGAACTTAAATTCAAACAGAAAGATTGAAATTGCTCGGACTGAGGAAGATATGTACGAAAAATTAGAACATCTGCAAAAACAGGGATATGAAGAGAGTGATATTCATGTAATTTCATCAGAGAGTACTCACTTGAATGCGTTAAATCGCTATTCGGATGTAACCACGCACGAAGCTGGCACATTCATAGACAAATTTAAATCGTGGTTTACAGGAGAATCTGCAATTGTAGAGGGACTAAAAAAGCTAGACTTAACTGAAGAGGAAGCAGAACAATATGCAAAAGAGGTAGCTTCAGGAAGTATTGTATTATATACAGACGCTGTGCCTGAAGGGGATTCCCTAGGAGCTAGCGCGAATGATGAGGCAGCTGCAACCACTGATTATACAGATACAGTAGGAACAGATGTAGTGCAAAATCGATTTACAGAAGGAGAAGCACCAATCTCAGATTATGCTAAGGAAAGTGGCTTTACTCCCTCTACAAATAATATGGTGAACGAAACGGATGGCCGTTTAGATGAGCCACAGGATAAATTTGTTAGAGGAGAAACCTTTGCTACAGACCCATTGCTTGTAAGAGATGAGAATCATGTAGGACATACCATGCAAGAGGACAAGTTAGTACAGAACAAGCGTCCTACCATTGAGGAGAGTATAACTGTAGAAGAAAAATCTTATGGGTCGCAGTCTCCAGGTTCAGATCCAAATTTAGGTCCAGCAGCTTTTGGAGACGATCAGGCGGAACTGAATGAGGAAGAACGAAGAGTTAATCAACAGCAGCAGGAAGAAAAACTAGAACGTCAAAAAAAACTAGATGAACATTCACCAGTCAATAGATTATATTAAACATTGAAATCCCCTCTATTTAGAGGGTTTTTCTATGTCTGAAGCTACTAGTATGAGATAATGGTAGCATACGAAAAATTAGAGGTGGTAAACATGGATTTTGTTGCAATAGATTTTGAAACTGCCAATAGTTTACGAACTAGTGCTTGTTCAGTTGGAATTGTAGTAGTAAGAAATGGTGAAATAATAGAAGAAGTTCAAACGCTTATTAATCCACTTAGTGAGTTTAATTATTACAATACAAAAATTCATGGAATTACAGATTACATGGTTCAGGATGCACCAACATTTCAAGAGTTTTGGCCGCAGCTAAAACCTTATATAGATCAACAAACGATTATAGCCCATAATGCAAGTTTCGATATTGGCGTACTAAAAGAATCGGTTAATAGATGCTACGAAGAACAACCTCAATTCCAATATGCTTGTTCTTATAGAATTGCTAAAAAAATATGGCCGGATTTGTACAACCATAAACTATCCACAGTAGCCAACTATTTAAGTATCCAATTCAAACATCATGATGCATTGGAGGATGCAAGAGCTGCAGCATTAATTACAATCGAAGCAATGAAAAAAACAAGAACGAGCTCATTAAAAGAAATGTCTCTTTTACACAAGATCAAAGTTAATAGTTCCCTTGATACTAAGAAAGCCCCTTCCAGAGTAAAAAAGAGCAAGGAAGACATGGCCCTTCCTTTTATAGTTCCAGACAATATTGAGAAAAATACTCGTCATCCATTTTATGGTGCAAATATTGTTTTTACAGGGAAAATGGATTCTATGACAAGATCGAATGCAGCTAAATATGCTGCTGACCGTGGAGCTACCTGTAAAGGGGCCGTAGACATAGATACAAACTTTTTAGTAGTTGGAGATCAAGCACTTATGAAGTATGTAGAGGGTGTAAAAAGCTCCAAAATGCAAAAAGCTGAGGACTTAATCCAAAAGGGGATTCCTTTAGAAATAGTTGGAGAGCAGGATTTTTTAAGGTTAGTTAAACATTAAACATAATGATAAAAACAAAGGATGATTATAAAAGCCATCCTTTGTTTTTTTATACGTACACTAAATTATTCTTTAATCATTGGGAGAGAGGTTGGATTATTGTTTCCCCATAGGAAAGTATTAATGTAAGAAGAGAAGCTATATATATCGAGGCTATTGCAGGGACTATATGTTATTTATACAAAATAAAGAGATAGAAGGTTTAAAGTGGTGGGTAAAAGTGTAAACGATAATAAAGTATAAATTTGGGGAGGGAAGAGAAACTAAGATAATATGGAAGGGGATTAAATATTATGGACAATTCGATATCTTACGGAGACGATTATAAGTATATACCGACGACATCTGTTGGTAGTGGTGTAGGTTTAGAGATTCTACCAGATGTCTTTTGTTACACCATTCAAATTGTAAACGTTTGTTTAGTAGGGAAGCCAGGTACAGATGATTTCGTTTTAGTAGACGCTGGAATGCCTAAGTCTGCTGATAAGATTATAGAGATAGTGGAGGAACGTTTTGGTGAGAATAAAAAACCAAGGGCGATCATCTTAACACATGGACATTTTGATCATGTAGGAGCTATTAAAGAGCTAGTTGAAAAGTGGAATGTCCCTGTATATGCTCATCCACTGGAACTTCCTTTTTTAACGGGAGCGCAGGATTACCCAGATCCGGATACTTCCGTAGAAGGAGGAATGGTTTCCAAAATGTCTGGGATGTTTCCTGTTAAAGCAATAGACCTGAGAGATCATGTACACATCTTACCAGAGGATGGCTCTGTTCCTTTTATGCCAGGTTTTAAGTGGTTTCATACTCCAGGTCATTCCCCAGGGCATGTTTCGCTATTTAGAAAAGAAGATGGACTATTGATCGCCGGTGATGCATTTGTTACGGTCAAACAAGAGTATTTATACAAGGTGTTTACACAAGAACAAGAAATAAGTGGACCCCCTCGTTATTTGACAACAAATTGGGAGGATGCAGAATACTCCGTAAAACTTCTAGATTCCTTGAAGCCTGATATAGCGGTAACTGGTCACGGACTTCCAATGCGCGGTGAAATACTTAAAAGCAATCTTCATTTATTAGTTAGTGAATTTAAACGAATTGCCAAACCAAGCCACGGGAAATTTTTAGACCATGAATAAACATAAAAGAATCCTATCACCTTTGAAAAGGGATAGGATTCTTTTGTGAATGGGTATCACTTTTTTGCTGCTTGTACAGTTACTTTAATAGTAACAGATTTGTTACTATAAGTAGCTTTAATGGTAGTGCTTCCGGCAGATTTAGCCGTAATTACTCCTTCATTTACAGAAACGATATTTTTATCATAGCCACTATATTCTGCATCTGCAGTTACATCAATAGTAGAATTTTTCTTCCCTTTGTTATTTAACATAGCTGTAAGCTTAAATGTTGATGATTTATTAACATCTATTTTAATATGCTTTTTATCCACTTTTAGATTAAGGATTTTAGGCAGAGATGGTGGTGACTCTTGTTCCTTCAAGTCAACTTGAATAATAATTGGGTCATGGTCAGAAGCACGTCCATGAATTTCCATATAGTTAGCGTTGATATGAATCATATCCACTGCTGTTTTTTCTACTAAATTATTTGTTATTAAAATATGGTCTAAGACTTGGTTGTTCCCTTGATAGTAATAGGAGAATCGTTCACCTGCAGGAACCTTCTCTACCATATTAGTTAATATTCCACCCTTTAAAGCTGCTAATGCAGGAGTAAATTCAAAGTCATTCATATCTCCGGCCACTATCACCTTCAAGTTAGGGTCTTTTGCTTGTCCTGCTTTTACGAAATTGTTAATCATAGTCGCAATCTCGATTCGCTCAGCCTCTGAACCTAACAAAGGTGGCTGGTTTTTCCCGAATAAAGGTTGATCTCCACCCTTAGAATTTAAGTGAGCACCGATTACAACTACTTTTTCACCTTGGAACTCAAATTGTGCAGCAAGGGGCTTACGGGTATTTTCCAAAGGTAAGTCTAAAATACGTCCAGGATTTAAAGTGAGATTTCCTCCCTCATCCCAAGCAACCGAATCAGTTGAACTTCCTTTCGTACCCTCAGAAAGTGTTACCCTTTCCGGGTTGTATAGGTAGCCAACTCGAATATTTCCCCCAGGTTGTCCACCATCACGATTATATTCAGGTGCAATATCCGTCCATGCATACGCAGGTCCGCCTTCCTCCACAATGGCAGCAATTAACCGCTCATAGCTCGCAGAAGCATCGGAATTTCCAGAGTCAGTAGGACCGTCGTTATCTTGAACTTCTACTAATGTAATAATATCTGGGGATTTCATATTTTCAACAAATGATCGTGCAATTTTTACAACCTTCTCGTTTGGTGTGCTTTCGATGTTAGCGGAGAAGTTCTCTATATTATAAGCAGCGACCGTCAGCTTCTCTTCGCTTGGAACGATTTCTGTTATCGTAATAGGTTTTTCAACACGAGTGATAGGAGGGAGCGATTCCTCATCAGTCCATAGCTTAAAGTTTCCAAAACCAAAGCCCATGACTCCGACAATCTCCTCTGTAAAATAATCACCAGATTTTGCATCATAGTTCTCATTATCGATTAATACTGTAATTCTTTCAGGGTTATAGTCATCAGCAGAAATATTAATACCACCTAGAGCATTAAATGTAGTATTAACCGAGTTGCCAGCCACGACCACAATTTCACCATAATCTTGAGGTCCAACGACTTTTGCATTTGGCACAGCTAGGCGCATTAACTCCACGGATTCCCAAAAGTCTATTCCATCCTCAAAAGGATCGAAGGAAGTCAGACCATCGTTATCAATAAGCTCTGTTGGAGGATGAATATCCTCTCCGATTACTAATGGTTCTGGTAGCTCTGCAGTTCCTGTTTTAAGTGTTTCAGTAGCTCTGATTCTAGTGACTGGTAGGTCGTTTGCTTTCATGTCAGAATAGCCATCGTAATACCATTCCTCCACTGTCCCGTCAACTGTTACTAAGTCGCCAACCATTACACCATTAGAGCTTTTATTAACAATAATTGCTTCAGATGTATGGTGGTTATCATCAGGGTTAATATCCTGAATAACAAAATTAGCTGAATTATACAAGTGTGTTACTACACCAGTAACATTTTGTACAGTCGCACCTTCATAATCAGAAAAGTGACCTTGTCCTTGGATATCACGGATAGAAAGGTTCTGTGTTTTTAAAACGTTATACGTAAATGAAAAAATTTCAGAGGTAGTGTCTCCAATTGCGATTGCTTTAATCGTTGTATCTTTTGTTAATGTAATTGGTTCGGTATATTTTGTACTTGATACCGTTGGGGCAGAGCCATCTAGTGTGTAATAAATACTTGCATTATCCCAAGGAGTCGTTAATGTAATTTCTGTTCCTTCAGAGACGGTTCCAGGGTAGATATTTGGATACACGGCAGGCTTGTTTACTTGCTCAAAGCTTTCTAAACCAAGTGTTTTAACTTGGTAAGTAGTGTTAAAAATGGACCCAATACCAGATACATTAATTAAATCACCGTTTTTATATTGCTTAGTAAAGGTTTCATAATCAAGACCGTTGCGATTATCATTGCGAATAATGATGGATTCACCGTTTTCGTGTGTGACGGTGAATTCAAAAGTTCCAAAATCATTAACCGCTGTTAAATTAGAAATCGTTACATTATTTAATAGTATTCTCTCGCCTTGTGTCTGTTCATTGACTCCAGCAGGTGTTATTTCTTGAACAGATGGTAAAGGGTTACCAGAAGAGAGTTTTTTTATAGTAGTAGGCTGAATTTGCAACTCTCCACTATATGGGCTAACCTTTCCTTCTAATTCAACGATATCCCCTGGATTTACATCAGCAGAGCTAGTATATGCATAGAGACCACCTGTTTCATCTTGAATATAGAAAGCTTTACCTCCCCAATAGCCAAGACCAGTTGTCACAGTTCCGGTCACACGTATCACTTTATTTTGGTCTGTAATAGATCGCGCTTCTGCAATATTATCTACTTTTTCAACGTCAGTCGGAGGGGTCTCTCCTTCAGAAATTATAGTATAGGCACTTGCGCTTCTCATGCCAGGAACTGAGAAATAGGCAGCCAAAGTTCCTGTTACCGTAACCTCACTTTGGAACAAGCTTGGATTGTCTACTAAGTTTAGCCCAGCACGTACAGTACCTGTCGGAAGCTGTACTGGGAGAATATTAGCTGGATTAGTCTCTTCCGGAGAATCAGCTAAACCAATATTGGTTGCTACAGTAAAAGGAGCTTCTTGGTCGTAAGAACTTCCAGAGGATGCGGTACCTACTATATATCCTTGAACAGTTGCATTACCAGTGTTATTAGAGATAGCTTCCGCTACAGAAATAGGTTCAGCTGCTTCGACTTTGGATACAGAGAGAAAAGGAATAACCATGGAAACAATTAACAGTAGCGAAAGGAATATCTTGCTAACTGCACTTTTATCGCTCACTCTTTTTATCATACATTCACTCCTAGGAAAATATTTTAAGTTCAAAAGGAGTATAGCAGAGGATTATTGCAAAATTATTTAATTTCCATAAATTTTTAGTTTTTTTATTAAAAACAGGAGAGAAGTAGTGATTGAGGAAAAGTAAGGGGTATAAAAGGATTATTGTTAAATGGTAATAAAGAATCTTTAGAACTCACGTGGAATAATTAAATAGTATTGTACTATATTTATCTATTTCGAATTTTAATAGTTGTAATCATCAGAATTTATTGTATAATTTAAATTAGTTAAATAACTAGGCAGAGACGATGAGATGAAAGCCTAAATGTAAGCCTTTTTGAAAAGGCTTACATTTGGCGTTCATCTTTATTTTTTTGCCATTAACACAACAAAGGGGGATTTAAGGTGATGAAAATGACGGGGCTAGTTGCAAGTATGTTGCTTGCGGGAAGTATTTTAGCTGGTTGTGCAGGGGACGATTCAAGTGAAGGAGGAAGTGGAGGAGGACGAATAACTCTTTATTCTCCTGAAACACCTGATTTTACTAAAGAATTAGCAGCTAAATATGAAGAAGTTCACGGTGATAAAGTTGATGTTCAATACGCTGGCACCAACGTTCTTGTGAATCAAATGCTAGCAGAAAAAGATAATCCAAAAGCTGATGTATGGTATGGAGGAGGAGGAATACTACCTTTTGAAGCAGCTGTAGAGCGTGGTATTTTGGCAGAATATATTCCAGATTTTGCAGCAGATTGGGACATAGTTGAAGATGGCATTAAGATGAAGCATGAAGATGGAAAGTATGTTGGAATCGAAATTTTCGTTCTAGGGTTTTCATATAATACGGAGTTAGTAACTGAGGAAGAAGCGCCAAAAACGTGGGAAGATCTGTTAGATCCTAAGTGGGAAGGAAAAATTCAATTTCCTAATCCAGCAGCTTCTGGGACTGCAACATTAATGGTTATGGACCAAATGATGAGAAAGGGTGAGGATGAGGCTTGGAAGTACTTTGAGCAATTAGTTAAGCAATCTAACTCTATGCCAGACTCTGGTTCCGCCCCAACTAAGGGGGTAGCGATGGGAGAAGCTCATATTGGTATTGGCTTTGACTTTATGGCTTATGAACAAAAAAGTAAGGGAGAAAGTGTAGACTTCATTGTTCCTGATCAGACACCAGTTCTTGTAAACCCAGCTTCCTTAATAGAAGGAGGTCCCAATGCTGAAGGCGGTAAGAAATTTATTGACTTCTTGTTATCAGAGGATGCTCAGCAAATTATGGCAGACTGGTATCATATCCCAATTAATCCGAATGTAGAATCTAAAACACCATTGAATTTAGAAAAAGTTAAAGAGGTAGCGGTAGATTTAGATATAGATTGGGTTAACGAAAACTACGACAGAGTAAGAAACGAATGGAAAGATAAATTTCAATAAATAAGGGTGAATATAAATGGGATCAGTAAAAATTAGTAACATCACGAAAAAATTTGGGGACGTTACTGCACTTCATGATATTAACCTTGAAATCAAGGAGGGCGAGTTTTTCGCTCTTCTTGGTCCTTCGGGATGTGGGAAAACGACCACTATGAGATGTATTGCCGGTTTTGAAAGCCCTACTTCAGGAAAAATTTACATAGGGGACAATGAAGTAGAGAACATTCCTGCAAATAAGCGGAATTGTGGCATGGTTTTTCAAAGCTATGCATTATTTCCTCATATGAATGTATTTGACAATGTTGCCTACAGTTTAAATATTAAAGAGCTAAACTCTAGTAATCCTGTTAAACAGTTAGGGATTTACGCCCGGTTATTGAATAAAAGATTAGGAAAGACACCAAAAGCAATACATGAGAAAGTGATGAAAATTCTACAATACGTTGAGTTAGATAAATATGCGAATCGTCTAACTAGTGAGCTTTCTGGGGGGCAACAGCAAAGGGTTGCCCTGGCTAGGGCATTGGTGATGGAGCCAGCCGTGTTATTGATGGATGAGCCACTTTCAAATCTTGATCAAAAGCTACGTCACTCGATGAGGAATACGATTAGATCCATACAACAGGATTTAGGAATCACAACTATTTTTGTTACACACGACCAAGAAGAGGCGATGAGTATGGCCGATCGAATTGCAGTGATGGACAAAGGGGAAATCGTGCAAATTGGAACACCAACAGATTTATATAGTAATCCATCTACACCTTTTATAGCTGACTTTGTTGGTACTTCCAATATATTAAAGGGGAAAGTTATAGGGGAAGAAAATGGCTTGCTTATTGTTAGTGGAGATGGTTTTCAATTGAAATCCTCCAATAAGTCTGCTAAGGAAGAGGTAGATATTATTATACGTCCGGAACACGTAATGGTAGAGCCTGTTCATAGTTTAGTAGATTCTTCAACAACGAATGTTGTAGTTGGAAAGGTGATTATGTCAACTTATTTAGGGTCGATTGTTCGCTACGATGTCAAGGTTGGAGAATATCAATTAATCGTGGATACAACTTATTCTACAGGTGCTAATATATTCGAAGAAGGAAGAGAAGTAAAGCTAACAGTAGAGTTTGAAAGGGTGCTATTGATATGAAGAAGTCATTAAAAAATTTCAGTGGCTTGTCAGTAGTAAAAATATTTATATACGTTTTTTTTGGCCTTTTCATGCTACTACCATTATTTTCAGTGTTTCTTGTAAGCTTCACAGGACAGCCAATAAATATTTTGGGTTCTATAACAGACCCTTCAATTTTTAGTTCAACTATTGAAAAGTTAAAAGGATCGTCGTTAGAGAACTATAAAAAGATTTTTACAAACTCTGGGTATTTAGATGCCTTAAAAAATAGTTTATATTTAGGTTTTTTAGTAACAGTTATTGTCATTACCCTTTGCATTCCTATGGCCTATGGGATCGCACGGACTAAAATGCCCTTTAAAAAGACAATTTCCGCATTATGTACAATTCCGTTAATCGTACCTACTTTTATATCTGCTTATGCTTTTATTATAATGTTTGGCAGAGCGGGTTGGGTAACTGAAATATACAACCTATTAGGTGGAGAAGGAATGTTAATCGACCCGTATTCTATGACAGGAGTAGTCATGGTACAAGTGTTTTTCTTCTTCCCTTACGCATTGTGGCCATTAGTTGCCGCTTTTAAAATAAGCGACATTAGTTTAGAAGAAGCTTCGCAAAACTTAGGAGCAAAGAATTGGTTCACATTTGTCTTTGTAACTTTCCCATTAGCACTACCAGGCATTATTTCTAGTGCATTATTAATTTTTACGGTGAGTTTTTCAGATTTTGGAACCCCGATTGTGCTAGCTCCGAAAGAGTTAAACCTTTTGGTAGTAGAGGCTTATCGAGAAATAGCCGGCTTCTTCAACTGGGGTGGTGCTGCTATTTTAACAGTAGTCATGGTCATTGTTGCAGCATTCTTTTTCTGGCTTCAACACCTATTTACGAAAAGTAGAAATTATGGTTCTGTTTCTGGTAAACCAAAAAAACAAAAATTAATAGAAAATAAATTATTAACAAGATTACTGTCGGGTTACTCTTTTTTAGTAGTTTTAATCCCTCTTTTCGCTATGTTATCTGTAGCATTACAATCTGTTGCTACTACTTGGGGAAAAGATTTACTGCCTAACGGTTATACCCTTAATCACTATAAAACAATTTTTTCAACCTCTATGGGGAATATACAAAACAGTATTATGCTAGCGACCGGAGCACTTGTATTAAGTGTTATCATAGCAACCTTTGTATCTTACTTTGTAGTAAGACAGAATTCATCTAAGTTAGATTTCATGGCATCAATACCTTTAGTTGTCCCTGGTATTGCATTTGGGATAGCTTTGATTCAAACATTTAACACAGCTCCATTGCAGTTAACTGGTACTGCCGTTCTACTAATCATTGCCTATACGATCCGAAGACTGCCCTATATGGTTAGGTCTACTATGGGAGCGATGAGAGCAATTAAGCAGGACATTGAGGAGGCCGCTATCAATCTTGGAGCAACACCTTTAACTGCTGCTATAACTATAGTTGGACCGCTTATGCTCCCTGGAATAGCTGCTGGATCCGTTTTAGTATTTATAACCGTAATTAAAGAGGCGAGCGTATCCATACTACTGGCTCCTCCTGAATGGGCACCAATGAGCTTAGCTATATTCCAAAATATTCTTCGTGCTGAGTATTACTCAGCTGCAGCGATGTCGATTGTTCTTATTGTACTTGTGCTTCTACTACAAGGTGTAGCTAACTTCTTATCAAGAAAACAACAGTTATAGGTTATTGGAGTGAAAAATTTGAATGGATATATTTTTGATTTAGATGGAACTATTTATATTGATAATGAGATAATCCCTGGAGTCCCAGAGGCTATTAAAAGTTTGAAGGAAAGAGGGGACAAAGTAGTATTTCTTACAAACAAATCTATTGCAAGTAGAAAAGATTATGTAGAAAAGTTAAAAGCTTTAGACATTGAAGTGAGATTAGAGGAAGTTATTAACTCAAATTATATTACTGCTCTGTATTTAAAAAAGGTTATGAAACCAGAAGACTCGGTATATGCAATTGGAGAAGCACCACTATTTGAAGAACTTAGGGAAGGAAACATAAAATTAGCGGATTTCTCCGCTAAAGCTTCCCATGTCGTTTTAGGATGGGACAGGGAGTTTAATTACGACAAGCTAAACCAGGCATATCAAGCGTGGAGAAATGGAGCAAAAATTATAGCTACGAATCCTGACCGAACCTGTCCCGTTAGTGGAGGGGAAATACCTGACTGTGGAGCAATGATCGGTGCTCTAGAAGGAGCAACAGGAGAGCCGATCAAAATCATCACGGGAAAACCGTCCGCACTTATGGCAGATTATGTACTAAATAACGTTTTGCAGATGGAAGCTTGCAATTGTTTTATGATTGGTGATCGATTAGAAACTGATATAAAAATGGGAAATGATGCTGGGATGCAATCTGTTTTAGTTATGACAGGAATTACAACACCAACCATGTTAGAAAATCCTGAACATAAACCTAAATATATTTTAGAGAGTGTAAGGAATATACTTTCTTTATAAATTAAAATTCCACATCTCCGGTACTCCAGCGGAAATTGCTAAAGCTCCATTTTCTAAGGCTTGATGTACCTCTGAAATGTTATCTATAAGGCCACCAGCTATTATAGGGAAAGTAAGACTTGTACAAAGCTGGTCAATTACCTTTGGCATAATACCAGGCATCACTTCTACAGCATCTGGACGACAGGAATTAACCATTTCTATTCCTTTAGTAACTGCATTACGATCGAGCAAAAAAATACGTTGGATTGTCATTAGTCCTACTTCTTTAGCCAACTTTACTACATGGCTCTTTGTAGTAATAATACCAGTCGGTTTCCATTGATCTGCTACGAAGGTTAAAGCCGTTTTTGAGCTAGAAATGCCATCTATGAAATCTAAGTGAATGAAAACGTATTTGTTTGCCTGCTTTATTTTATTTATGTGTTCGCCTGCTGTCATCAGATTTCCAGTAAGAAGAAAGACAATATTCGCCTTACTGGTAATTGCTTGCTTTAAATCCTGCTCATTAGTCACTGCAGCAATTATTTGGGACTCTACCATGTCTACTAAACTCATAAGTGCTCACCTTTTCTATCTTTTGGTTATTATGATTATATCATATTTAAATTTTTCTAAATAATATAAAATTGGTCAGAGAATTCAGAGAAGACCATTACAATACTTGCCTAGGGCAAGTTTATTGTAATGGTCTTTTTAATGTGAAGGAGATAAAAATGAAGAAATTTTCATATGAAGAAAGAAACGTACTATTATCAACCCTTGAGGGAACTACATATGACGTCATAGTTATTGGCGGAGGCATTACTGGAACTGGAGTAGCTTTAGATTGTGTCACGAGGGGTTTAAAGGTATTAGTAGTAGAGATGCAGGATTTTGCTGCAGGAACTTCCAGTAGGTCAACCAAATTAGTCCATGGCGGTCTTCGATACCTAAAACAGTTAGAAGTAAAAATGGTTGCTGATGTTGGTAAGGAAAGAGAAATTGTTTATTTAAATGCCCCTCATGTTACTCATCCAGAGTGGATGCTATTACCTATCTATAAAAAAGGGACATTTGGAAAATATTCGACTTCTGTCGGATTATTGGTATATGACTTTTTAGCAGGAGTTAAAAGACATGAAAGAAGAAAAATGTTAAATAGGAATGAGACTATTCAAAAAGAACCCTTACTTAAGCAAGAAAGTTTATTAGGTGGAGGGTATTATGTCGAATATAGAACTGATGATGCAAGGCTTACGATAGAAGTTGCAAAAAAGGCTTTTGAAAAAGGAGCAGACTTACTTAATTATGTAAAAGCAGAGAAGATGATTTATACGGATGATGGAAAGATTCGTGGAATAACTGTGATAGATCAATTTTCAGAAACTAAAATAAATATTTTCGGGAGAAAAATAGTTAATGCATCAGGACCTTGGGTTGAAAAAGTAATTAGTTTAGATAAAAAAATAGCAGGTAAAGGTTTGTTGCATACAAAGGGAATTCATATAGTAATAGATCAGCAACGATTTCCATTAAGACAGGCCGTTTACTTTGATACACCAGATGGAAGAATGGTATTTGCTATTCCTAGAGATGGTAAAACGTATGTTGGGACAACAGATACTATATTTGAGGGTGATTTAGTTAATCCGTGTATTGAAAAGAATGATCAAGAATATTTAATTCAAAGTATTCATTTTATGTTTCCTGATATAAAAGTAACGATAGATGACATTGAGTCTAGTTGGGCAGGAGTTAGACCATTGATTCGAGAGGAAGGAAAGGGACCTTCTGAAATTTCAAGGAAGGATGAAATTTGGACATCTGAAACTGGTCTTATAACGATTGCAGGTGGAAAGTTGACTGGATACCGAAAAATGGCCGAGACTATTACTGATATATTATGTAAGGATTTGAAGAATGAAGGTATTATAGTTGGCCATTCTATAACCAAAAATTTAAAACTATCTGGCGGAGAATTTGATAATTTAATGGACTATGCTAGTTATACAGCAAAGAAAGCAAAAGACTTAGTAGATCTTGGCTTAACCAATAAAGAGGCAGTTAAGCTGGCTGCAATGTATGGTACTAACACGGATGAAATTTTACGATTAGCAGACAAGGTTTTTAAAGAAACAAATTTACCATTGGTTATTAAACTAACTCTTCAATATGCTATTGAGCATGAGATGGCTATGACTCCAGTAGATTATTTATTAAGAAGGACAGGAAGCATCTTATTTAACGTTTCTTCTGTACAAAAATGGAAGCTAGAGATTATTGAATATATGGCTTTAATATTCAATTGGGATGAAAAAACAAAAGAGTATATGTGGGCTGATTTGGAGTTGAAACTACATCAAGCAACCAACTATAGTAATTAAAAAATGACTATTAAAAACATAAATAGATTAAGTAATTTGGTTGAAGTCCTTTTTCCGACTTTGTTTATGTGATTTTTTTTATATAAATAGAGTTTATCGACGAATGAAAGCCGATTCCATTTATTGATTGGAGCGCCAGACGGCGACTCCTACGGGATGAGTGAGACAGGTAAGACATCACAACCACGCGCGCTAGCGATGGGTGATGGCTTATCGCTCACCCCGCGGAAAGCGTCCGGCTGGCGCGGAAATCAAATCTACTTATTAATTTATGAATTTATACTTGTTTCACTCATCCACCATAGCTAAAAAAAGAACTGAAAATTACAGTTCCTTACTTGGAGTCACTTATTTCTAATTATTCAGACACCACAACAGGCTTTAATTTAACCAGAATCGAGTCAGTGTCTAAACCTTCTCGTTCGTGCTCCTCTACTGTCCAGTTGATAGAAAGAAGCTGCCTTAGAGTACTTAATTGTTGTGGGTTAAGCTCTAATAATTCAAACGTATTATCGACAATTTTATAATCCTGTTCCTCTAGTTTGTTGAATTTCATTTTAAGTAAGTTCTTTAACCCATTAAAAGTGATAAATTTGACGGAGTAGCCATTTTCCAAGAGCTCAATAAATTGTTGTTTATCTTGGCTATAAATATTAAGTAGTGCTTCATATTCGGTAGAAAAAGTCTCCTCCCAGGAACGACCATCCAAATTATTAAGTAGCTCCTGATTGGACACGCCATTACTTCGTAAGGATTCTAGTAAAACTGCTTCCATCATTGATAGTTTTATATTTTTCATATTGTCACTCCCTAATGTGTTTATCTATTGCATTAAGTATATCAAAACAAATGAACAAACAAACCCCAGATTGATTTATACAATTTGGGGTTTATTAGTTATTTATTTAACTTCCATACTGCAAAGTTTAATCCTAAGGCAAAGGTTACCCATCCGATGTACGGTACCATTAATGCGCCGGCAGTAGTATCTTTCTTTTGGAATTCATATGCTGTCATGGCTATGGCACCTAATAAAATGGTCATTTCAATAAGTGCTGTTCCTCTAAGACCCCAACGGAAAAACAAGAAAGACCATAAGAAATTTAAACCTAGCTGTAAGTCATAGAGAGGAATTGCAGGTGATTCCTTATCCCCTTGTTGAACTTTTTGATCAGCTCGATATTTGGCTAGTCCCATCATTGCGTATAAGGACGTCCATACTATAGGGAAGACAGGAGCAGGGGGAGCGAAGGAAGGCTGTTTAAGCTTTTTGTATTTTTTTTGTGCATTACGATTGGCTAACCAGCCTGTAATAGAACCTCCTATAACAGGTACTAGAATGCTAATAGCTAGTTTTTTCTTATCTAACTCACCGTTTACTTTTAATACTTCCATTTGATTACCTCCTAAATAGTCTTATGTAAAAATTATTCCCTAATTACATTGGAATACGCTTAAATTTTGAAAATATTAGAGTTAATGGAATTATTAGAATATGATATGATAGGAGAATAATTAGGGGGAGACATAGCTCATGACAAGATTAAAAATCTTACATACGAATGATATACATAGTCAATTTGATAATTATAAAAAGATCGTTTCTTTAATTCGAAAGCATCGAGATGAAAATACGATTGTATTAGATGGAGGAGATTTTGCAGATTTTAAAAGCATCGAGCTACAGGGGACTAGGGGGATAGCGGCCCTCGAGCTACTAGAGGCTGGTGGTTATGATGCAATTACAATCGGTAACAACGAAATGTTCAACGGAGTCGATACGCTAGAACATATGGCTAGTAATAGCTCAATTCCTTTTATAAGTAACAATTTAGTGAAAAAAGATTTAACAGCTATAAAGGGAGTATGTAAGAGTACGATTCTAGAAAAGAACGGTTTGCGTCTCCTCATTACAGGCTCTTCCCCTGATATGGGAGTGTTTAACGAGGGTCTTGGCCTCTACATGAGTGATTATACGGTTGCTATCAAGGAAGAGATTCAAAGAAACAAAGGGAAATATGACGTATGTATTCTGTTAAGCCACGTGGGCACATTTGCAGATGAACCGTTAGCCAATGAAATAGAGGAAATTGATATTATCATATCAGCTCATGACCATAAACTATTCACTGAAGCGAAGTTAATTAATAATACGATTATGAATAGTGCTGGTAACTATGGGGAGTACCTAGGAATAGTTGAAATAGAAGTGACAAGAGGAAAGGTCGACCTAATCCACTCACAGACTATATCAACGAAAGAAATACAAGAGGACCCTCAGGTTATTTCAGTTTTAAAAGTGAATAAAACAAAGGCAGTTAACGTATTAAGTCGACCGCTATATACCTTAGAGAATCCTCTTTGGCACGATGTAGTGGAGGAGAATCCTATTAGTAATCTGATTGCTGATGGAGTGAAGGATATGCTAAAGGCAGACATTGGACTTATTAACAGTGGTATTTGTAATGCAGGTATCTTCCATGAGATGTCTAGAAAAAAACTAATAGAAATTTGTCCTTCTCCCTTGAATCCTACTCTTTTTGAGATTCAAGGAAAACATATTCAGGAAGCACTGCAATCATCCTTAGATGCCCAGGTTTGCTTGGCCGAGGGTAGAGGTCCAGGTTTTAGGGGGAGATTTGTGGGCAGATTACACGTGTCTGGACTAAAAATTGAGCACGATGGTAAACATATTAAAACTATCTATTTAAAAGAGATTCCAATGGAAGATGAAAAATGGTATTTAGTTGCAAGCTCCGACTATTTACAAAGGGGATCAGGTTATCCTAGTCTGGCCATTAATCAAAACGAAACCTATTGGGCAGAAGAGATTAAGGATATCATTCAAATATATGGAGAAAAACCTGAGTTCATAAAATCTGCTTATCAAAATAGGTGGATGGAAGTAGCTAAAATAAGGGGATAAAATATGAAGCAAATGAAAATACGACAACGTGGTGTGACAATCGGAAAGCTACCAGTGGGCCCAAAAAATTGTATTACAGATGTAGAGGGTGTCCAAGTGGGTCATGTAACGCTTGATCATCAACTTCAAGAGGGTGAGCATGCTTGTACAGGAGTCACTGCTATACTTCCACATGGCGAAAACCTATTTCATCAAAAAGTTATCGGAGCTAGCTATATATTAAATGGCTTTGGTAAAACAACTGGTCTAGTGCAGGTGGATGAGTTAGGGGTGATTGAGGCTCCTATTATGCTCACCAATACATTTGGCGTCCCAGCGGTCACTCAAGGTACTTTGGCGTATATGCTAAAAGAAAATCCCGATATCGGGGTCTCTACTGGGACAATTAATATTGTGGTCGGAGAGTGTAACGATGGTAGGCTAAATTCTATACGTGAACTTCCAGTGGAACCTAAACATGCAATAGATGCAATCCAAAATGCTACTTCAGAGGCTTCTATAGAAGGAGCAGTTGGAGCTGGTAAAGGAATGATTTGTTTCGGTCACAAAGGAGGGATAGGATCATCCTCCAGGATAGTGTATGATACATCAAGCGATACCGCCTATACCATTGGGTGCATGGTGCTAAGTAACTTTGGAAAGAAAGAAGAGTTCCAGGCAGAACGGTATAAAGCAAAGGAAGATAGTTCCGTACCGTCGTATCCTACACCTGCAGATGGCTCCATAATAATTGTTTTAGCAACAGATGTACCTCTAGGAAATAGTCAGCTCAAGCGAGTGGCCAAGCGTTGTGGTATTGGCTTAGGAAGGACAGGGAGTCACTTTAGCAATGGAAGTGGCGATATTGTTATTGCATTTTCAACTGCTCATAAAATACCACATGTCTCCGAAAACAGCGTGGAACCAAGGAGTGTCCTAAGGGATGATCATGCTGTCATGAATGATCTGTTCCAAGCTGCAGCAGAAGTGACAGAGGAGGCGATTGTAAACTCCTTATCTCAAGCCGTTACTACAAAAGGACGTCTTGGTGAGACAGCGTACGCCTATCCATTTGAATAAAAGAAAAAGCGAAAGGAATCGAGGTAAATGGCTCGGTTCCTTTCACTCTTTAACATATAAACAGTCTGGGTTATTTAAACTCTAGTTTTACTTTGCCTTCTTCTAGAGCAAGCTTTGCATCAAACTTTTGACCATTTTCAGCTTCAAACCCCTTGATAGTGTTTGTTATTCCTTTTGTACAAAGCAGCTTGATTTGACTGGGAGTAATTTTTTTCTTTAAGAAAAATCCATTAAATGTTTGAGTACACCCATTTTTATAATTGGTACAGCCGTAAAAATTTTTACGTGCTACAATGGATCCTTGTCCACATTTAGGGCATGGAGCAATCGGTTCCTGCTTAAACTTTGCATATTTCGAACTTGGTTCTCTTGGAGGAAGCTTGATCGTAATGTTTTTGGTTTTAAGTTGGGTAGGTGTTTCATTAATCAGGCTATAGATAAACTTAGCTATGCTACCAAGAAAACGATCTTGAGAGCCTTCCCCATTTCCTATTTTCCGTAAATAGTTTTCCCATTTAGCAGTCATAGAAGGGCTGGAGAGAAGGTTTCCTTCAATAGCCTGACAAAGAACACGCCCTTTATCAGTAATAGAAACTATATTTTTGGTTACCTTTATATAGTTATGTCTTTTTAAGGTTTCAATAATTCCACTTCTCGTGGCCTCGGTTCCTAGACCTTCTACTTCCTTTAAAATCTCCGTTTCATCTTTATCTTCTATTAGCTTACCGCAGGTTTTCATCATTGCGATTAATTGACCCTCTGTATATGGTTTTGGAGGAGTTGTCTTGCCTTCTTTAATTTCAATCTTACTTGCTACTGATTCCTGCTCGGTTAAAGGAGGAAGCGTTGGTTCTTCTTTTTCCTTTTCATTAGATGACTGAATAAAAAGAGCCTTCCAGCCTTTGTCGACCTCTGTTTTGCCTATTGTAAAGAATAGCAATCCGTTTACCTCAGTGGTAACCTTTGTTTCTGTATAAAGATAGTCCGTATGAAACATCCCGAGCGTCGTACGAATAATTTCCTCGTAAAGATTTCTCTCTATCGGTGACAGTCTGGCAAGTACAGATTGAGATGGAATCTTTTTAGTTGGGATAATAGCATAATGCTCCTGTACCTTTGAGCTATCCACATAACGTTTTTTTGGAGAGCGAGAGGCTATTGGGAACGGTTTATTTATTAGTTTTTGGTACTCCTCCACTTGTCCGACGATATAGGCAAACTCATTTGGAGTAATGTGACGAGAATCAGTTCTAGGATAAGTGACTAACTTTTTTTCATATAGTCCCTGCATCGTTTTTAACACATCTGCTGGACTGATTTTCCACAATCTATTAGCTGTAGCCTGTAATGTCGATAATGAATGTAGCTGTGGCGGTGGAATTCTCTTGTCCTGTTTTACTACAGAGGTAATCACACCTGGCGAATTAGGCTGAATATCATGCTTAGCTAAAAGCGCTCGAATAATTTCCCTTTTAGGCTCTTTTGCTTTTGCTTTTCCCTTATAGCTTCCATGCTCTGCAGTAAATAATGCTTCTATTTCATAAAAGGGCTCTGAAACAAAGTTCTCGATCTCCATATGACGCTGATAAATCAAATATAGTGTAGGGGATTGAACGCGTCCTATGGGAAATACGTCTTGTATGCCTTGTTCCTTTAATAAAAGGGAGTATAGGCGAGAAGCATTCATACCAACAAGCCAATCACTGATTTGTCTAGCTTTTGCCTCTTCATACATGAGTAAGTCCTTTTGATTGTTCTGCAGGTTAGTAAAGCCTTTACGAACTTCATCTACTTCTAGTGAGTTAATCCATAAACGTTTAATCGTTTTCCCTCTAGCGCCTGTTTGGTTATAAATACTATAAAAGATATTAGAGCCTTCGCGGTCAACATCGCATGCATTAATGACTGTATCGGTAGATTTGATGAGTTTTTTCACTATCGTAAATTGCTTTGCTTTTCCTTTAGCTACTTGAAATTCATAGCGTTCAGGTAATATCGGAAGGCTAGCGAGTGACCATCTATTCCACTTAGGATCGTATGCTTTAGGTTCCTTCAATTCTACTAGATGCCCAATTCCCCAAGTAATAAAAGCTCCTTCGGGAAAGATAGGTGAGGGGAGAATTTCAATATAGCCTTCATGGCGTTTTACTGAAAAAGCGTCTGCATATGCCTTCGCTTGACTTGGCTTCTCAGCGAGTATGACTGGTTTCACATTTTCACCTCTTCAAGATTCATATATTTATTGTGCATTAAATTGGAGTAAAATACAAAGGGCTAACGTATCTTAAATTTTCAGTTGGGAGAAAGTTTAATTGACGTTGTTGATATTCTTTAACATTAACCTAATGAATTTTGCTATAATTATGACAATTAATATGGAGCTAGTATTGACTGCTCACTTGAGGGAATTGTAGTGAGGGGTTTTGATTAAGAAAAAGTTGGGGTTCTTGTTGCTTCAGCTATTTTTGAAGCTTCCTGAAAGAATGGGATAATATTGAGTGATTCAAGTAATTTTAAAGGATATTCTATTAGAGATTTTCAATTTTGGAAAATAGTAGGGAGCCTGGGCTTAGCGTCCATGTTTATATTCGGTTCTATGTATTCAGTTCAACCAATACTTCCGATGTTTACGAAGGAGTTTGACGTTAAGGTTTCTTACTCTAGTATGATGATGTCCTTAACAACAGTGGGTCTTATAATTGGTTTAATCGTTTTAGGTTTTTTCTCTGATCGGATTGGCAGAACTAATTTCGTTAGATTTTCTATAATTGGCTCGGTGATACCTTTTTTTCTTATGACTCTTTCGGATAATTTTGTGTGGATTATTATTTTACGATTTATCCAGGGCTTCCTACTTGCTGGAGTGCCAGCTGCAGCGTTAGCCTATATAAGTGAGGAAATAGATAGGAAATTTTTGAGTGTAGCAACCGCCCTATATATATCCTGTAATGCTTTAGGAGGAATGATAGGGCGCGTCGTGACAGGTTATGCAACAGAGCATTTCTCTTGGGAGATAGCTTTTTATATTTTAGCGGTTAGTGGCATATTTGTTTTTATATTAGTATTGGTTACTTTACCTAACTCAAGAAATTTCCAGCCTCAGGAAGCGAGCTTTAGAGATGATCTAGATGGATTTGCTTATCATTTTAAAAATCCTTCCCTGATGTTAATGTTCGGATTGGGAATCGTGCTTCAGCTTTCTTTTACTGGAATTTGGACATATATACCATTCCATCTGACTGATTCACCTTTTTCACTTTCAATTGATGCTGTTTCAAATATATTTTTCGCATATGGGCTTGGGGTAATTGGCTCCCCGTTAGCTAGCTGGATGGCAGGAAAAATAGGACAAAGAAAGGTCCTCATATCTGGAATTTTTATGCTGAGTTTGGGTATTTTACTTACAAACAGTAGTTCAGTTTGGATGATTGTAGTTGGCTTATGTGTAGTGTGCTTAGGATTTTTTACAGCCCATTCCTTGGCAGCGTCCTCCGTTAGTAGAGATGCGAGTCATCATAAAGGAAGTGCCTCCAGTCTATATCTCGTTTCCTACTATATAGGGGTAGGGGTGGGAAGTACCTTATTAGGACCGCTATGGGAGCGACTTGGATGGAGTGGACTTGTTACATTTACAGCCGTAGTTCCCGTGATTTATGTAGTTTTTGTAATGCTCATACAATATTGGAACACTAAAAAACAGCCCCTTGTCTAACAAGAGGCTGTTTCTACTTCTTATTTAGGATCATGAGCAATAATTACTAATTTACCTTGATCTAATTCTTTTTCTGCAGCTTCTGCTTCTTGAGTGGTTAATCCTGCACCGCTCATTTTAGCTCGTAGTTCATCTCCACGTGAAGAGAACATATTCTTCATTGATTGAAGGAATCCCATCTCCTTCACTCCAACATCAGAAGTATCTAATGCGTCATTTACGTCGTCTGCACGATCTTTTGAATGTGCAAAAATATGAATATGGTCTTTATGGTACCCTTGAGTTTCTAATCGTTCGATTTCTTGCTTAGCCTGTACGGCATTTTCTACAGTTAATTTGACTGTCATATAAAATCCCTCCAGTATTTGTTCTCCTTCATACTTTACCCGTCCTAAATAAATTTAAACTAAATACAAAACGTATTATGTGAAACAATAAATGGTATTTGTTATGATGAAAGAAAAATAGAATGGAAGTTGCCGGATGGAAAACCAATCTAAACGAATAGAAAGTTTTAAGACTGCAATGGGAAATTACCCGACAGGAGTAACCGTGGTAACTGCTTTAGATCAACAAGGTAAGCCGATGGGAATGACTGTTAACTCCTTTGCCTCTGTCTCTTTGGATCCATTACTTGTTCTTTGGTCTATTGATAAAAAAGCGTTCTTATATGAAGAATTTTTAAAAGCGGACAAGTTTGTGGTGAACATATTAGCAGAGGATCAAAGTGACCTTTGTAATTTGTTCGCCAGCCGAGTGGAAGATCGTTTTTCTGGCTGTGAATGGCGAGCATCCGAATTAAATCAGCCGATATTAGCAAATAGTCTTTCTGTTTTAGAATGTACATTATTTAAACAAGTAGACGCTGGAGACCATACTATATTAATAGGAGAAGTTAAGGATATAAAGAATGAGGAAAAAAATCCTTTACTATACCACCGTCGCTTTGTCGGGGCTATTCCTAAAGAATTTTATAAATAAGTATTCGATGGCTAGAGAAGAAATAAATACGATATGTTAAAGGTAAGTTGGTTTTATAATACACATAAAAATGAGTTAGGATATTTTTTTCCTGACTCATTTTTTATTAAGCTTTGTTAAAGTTATTGGTTGATTTTGACTAACCATTCTTTTTTATAGTTACTGTAAAAATTAAAAAAGGAACTTTCAAATGGCTAAAAACATAAATAGATGATGTAAATGTGGGTTGGTGACAGTTTTTCAGCTTTGTTTATGCGAGTAAATTGATTATCGCTTTTTCGATCCTAAGGCTGTTCCCATTTATTGATTGGAGCGCCAGACGGCGACTCCAGTGGGATGAGTGAGACAGATAAGACATCACAACCGCGCGCGTTAGCGACGGGTGATGGCTTATCGCTCACCCCACGGAAAGCGTCCGGCTGGGGCGGAAATCAATTCTACTCTCTGATTTAATATTTCTTTGCATCCTAAATCAACCATAACCTTTAACATAGCCTTTTATTATTGTTTTTTACTAAAGCCCCCCTTACTTTAAGTGCATCTTTTTTTATCAATTCTTCTATTCCACTCATTAAACGCCCCATCGAATTCTCACCAGCGAATGATTGAAGGATTTCGAACGCTGCATTTTGCAATCTTTGTGGGATTCCTGCTAAAACAGCACACGTTGCCTCCCAGTGAAAAGCTAGTAGATTCTTTATTTCACATTACTTAAGAGTTTTACTTCCCTGTAACTTTTAGGATGCCCCTTTATTTTGGTGAATTAAAAGATAAAATTATTTATAGAAATAAATTCTGACAGAACCTAGCATTTAAAGACAGGTATTTAAACTGAAATAAATTTACTATTTACTTAAGGAGGAAATAGCATGTCAACTTGGTTAGAATCATTACAAAAAGCAATTAACTATATCGAAGAAAACTTATTAGAAGAAATTTCGATAGAGGACATTGCAAAGGAAGCAAGCTCTTCAGCATACAATTTTCAACGAGCATTTGGATTATTAACAGAAACCTCAGTAGGTGAATATATTCGACGGAGAAGATTGACTTTGGCAGCAGATGAGTTAAAAAGAACAGACAGTAAGATTATCGACCTTGCATTTAAGTACGGCTATGATACTCCTGAGGCTTTTTCAAAAGCCTTTAGGCGTCAGCATGAGGTTTCACCAAGTGACGCTAGAAAAAATATTGGCAAGATCAAATCATATAACCGCCTCGTGATAGAGGTGAGATTGAAAGGGGCAGAACCAATGAAATATCAAATCGTAGAACGTGAAGGCTTTCAAGCAATAGGTATAAAAAAAGAATTTTTACTTGAGAATGAGGGAAATTTAATCGGAATTCCTAAAATGTGGGATGAATTAAATGGGGATGGCACTACTGACAAGCTAGTACAAATTAATAATGGACAAATTAAAGGAATGCTCGGTATTTGTGTAGAAAAACCTCATGAGAAAATTGACTATTGGGTTGCTACAGAATATGCAGGTGACGTTAAAGAAGGATTTGAAGTAATCGAACTTCCAGCTTCTAAATGGGGTGTTTTTGAAGTACATGGTCCAATGCCTGATGCAATGACAAAAGTTTGGAAACAAATTTTCTCTGAATGGTTCCCTGCTAACGGATATCAACATGCAGGAACTCCAGAGTTCGAAAGGTATACAGAGGATGATCCATTCAGTCCAGATTGCTATTCAGAAATTTGGATTCCATTAAAATAATTTGAAATAGAGGTCCCATTCGTCGACGCCAAAACGACTAGTGGGATTTTTGAATGGAGGCAAGATATACTTTCTTCTTCAACCTAATAATTTACAGTTCAATTAGTTTCTTACATAGCCCATAGAAAAGACCTCACAAACTGTACCAAAGGTATAGTTCGTGAGGTCTTTTGGACTACTAGGTATACTTGTTAAAAAACATTTGTGAGAAATTACTCAATTGAAAATTTTAAATTGTCTAATCTTCTATAAATTGGGTATATAAATGGTAAAATTATATTATTTGTAAACAAAAATAAAATAATGGAAAATTTTAGGGGGATTAAAATGAGCTTAACTATACATAACGGCGAGTATGACTCTAAACAAGCCTTTGATCAAATAAAAGATTTTTTTAACGTTTTAAAAGCAAATGTTGTTCGCTCTCGTACGACAATTACTGCTGTTTTTTTATCGGCTTCTTTTAAAAGGTTAGGATTTCAGCAAGAGGATTTAACATCCTATCTTGGAAGCAAAATTAGAAAAACTGATTTTCTTTTTGAGCTTAAGGAGCCTCATAAATGGTGTATCATACTATCCCAAAGTGGCGAGGAGGAAGCGCAAGCCTTTCTTAATAGGTTGTTTGCAGACACTAACATTGTCTCTTCTCTGACTCTATCGGCAACTATTATAGAGATAGGGAACAATCGCGTAGAGTTTGAGGAATTATTAGAGGTTGGAAACAGAGCTTTAGATGAGGTCATTAGTACTGGAAGTCCCTTTGAAGTAACATACATATCACAATTTAAAGAAAAAGACATAGAAAAAATTAAGGTTAGTATTCTAGAGGAAAATGAAATATTTCGGAATGTCCTAAGCTCTTCCATGGAAAATATGAATGTTGATATGTTCGAATTAGAGATAAAAGCTTTCTCTGATGGGTATGATTTTTTAGAATCTAATTGGTATCGTTCTAGCCATACACATATCATCATTATGAACGATATTTTACCTAGAAAAAATGGGCTCGAAGTTTTGCATATGGTTAAACAGCTCCCTAATGAACAACGATTTATAACGTACATGATGACCAAGAAGAAATCGGAGGAGGACATGCTCTATGCCTACGAAATAGGGGTAGATGAGTATTTGATAAAACCATTTAATATTAGACTTTTTGAGGCACAGATAAGAAGGACTTTTGAAAGGTTATGGCTATGATTCAAATTTCCATTAAGTTTGTCCTTCTACTGATCTGTCTCTTAACATTGTTACTCGTTTCTATCGGTCTTTACTTAATTATAAAGAGAGTCAAAGAAGTAAAAATAAAAGCGGAAATAGCATCTTATGTCAGCAAGCATGAAGAGAATTGGCGTCGCTACTTAATAGAAGGGGTACCCTTTAATCCGGAGGTCATTCCTAAAAGTAGAGAAGAGATAATAGGCATAGAAGTAATATTTTCGACCTACTTAAAGAATCTCTCTAACGAATCCATTCAAGAGAAAATTAGTCAATTTTCTAATGAATACTTAAAGGACTTCTATTTGAAGCTTCTGCAAAGTAAAAGCTGGAGTAAACGAATGAATGCTATGTTTCATATAGAAGATTTCAAGATTGATTCTCTTGAAAAAGATTGCGAAAAGCTCGGGAAAAAGAGGATTTCAAGAGAAGAATACTTTCAGCTTTTGAAAATCTATTCGCTATTTAATAAGAATTTATTTTTACAGCATATCCTGATCAGTAATGTTCAACTGTCAGAATATGAGTATAAAAAACTACTTTTAAATCTTCCGGCAGAGCTTTTGGATACCTTAACCGATAAAATTACAGATTTACCTAAAACATGCCGCTATGCCTTAATTGATACCTTGGGGCTTAAAAGAGATATAGAGTATTTGCCTCATCTAGAAGTACAACTACAGCAAGAGGATATTGAGATTCGAATAAAATCCCTTAGGGCGATCTATGAGATTGGATTTATTAATAATCCAGAAAATTATTTAGCTTTTGTGAAATCTCCAGTTTGGGAGGAAAGGCTAATGGTAGCTAAATTGTTTCAGCTTTTACCACTTTCTTATACGCTCCCTCATTTAGAAATACTTTTAGAGGATGAATCGTGGTGGGTCCGCTCTCAGGCTGCCAAAACAATGATGAGGGATAAAAGCGGCAGGACTAGCCTAGAAGAGTATATAGAGCATTCAAGTGATCGGTATGCAATTGATATGGCCAATGAGGCACTAGGGAAAGGACTTAAACCATAATGGGCTTAGCCAATATTTTAGATTATATACTTTTGTTTTTTGCCGGAATCGTATTGTTTTATATGGTCATCGTTATTTTAACGTATAGTATTATGCTTTTCATGGCTTTCCATCAGCTAAAAAAGCAATCCAAACTCGATAAGGATGAATTAGACGATGATTATATAGATGTGATTTATTCCAAGCCCGTCTCGATTATTGTCCCAGCTTACAACGAAGAAGCAGGTGTGATTGATAGCATCCATTCTCTTTTAAGTCTGCGATACCCTCAAACAGAGTTAATTGTAGTAAATGATGGGTCTACCGATGCCACTCAGCAGAAGGTAATTGAACAATTTAAAATGAAAAAGATAACAAAAATTATACGAGATCAGCTGTCTACAGAGCCTATAATCGATATTTATCAATCAGTTATACACCCCAACTTACTGTTGGTAAATAAAAAAAATGGAGGAAAGGCTGACGCTTTAAATGCAGGCATTAATGTCTCGAGATACCCTTACTTTTGCTCTATTGATGGAGATTCTATCCTAGAAGAGACTTCTTTGCTTCGGGTGATGAAACCTATTATTT
Organism: Psychrobacillus sp. MER TA 171; assembly: GCF_023713305.1. NCBI lineage: Bacteria > Bacillati > Bacillota > Bacilli > Caryophanales > Bacillaceae > Psychrobacillus > Psychrobacillus sp. MER TA 171. The sequence goes on along the minus strand of NZ_JAMAWN010000006.1, from coordinate 109,240 downwards.
TATCTAACGGTGAGGTTATCGCAACGGGAGGTAATATTCGAATAGCAAATGGATCAGATATTCAATTAGGATCTATATTTAAAACTGGTCTATCGAATAACTTCTTAGTTGTGATGCAGGTTGTAGAATATTTAAGAGCTTTTCTTATGGGAAGAATTGCACTTAGCAAATTTAATTTAGTACTGATTATATCTGGAGCCTTTAGCGTTTTCTCCAAGCAATGGGTCATAGAGGCGGGTGGATATTCCAAGCATAATATTGGAGAAGATATGGAGCTGGTCGTTAAAATTCACCGCCTACTTAAAGAAAAAAAATCAAAGAAACGCATTGAATTTGTGCCTGATCCGGTTTGCTGGACGGAGGCTCCTCAAGACCTATCAACGTTAAGGAAGCAAAGAAGAAGATGGCACCAGGGGTTAATAACAAGCTTATGGAAGCATAGAAAAATGACCTTTAATCCAAAGTACGGAGGAATCGGTATGATTTCTTTTCCTTACTTCTGGATTGTCGAATGCTTGGGACCTGTTATTGAATTGGGAGGATATATTTATATTGTTATTGCCTTCTTTTTAGGAGATATCTATTACGAGATTGCTATACTTCTTGCGCTGTTATTTGTTGTTTATGGAGCCATTTTTTCAGCGTTATCCATATTATTAGAAGCATGGAGTACAAATGCATTCCCGAAAGTTAGAGATGTATTTAGGTTAATCGTTGTATCCCTTTCGGAAATCTTTTGGTACAAGCCGTTAACGTTATTTTGGAGATGTGAAGGGCTGCTCCATTTTATACTAGGTAAAAACGTATGGGGAACTATGCAGCGTAAAGGCTTATCGCAGAAAGGATAGTGGAGATGAAACGATTTTATTTAGTTTGTATTGCTATCCTCTGTATTTTACTTCTACCAATTATGCTGTGGTTTTTAGAACCAAATGAAAAGGTGAGTATCGCCATTATTGATAAGACAGTATCAGATGATTCTTACCGAGAGCATTTAGGACTAACTTGGCTACTCAATCATCTAAAATATTCGAATGGTGATGAAGCATATGATGCATCATCCGATTACTTTGGGTTTACGCCAAATAATAAGGAAAAAATACGGGCATTGCCTGATGACTATTCGAATTATGATGTCATTTACTTGGCTGATACTTACGGTGTTCATGAGGGTAGTAGCGAAGCTTATGGCGGACTGGAGCAAGAAGAGTGGAACAATATTCTAAAGAGATTAAATGATCGAGACAAAAGCATGTTAATCGCGGAATTTAATACTTTTGCCTATCCTACTGAACCTCCAGTTAGAGAGAGTGTGGAAAATTATTTAGGACTCCAGTGGACTGGCTGGACAGGAAGATATTTTGAAGATTTGGATCCAACTAGCAATGAAGAGATTCCAAATTGGGTGTATGACTCTGTAGAAGATTGGAGCTACACCGGAGAAGGATTTGTGTTAGTAAACGACAAAAATGATGTCATTGTTTTAGAAAGTGATCAGCATTTTGGCGAAAAAGGAATTCAAGTATCCTTTACGAAGGATGGAAAAGCCAAATTTGATCTCGAGAAAAGTGCGGATTACAAATATTGGTTTGACATAGTAGTGCCGCAAGAGGGAACAAAGGTTTTAGCTAATTATCAATGGGATTTAACAGAGGCGGGTAAGAGTTTACTTGAGGAGTATTCAATCCCAACAGAATTTGCTGCAGTTTTGGCAAGAGAACAGTCAAATTCATCTAGTTATTATTTTGCAGGTGACTTCAATGATGTAGCAAAGGTTCCTGCTTTTTATCAGCTAAAGGGGCTAGCAAACATCTATAAATTTGCTGAGAGATTTGCTGATAATGCTTTTTACTGGTCTACGTATGCTCCTATGATGGAGGTAATATTGGAAGATTTCCATACAAGTGAGGGGACCAACATGGAAGATGGCTTGGGCTATAACGCTAGAGTAAAAGGCGAAACATTTGAAGTGTATGAGAATGACCAGTGGAAGCCCTTAACCATTAAAGGGGTAAACATCGGTATGGGAAAACCAGGCTATTTTCCCGGTGAAGCAGCTATTACCGAGGAAGAATATTATCGCTGGTTCAAACAAATAGGGGAGATGCGCGCTAACATGGTGCGCGTTTATACATTACATCCTCCCGGCTTTTATAATGCCTTGAAACGCTATAACGAGGAACATGAAAATAAAATTTATGTTCTTCATGGCGTTTGGATCAATGAAGAAAAGCTGGAGGAATCATTAGACGCTTTTGAGGAAGAAAATTTGAAAGATTTTCAAACGGAAATGAAGACAATTGTCGATGTTATCCATGGAAACAAAATAGTCAAAGAAAGGCCAGGGCATGCTTCGGGTGTTTACAACGCTGATGTGTCTGAGTATATCGCAGGATGGGTTCTAGGCATCGAATGGTACCCTTACATGGTACTAAATACAAATGAAAAGCACAGCTCCATAGGAGAGTATGACGGTACATATTTTGAGACGAAGGGAGCAAGGCCGTTTGAATATTGGTTGGCAGAGCAAATGGATACTATCGTTAAGTATGAAAAAGCGAGCTATAACTGGGTAAGACCAATGAGCTTTACCAACTGGGTGACAACGGATATTTTAGAGCATCCCGCAGAGCCAGCTGAACAGGAGGATCTGGTAGGTGTAGATCCTAACGTCATCTACACAAAAAATGAAATGAAGCTAACTGAGCAATTCGCTTCCTACCATGTCTACCCCTATTATCCTGACTTCTTTAATTATGAGGAGTCCTATCAAAAATTTGTAGATCACCGTGGTGAATTTAATAGCTATGCTGCTTACTTAAAAGAGCTACACGAGGTGCATCGTATGCCAATACTAATTGCGGAATTTGGAGTGCCAGGCTCTAGGGGGCTAACGCATAAAAATCCATTTGGTTGGAATCAAGGTTTTCATTCCGAAGAGGAGCAGGGTAAAATAATTAGCCGTCTATTTGAAGATATTATGGCAGAAAAGCTCTTAGGAGGCTTAGTTTTCACCTGGCAAGATGAATGGTTTAAGCGTACGTGGAATACCGTGGACTATGATAATCCAGATAGACGCCCTTACTGGTCCAATGCGCAAACTAATGAGCAACAGTTTGGTCTTTTGAGCTTTGATCGCCATAAGATTAGAGTCGATGGAAAAACAGAGGAATGGAAGGGGAAGCCGATCTATGAAAAGAAAGACGGAAGTATACAATCTTTATATGTAGACCATGATGAAAGATATTTATATATAAGATTAGATTATGATACGTCATTTACTGGATACCCTATGATTCTTCTAGATGTCGTTCCGGATCAAGGAAATACTAAGTTTGAAGGCTTGCCTAATATATCTTTTACAAACGGGATAGACTTTATAGTAAATTTAAAGGAAAGTGAATCTCGTTTACTCGTCGATCAATATTACGACTTTTTCTCCTATCAATATGGTCATGTATTAAACTTACTAAAGCCAAAGCCAGCAACTCCTTCTTTGGATAGCGGGAAATTTGTAAAAGAGCAATATGCCTTAAATAAGGAACTATACTTGCCACAACAAAAAACAACGCTTCCCTTTGAATCCTATGAAGCAGGAAAGCTAAAACGGGGAAATGGAAATCCAGAAGCTAGTGATTATAATTCACTAGCGGATTATTACATAGCCGATGGTAAAATCGAGCTTAGAATTCCTTGGCTATTACTACGTGCCAAAGACCCTAGTCAAAAAGAGTTCATGGGGGATTTATACAAGGATGGAATAGAGGCCAGCAAGTTTGTGGATGAAATATTTGTAGGTGCCTTGTTACTGAATGAGCAAGACATACTTCAGGATACGTTGCCTTCCATGGAAGCAAATGTTTTACCAAAGCTAAATAGCTATACTTGGGATAAGTGGAATCTACCTGAATACGAGGAGCGCTTAAAAGAGTCTTATACCATCGTACAAGATCTATTTGGTCGATATAAATAAATTAAGTAAAGACGTGAAATCTTATATTGATTTCACGTCTTTTAAATTACTGACTAGTTATTTACCAGCGTCTTATTCATCGCAAACTCACTTATTCGAAATCCAGTTTGTAATCCTGGGCTTTAATCATTTTAAGTTTACGTGAGAATAAGTATATCAATCCTACATTTAATGCAATCGGAAGAATAAGAAAGGTACTAAGCATAATAGTTATATTCTTAAGGTTCCAACCTCCTTCGGCTAGATTAATATAATTTAGTGGACCTACGAGACCAGATAGGCCAAAGCCTGCACTCATGGGAGTACCCTGTATATTTAAGACACCTGCTAATCCTCCCAATATGGCGGCACTAATAACCATCGGAAAAACAATTTTTGGCTTCATAAAAAAGTTACGCATTTGGATTTTAGGGGAACCGAGTACATGTGCTAATGCAGTCCCTAAATTATTTGCTTTGTAGCTTGCAATTGCCAATCCGACCCCGGTTGCCACTATCCCTAAGTTGGCTGCACCTGAACCGACTCCAGAGAGCATGATAACAGTCGCAACACCGACCGTCGAAATAGGCGATAAAATAATTAGACAGAATGCCACAGCAATTACTGCGCCCATCACTACCGGCTGTAAGGTAGTCAAATAAGCAATTCCTTCGCCTAATAAACCAGTAGACTTCTTCATGAATGGCAATATAAGATAACCGACCATTCCTGGAATCATAATAGTAAGTGTTGGTATGAGAAGAATTGCATAGGCTTTTAGTTTATCTCCAATCATTGTCACAAATAATACTGCTAAAGCTGCCGTAATTCCTGTATTAAGAACAACCCCGATCCCATTCAATGCAAAAAGACCGTCAGCAGTTTTCATGACTGCCCCACTACCGACCATTGCTGCTAACCCAACGCTAGCTGTCTGAATAGGGGTTAGTTTAAAAGTAATACCTACCATAATCCCGATTAAAATAGAAAGCATACTCATTAAGTAAACGGTTATATCAAATAATGGCTGTAAAAACGGAAAATGTGGTATTAATAGTTTTAATATCTCTCCAAGTAAAGCATTTGGTATAAGAGCTACAACAATTCCAATGCTCATCCCAGTAAGTAATTTACTCATAAATTCTTTCATTTCTCTTTCCTCCATCCTTACAGATTGGTGTTAATTATAAAAACTATTCAGAATAGGGTCAATACACTTTATTACTTTAAAGTGATATATAACAAAAGTTAATCATTATATTATCATTTTTTAATAATAAAATGATATATATAAAAATCCCCTAAACAGTAGTTCAGGAGATTAAGGTCTTTCCGTATAGTTAATATTTATTGATTCACATAAAACAACTTAAATAGAATTTCTCTTTGAGGAACCTCTAATTCCTCAAACTTTTTCAGAAAGGCTTTTTTATCATATTTTACATGACGGATTGATATAGATGGTTCTTTAGAGGAAGCATCTATAATTGCAAAAGGAGCTGTAGTATCTTTTGACACCCCCAAAGCACCAGGGTTTAAGTAGATTTGTTTTTCATTTGAAAAAAGATGCTGTGGATGATGGTGACCAAAGCAGATAATATCTGCGGGATAGGTAGAATACATTTTCTCCATATTTTCTAAAGTGCCTTCTAAGATACTATGAAAAGGTTCGTCCTTAATATGAGCACATCTTTTTTCTTCTTCGATATGATAATGGATGCCGAGTATACGAATACCATTTAAATTTTTTTCCAGTACACGTGGGAGGCTTGTAAGTCTTTCAACATTTTTTTGGCTTAACTGATTAGCAATCCATGAATGATGTTCGAACGTATGGCTATAGCTTTCCGGATGACCCTCCCCTTTTTTGAGCGAAAGTATGGCTTCATCATGGTTGCCTGTAATCATTTGGATATCTGGTCGAGAAAATAATAAATCTAATACTTCGTTCGTATCAGGACCCATGGCAATCATATCACCAAGGCACCAAATCTCATCGATATCGTGTTGTCTATCAATTTCCTCTAAAACTGCCTTTAAGGCAAGTTCATTTCCATGGATATCTGTAATTATGGCAAGTTTCATAGCTATAATCTCCTATATTCGATTGGATTTTTCCTTCTTTTTTATTATAGTAAATGGTTGGAAAAGGAAAATCTACACTTATAAAAAATAAAATAAATTGAATCTAAATAGTTAACAAAAACATGTTAAAATAAGTATATTCCAAAAATTTACTGAATATTTAAGTAATGTAATTGTGAAGGAGGTAGGGCTCATTGAAATCTAATTTAATCATACTAGGGGTAAATCATGCTTATCAGCTCGTTTCTAGAGATTGTCAACCTGCCGTTTATCGAGCATTTTTTGATAGAGTAAATCCAGATTTAATAGGGATTCAAAGAACCCCTGAAAAATATGCGCGTATGGATTTACAGGAATATGCTTACGAGCAAAAAGAAATAATATTACCCTATGCACTTCAAAAAGGCGTACCTATTTTTCCGTTTGATTGGAATGCATCTTCGAATGATCAACTATTAGCATACGGTATAAATGATAGTGATCAGCCAGCCTTTTTTAGAGGAGAAAACTCCCTCAAGAAATTCACTTTTTTCTCTAATTTACAGGAAGATTTCTTTTACTCAGAATGCAAAGAAGTTATAAAACAAAATAATGAATGGATACAAACGAAATCATCAGGGGAAAAGGATTTTGCGAGACGATTATTTCAATATAGAACCTATATGCAAGCGATGAGTATTAAGTCAATTGCTGAGAGTCATCCAGGAAAAACTATATTAATCATAGTTGAGCATAAGCACAAGGTAGATATTGAAAGTATATTATCCAATAACGCTTCCATGGAAATTATACAGCCATCTAAATTTGGTTATCCAACTAATGAGGAAATTAGTCAGCACAAAGAAGTTAATGACGCTTACGCCGTATGTTCCTTTAATATACTAGGTTTGCAGGCTAATCATGAAATAGATATGAAATGGGTAGAAGAAAATCTAGATACATTAAGAGAACATGATTATACAAGTGAAGTAAAGCTGTTAGAAGTTAAGCTAGAGCTTTTAAAGGAAACAATCACGGATACCGAAGCTATTAAAAGATATATTGAGCTAGAGAAGGGGTTAAATTACTACCAACGATTTACCTACACAGGTGTAAAAGATAAATCTAGAATTGACTCTTATTTCGATCCTTTTGGCAATTTATCGGTAAAAAATAGATTACGAGTTGAACTTGGTAAGAGTTTTTATAACATAAAGCAGCAAGACAAGGTTCAGGTCTTAAAAGAAGAGATACTTAGTATGAGTAGCTTAACCATCTTCCAGGAAAAGCAGCTTGAAGCTTATTGGAATATGTATATTTCCACGGTTTAAAGGTTATAAAATGGAGGATGATCTAATGTGATTTTTGGACTACAGTATAGACTCAGAAGGGAAATCTCTCAGAACTAATGAAGAAGGATCCTGGAAAAGAAGCTAGGTCGTGATAGTCCATGATACATTGTGTGGTGACCCTATCTCACGGGAGAGCCATTTTGTCTCGGCTTTGTAATAAAGCAGTTTCTATTGCAGCACAAGGAAAATAAATAAGAGGATGGTCTCAGGAAATAGGAGGGACCATCCTCAAGTGATGCATATATATTGGTGGCTAAGTTATTTTACGTTTTCAGAATCCGAAACAGGCTTACGTTTATGTTTAATGAGTTTTATAACGTAATAAAGAGCAATAGTCACAAAAATAATGCTTAGAATCAAATATTCATCTAAATCAGAGGATAAGATGCCAGCAGGGATTAATGCAAGGATAAAGAAGTATATGAAGTTGCCAAAAGTAGTAGCAATTGTAAAAGGCAAAATTCGGATCGTACTAAGTCCAGCTAAAATATTTACGAGGCTAGTTGGGACAAAAGGAAAGAGTCTTGCTTGGAATACGTAAGCAAAGCCATTTGCATCTACTTTTTCGATTATTTTCGCATCAAACTTATGAATAATCATGCTTTGGAATATGTAGCGAACGCCATAAAAAACGATAATAGAAGCGAGAACACTAGTAAACCAGCTCCATAAAAAGCCATTTACAAAACCAAACAATGCAATATTTATAGTAATTACTAATATTAGCGGAAAAACAGTAAAAGAGTTTTGTATCACCATGACCAATGCCATAAAAAACAATGCATAAGCAATATTTTTATCTAGAAATGTTTTGGCTTTATCTACATCTCCATCTAAAAGGATACTAATTAGGTCTTGGTTTATTAAGAAAAAGAATAAAAGGAACAGAAATCCACCGATTAAGATCCATTGTTTTTTGGAGAGAGTAGTTTTCTTTTTTTTCATAACTCACCTGTTCTTTCTAACTCGAAGTGCTGATATTTTATTCTTTTATGGTATCATTCTTTGCCTATTCTCAACACTTTGATGCATCGCTATATTACTATAACTATAACTATAACTAAATGGAGGTTACTTAATGTCACATAAAGGATTTAACGCCTACAACCAAGAACAATTTTTCACGAATTACTTTAAGAGGAGAGACCGTTCGGACAGCCCGAATAATGCGATTGAAGGACCGATGATTTTTGAAATGCTAGGAGATATTACTGGTAATTCCATACTAGATTTAGGTTGTGGTGATGGCTCATTTGGTAAGGATTTGATACAGAATGGAGCTACTGAATATATAGGTGTGGAAGGCTCCGAAAAAATGGTGGAAGCAGCCAAAGTGAATTTAAAGACGTTAAATGGCAAGGTGATTAAGGATACAATGGAGTCATATCCTTACCCAGCCAAAGCGTACGACATAGTGACTTCTAGGTTTGCTATACATTATGTGTCAGATATAAATCAGCTATTCGACTCTATACATAAAAGTTTAAAGGATAATGGTAAATTCATATTTAGTGTCCAGCATCCTCTCACGACTTCTTCCTTTTTAAGCAAGCAATCTGGAGAGAAACGTGAGAATTGGATAGTGGACAATTATTTTCTAGATGGAGAAAGAGAAGAACCTTGGATCGATCACATAGTCGTAAAATTTCACCGTACAATTGAGCAATACTTTACAGCATTACGAGACAATGGCTTTACTATTTTAGAATTGCGTGAAGGTACTCCTAAACGTCAACACTTTTCTAGTGAAGAAGAATTTAAACGAAGACAAAGAATTCCTGTGGTATTAGCCTTTGCGTGTGAAAAAAGTAAATAGTCAAAGGGCTTCAAAACCTCTTGTTTTAGATATTCTCCATGTAATAAGGATTAAATAACATGAACCAAGTAGCATGAGAATGGAGCCGCCTATGACCACTACTTTGACGGATACCAAGCTAGCAACTAGTCCGAATAGAAGAACTGCTACTATTTGAACAAAACTAGAAATAATCTCATATAAACTAGTGATGCGTCCCATCATATTAGAATGAATTCGTGATTGGATATATGTCATAAAACCAGTATTGGCGATGGAAAGACTGAATGATAATGCGAAAAACCCAATACTTGCTGCAAAATAGGAAGTTGAGAGACTATAAATAAAATATCCACTTGCTACAAAAAACGTCCCTATACCCATCATTGCTTTAGGCGAAAGAAACCTTACTAACAAATTTGTACATATTGCACCTAGTAGAAATCCCAGTCCAGCTATACTAACAAGGGATCCATAGGCAGCATCCGTCAATAAGAGCACCTCCTTTGCAAAAGCAACTTCTGTGGAATCTAATGCTGCAGTTACTAGCATCGTCCCTTGGAAGGTCATATAAATGAAGAAAAAGGACAAGTATTTTTTACTGAAGTTCCAAACAGCATACCAATCTTCTCGCACCTCCTTTACGTGGAGGTGTTTTTTCACCTCAGGAATCGTATTGAGTATATTGGGCAGGAATATAGTCCATATACCGCAGCAAATAAAGATTAACACATTTATAACTAATGAAAATTCAAGTGGTGCAAGCATAAATAATATACCTGCCAGAAAAGGTCCTGTCACAAAGGCACCCGAATGAACAAAGGTTAACACAGCATTAAACTTGTTTCGATCCTCTTCTGGTAACAATAAAGTCATATAAGTAAATGAGCTTGTTTCAAATATGGCACCTGCCATTTGTATAAATAACACCATCAAATAGATAACCCATAAGGAATCTACAAAAAGCAGAGAGCCTACGAGAATAGCCCGGATAATATCTAAAAATATCATCAAATGCTTAGTAGAAACACGGTCAATCATACTTCCAGCCCAAGGTCCAATTAACATACTAGCGAAGGGTTTAATTATATATAATCCAGTTACAGCTAATACAGACCCTGTTTTGTCCAAAATAATTAGATTAAGGGCAAGTAAATAAATCCACCCTCCAATGTTAGCTAGTCCGACTACACCTAAATAAAGAGCTCTAACTTTCCGCTTATTCATTTATATTCCTCCCGACATGTTTATTACTACAAATAAAAAAATCCCACCCCCAAGACGATTGTCTTGGGGACGAGATTAACATGTCGTGGTGCCACCCCAGTTTGCCCCATTGTCACCAAAGGAGCCTTTTCAAGTACGGCATAGAAAATGCTTATACTTTAGCTCTATAACAGGAGCACCCGTCACATCATACCCCGTTTTATACGAGTCCTATGTGAAGCTCAGAGGCTTGTTTCAGTAATTCCTTCTACATCCCTTTTCAGCTACCAGGACTCTCTTTTGGAAGACTTTAAATTACTTACTCTTCTCTTCATCGCATTTAATTTACAATATCATACCATATATTTGGTTAATTTCTAGCTCGGCATATAAAATAGAATAAAAATAATTTAGATTACTCAAACTTTACATGAGAGGAGTGCAATTATTGAAGAAATTAAAGGAGTCTATTCAGCAATTTGCGTTGCCGATGTCCACGGATGAAGATTTAAATCCTTTATTAGAGGCAATTGGGGGAGCTAACATTGTTTTACTTGGCGAGGCGAGTCATGGTACCTCGGAGTTTTATAAGGTAAGAGCTGAAATTTCCAAAAGATTAATAAAGGAAAAGGGTTTTACTTTAATAGCGGTGGAGGGAGATTGGCCATCCACACAGCACATTAATCGATTCATAAAGGGTTATAGTAAGTACTCGGATGCTAAAGAAATGCTTAAGGCTGCATTTGAGCGTTGGCCAACCTGGATGTGGGCCAACGAAGAAATTGCTGAATTTTCTACATGGTTAAAGGATTATAATGGCCATAAGGAAGATAAAATTGGCTTTTATGGAATCGATGTATATAGCCTATGGGAATCGTTGGATGAGGTTATTCGATATTTAAAGGAAACTGATCCAAACGGAACGGAATTACAATTTGCACAAAGAGCTATTTCTTGCTTTGAACCATTTAATCGCCATCCGGAAACATACGCACTTTCCACGTTAGACATCTCGGAGGCGTGCATAGAAGAGGTATCAAAGCTTATCAAGTCCATCAGAGAACACGAAGATAACTTTAAAGACGAAGAAGAAAATGACTTAAATTTGAAGATAAACGCTTTAGTGGCCCAAAATGCAGAGGAATATTACCGAGCAATGGTTCGAAGTGATGATCTATCATGGAATGTCCGAGATGAGCATATGGTAGAGGCCATTAATGAAATAATGGATTACCATGGAAAAGATGCAAAAATCATTATTTGGGAGCATAATACGCATATTGGTGATGCGTCAGCTACAGATATGAAGGATGCAGGTATGTTGAATGTTGGACAAATCCTTCGTCTTTAAAATAGAAGAGACAATGTATTTGCGTTAGGCTTTGGTACTCATTCAGGAACAGTAATAGCTGCAGATGAATGGGACACCCCCTACAAAAAAGAAAAAGTTCCTCCAGCGAGGAAGGATTCCTGGGAGGATGTGCTCCACGATGCTGGAGGTGGAGACAAGCTATTACTCTTTAATAAAGATAATCGTGCTCTGTTCAATGAGTGGATAGGTCATCGAGCCATAGGAGTCGTTTATAATCCCTCTTTTGAGGCCTATGGTAATTACGTTCCTTCTAAAATAAGTGAAAGATATGATGCGTTTATTTACTTAGAGCAAACTAATGCTTTAAAACCTTTAAAGTAGAAAGTTAGAAGAGGTGATAAGGTCAGTGACTTTACACCTCGTTTTATTTTGTAGTAGGAAAAAAGACAGGTTTTTAGAAATATATACAATTTGAACTTATTATTTTACTATTTCATGTTAAACTAACAAAAAATAGATAATTTGGAGGTAGAGAATTGAAGGCTTGCAGAAAAGTACTTATTACATTAGTAGCTATCATCTTAACAGGAAGCGCTATATTTGTACCTACTCCGTCCATTTCATCGGTTGAGGCTGCTTCAACCTATACTAGTTTAACGAATAAATTAAATACCATAATGGCAGACAATCGAATGAAAAATGCAACTTCCAGTATTACAGTTCGCAAGGCTTCTACAGGAGAAATCATCTATGAACGCAATGGAAATAAAGGAATTACTCCTGCATCGTCCTTAAAGCTATTGACCGGAGCTACAGCGTTAGAAACTTTGGGAGAGGATTTCCGGTTTTCTACTGCTGTATTAACGAATGGAAAGGTAAGTAAGGGTACCTTGAATGGTAATCTCTATCTTAAAGGGCAAGGGGATCCGACTTTATTAAAAAGCCATTTTGACAATTTTGCCGCAGGACTTTCCAAACAAGGTATTAAGCATATATCAGGTAACCTAATTGGAGATGATACATGGTATGACAGCGTTGGATTGTCCTCGGGGATTATGGCGGAGGACGTGCCTTATTATTATGCTGCCCCTATTTCGGCATTGACCTTATCTCCAAATGGAGATTTTGATGCAGGGTCTGTCATTGTGGAAGCTAAACCGACAAGCAATGGAAAAGCAGCCAGAGTAACGCTATCTCCGAATACAAATGTACTAAAGGTAGTCAATAAATCTAAGACAGTTCCAAAAGGAAGTAAAAACACGTTGAAAATCACTCGTGAGGTTGGAACAAACAAAGTCATTATTACTGGAAACTCTCCTATAGGAACTTCTGGATCCAAGGAATGGATTGCCGTCACAGATCCAACGATGTATGCACTGGACATTTTCAAAAGATCCTTAGCAGAGAAGGGGATTACCCTTGGGAAATCTAGTAAATTAGTGAAAGGGAAAACACCAGCTACCGCTAAGACCCTCCTTACAAGAAAGTCACAACCTTTAAAGGATTTAATCATTCCATTCATGAAGCTGAGCAACAATGTACACGCTGAGATTTTAGCGAAGGAAATGGGAAAAAAGGTTTATGGTGAAGGAAGCTGGGATGCAGGACTTCAAGTCATGCGAGATTATGCTTTCTCTGTTGGTATAGACACTTCCCAATGGAAGTTCGAGGATGCTTCTGGACTATCCTACTCCAACAAAATTACATCAAGAGAGCTTTCACAATTATTGTATGTAATCAGAAAAGAGCCTTGGTACAACACTTATTATAAGAGTCTGCCTATCGCTGGATCTAAAGATCGCTACGTTGGTGGTACACTGCGCCACAGACTAGGAACAGCACCAGCTGCTGGAAACGTAATGGCGAAAACCGGGAGCCTTAAAAACATTAAAGCACTTGCAGGCTATGCGAAAACAAAGGACGGAGAGCTACTCATATTCACAGTCCTTACAGAAGACAATAAAGCGAGCACCGTACCTTCTATTGACCAAATAGCAACTGCCATAACAAACCACAAATAAAACAATGACAGTAATGTTACGGGTGCCAGGCACCTGTAACATTGCTGTCATTTTGTGTAGGTTGGTTTTTGTAATATAATGAGTGGGATAGTGAGGTGTTGGATATGGCTCGTGAAAGAAAATTTACTGATGAGCATTTGTTTAAGGAAACAAAGGAATTAATTATTCATGATGGCTATGAGGCTTTTACGTTTAGTAAGCTGGCTTCACGTCTGGGTGTTTCAAGAGGAAGTCTCTATAAATATTATGATAATAAGGATGAGTTAATTTCTGAGTTTCTAATGTATGAGATGGCTAGGTTTTTATCGGATTTTGATAAGTTGAATAAAAGTTCTGATTTCCAAACTCAGTTTAATGAGCTGATTGATTTTATTTTTGCGCATAATAATATTTACGAGATACTGGATATCATTGGTCAAATTCCTGCACCGACGACAAAACGGGCATTGAATAATAAATCTAGAATAAGCGAATACTATATTAGTATGTACCAGCAATTTGAAGGGTTTATTGAACTAGGGAGAAAAGAAGGTCTTATTAAGGAGCATTTGCCTACAGCAGTTTTACTTGGGATGATCTTTCAAATTATCGCAATCCCCAACCATTTTAATATTCCTGAAGGCGAGTGGGTGGCTTCTATTAAGGAAATCTTGAGCAGTGGAATGTTCAAGGTCGATTCATTGACAGGAAAATGATAGAAAAGGATAATGAAAAAGTAAAATGTTTTTTTATCCAAAGTGACACTAGTGTCACTTAATAAACCAAGTAGGGAGTGGAATTGTTGAAAAAGTTATTAGGAAGTGTCACTGATTTTGTAGCCACTAAAAAGGGTATGTGGATTACAATCGGTGCATGGATAGCGATTATGGTCTTACTAACAATATTTGCACCTGGAGCGGGAGACCATAAAGTATCAAGCGTCACGTCTCTTCCTGAGGATGTTCAATCCGTAGTGGCTCAAAAGCATATTGACGAGCACTTTAAGGATGCAGAAAGTCTTCCAGCTATTTTAGTACTACAATCCAAGGATACAGAAATTGATGTAAAAGCCCTTGGAGAAGCATTAGATAAAGTAAGTGCAGCAAATATTAAAGGTGTAAAGGAAGTTGTTCCTTTTAGCAGCCTGCCACCTCAGGCTCTAGCTGGTTTCTTCTCAGAGGACCAAAAGACAGCCGTTGTTCCGTTAAATTTTATAACCTCTTTAGAAACTGCTGAATTAGAAAAATCACTAGAAGAAATAAGAGATATAGTTTTGGAAGATACGGGAGCAGATGTTTATATTACTGGCCCAGCTGGTATTGCGGTAGACACGACTAATTTGTTTGAAAGAGCAGATTTAGTATTGATTTTAGCTACTGTTGGTATCATTTTAATTCTATTAATCGTCATTTATCGATCTCCTTTATTAGCAATTATTCCATTATTGGCTGCAGGGATTGTATATCAGGTAGTTAATCAATTGTTAGGTATTCTCGGAGCAGGAGGTCTAGATTTAGCAGCTCAGTCATTATCTATTATGTCTATTCTATTGTTTGCAGCTACCATTGATTATTCTTTATTTGTTTTCTCTCGTTATCGTGAGGAACTGAAGAATTATGAGAGTAAGTTCGATTCGATGAAGTGGGCAATGAGAGAAACAGGAATACCTGTATTCTTTGCAGGTGGTACTGTTCTTGCAGCAATGCTAGTATTGTTCTTTGCCAGCTTCGGAGATTATAGAAACTTCGCTCCTATCTTTGGTACTACGATGTTTGTTATTATGTTTGCTTCTGTAACATTAATACCTGCATTGTTCACGTTATTTGGTCGCAAGTCGTTCTGGCCACGCATTCCTAAGTACGGTGAAGGGGAAGAGAAGGTCAGTAAACTATGGAGCAAAATTGGTGCATTCGTTGTAGGGAAACCAATTGTAGCGGCTCTAATCATACTTGTTATTTTAGTGGGATCTGCTTTAAACATGTTTAACCTTAAGTATGAGTTCGATACGATGAAGTCCTTCCCAGAGGATATGCCATCACGTATGGGCTATGAGATTATAGAGGAAGAGTTTGCGAAAGGTGATTTAGCACCAACAACTGTTCTTTTTGAATCAGAGGAAGAAGTAACGGAGGAAGTTCAAGCAAGTATTTTGGAGCAGCTTCAAAATCAAGAACTTGTAAACTCAGTACGTCCTACTGGTGTATCAGAGGATGGGTTAGCAGTGCAATACCAATTAACCTTTAAGGACAGTCCATATTCTACTGAATCAATGGATGCTCTCGAGAAAATGATAGAAGAGAAAGAGGATATTGTTTCTGCATTGGATGCTAATGGCGATCTTTATTTTGCAGGTGAGACAGCTGCTCAAGTGGATGATCGAGCAGTTAATGATCGTGATTTAATCATTATCGTTGTATTAGAAACGATCTTGATCTTCATTCTATTAATCGTGTTGACAAAGTCTATTAAAATGCCTATTTACATGATGGGAACCATTCTTTTATCATTCTTAGCTGCATTGGGCTTAGGAATGTTCTTATCTAACTTATTCTTTGATATTGATACTATCAGTAATCGAGTTCCATTGTATTCCTTTGTGTTCCTAGTTGCGCTTGGTATAGATTACAATATCATTTTAATATCTCGTTTTATGGAGGAACGTCAAAAGCATTCAGTAAAGGATGCTGTTCAAATTGCAGTTTCTCATACAGGAGGAGTAATTTCCTCTGCTGGGATTCTATTGGCAGCTACATTTGCTGTCTTAATGACTCAGCCAATTCAATTACTGTTCGTATTCGGCTTCATTGTTGCGGTAGGTATTATTCTCGATACCTTCTTAATTCGAGGTATTTTATTACCGGCTTTAATTGTCTTGTTTGAAAAGGATAAAAAAGAATAAGTAGAAATAATGAAAGCTTGAACCGTTAGGGATTCTAATGGTTCAAGCTTTTTACATGGATGGAGGAGTAAAAAAATCATCCTTACCCATACTATAGACACTTATGGATGCAAAGACATTGAGTGTATTTCAATAAGCTCTGAGACAGTTACAAACCGATATCCCTGACGCTGAAGCTCAGGAAGTATTTCTTCCAGTGCTTTAATAGTTTGAGAACGGTCCCCTCCAGAATCGTGGAATAAAACAATGTTGCCTGGCTTAACACCTGATAATACCTTTTTAACAATTTTCTTTGTACCTGGTCTTTTCCAATCCTCTGTATCCTGATGCCAAGACCACATAATTACTTTATAACCTTCATCAATCGCAGTATTAATAATTTTGTCATTATACTGGCCACCTACTGGCCGATAAAAAATGGGATAGGTTCCTGTTATTTTATGAATGATATCATTTGTCTTTTCTAATTCTTCCTTTAGCTTAGCTGGGGAAATAGTTAGTGGATGTGTATACGTATGGTTGGCAATCTCATGTTCATCTGTCCCCATTCTAGAAACAACCTCTGGATACTTCTCAACTCTTTCACCGATAACAAAAAAAGTTGCTTTTGCATCATATTTTTTTAATAAATCTAAAACCTGCGGTGTATATGTAGGATGGGGACCATCATCAAAGGTAAGGGCGATCACCTTCTCGTCTGTTTTTATCTCCCACATAACATATCCCTTCTCTTCGTAATAAGGTCGCCCCTTATCCATGGCGGAGGTAGTATAACCAATGCCAAAAAGCACAAGGAATATTACTCCAATTTTAATGACAAGTGACTTCATTTATATTCCTCCTTGTAGCATATTTGGCGGAAGTATTATTTAAGTTATTGTTGCCCTAGCAAATAAGAATATACCAGACCAAACACTCCCATTAAATGCAAGATGACTACAGGTACGATGATTTTATAATGCTTACAAGTTCGAGCGTTACATAATGATTACAGGTGCCAGGCACCTGTAATCATTATGTAACCTAAATAGAAAAAGCTTGGGAACTAGATTTGACTAGTCACCAAGCATTTCTATTTAGAATATTTTTTTCTGGTCTCTTTCCTCTATAAGTAGCTCTACCGATTCTCTAAATCTTAAGGAGTGAATATTTTCCCTTTCTCTAAGGAAACGAAGAGCATCACTTACACCTGGATCATCACAAATGTCGATTAACCATTGATAGGTGGCACGAGCTTTTTCTTCTGCGGCAATATCCTCATATAAGTCTGCAATTGGGTCACCCTTAGATTGAATGTATGCAGCGGTAAAAGGAACGTTACCAGCATTTTCATAGAATAAAGAATGTCCATGATTAACAAAATGAGGTCCAAGGCCAGCTTTTTCTAATTGCTCAGGAGTTGCATCCTTAGTTAATTTATAAATCATGGTAGCAAGCATTTCTAGGTGAGAAAACTCTTCTGTTGAAATGTCGGTAAGAATTCCAATTACTTTATCAGGAACCGTGTATCGCTGGTTCATATAGCGCAAAGCAGCGGCGAGCTCTCCATCGGCTCCACCGTACTGTTCCATAAGATATCTAGCAAGCATTGGGTTGCATGTCGTAACTTCTACAGGATAAAGCAGTTTTTTCTCATAAACCCACATTAGTTTTCTCCTTTCAAATTTGCCATGGCCATGGAGTAGAGTTCCAGCGCCAGCCAACATCTAATGCTTGCTTGGAGGGAGTAGTCATTAATGAAAGCGGACCATACTGAGCTTCATATTTCTTCCTTACTGCAGCTGCATTTTTTATAGCCATACGCCATTGCTCCAAAGCATCTAAATCATCTGGATGTGTATCGGTGTAGAGAGTCAGCTCTACGACAACAAAATCCATTTGCTGTACTTGTTTTAATAGATTCCACTGGTGATCGCTGGATGTCATGATATTCCCTCCTCCCTATAAAATCCGTCGACAAACTGTGGCCATAAAGAGCCTTGCATTAATGCATCTGCTGGTGTATTTTGCGGTAATCCTGGTTGTTGAAAATTAGTGAATAGCTGTGGAGGAAGCACAAACTTTCTAACTAAAATAGGGGGGCAAGGATCCCGTGGAGAAACGTATGGCTTATAACTACCCCGAAACTGCCAATTTTCCATCTTTAATCACTCCTTCAAACCAACCTATGTAAAAAAAAATGAAATAAGACTAGAGGGACAACCCAAAAAACAATTTTTAATAACCACTGCAGGTCTCGGTGAGGCAAGGGATATAAAAAATGTTACAGGTGCCTGGCACCTGTAACATTCTCGATTCTTTAGATACTTTTACAAAAAAGACCACCTAAGAAAGGTAGTCGGTAAACGGGCTTTAGAAAAGCTTTAGAATTTAAATTCCGAGAAAAAACAAAACGAATGGAATGGTAAGGATACTGAGAATAGTAGTTATAAAGGTTGTAAAGGATACTAAATCTGGTTCAGTTCCAAATTGTAAAGAAAGCATCGTGGTGTTTGCAGCTGTTGGCATGGCAGCTTGAATGATAAAAACCGTTTTAAGTAAGTCATTTACCGGTAGAAAAAACATAATGGCTGCTGCCAGTAAAGGTGAAACAAACATTCGAACAACCGTTGCTGTCGTAACAAATCGATATGCAACTTTTTTTCTTGAGATTACTGCCAATTGCATACCGAGCACAAGCATGACGGTCGGAATAGAAGCATCTGCAGCTAGTCCCACACCTTCCATTACGGACTGAGGCACAGTCACATGTAGCACTTGAAGGAGAACTCCCAGTAAGGATGCATAAACTAATGGCATTCTTAAAACCTTATGTACAGCCTGCTGCCAGGTAGCTTTCTCCTCTCCACCTAAAGAGGCAAAAAAGATTCCAATGGTGTTCATGATCAAACCGTGGAAAACCATTATCACAACAGCATAATCAAATCCAACAGCCCCTAAAGCAAAGAGAACAACTGGTGCTCCGTAGTTCCCGCTATTAGGAAAAACACTCCCTAAAATTAATGCTGCTAACTGAGGACGAGTAGTCTGCATAAAAAGCGAAGAAAGCCACACGACTCCCAATAAGCAAAAGGTTAAAAGGAGACATGCTCCTAGAATATATACATAATCAATCGACAACTCATGCGTATAAAACGTACGAAATGCTAAGAAAGGAGACATAAGATAAAGCGCAGCAGAAGAAATAGATTTAATATCAAACCCTATCAACCTCTGTCCTATAAAACCAATAAAAAAGATAATAAAAACCGGCAAAATAATCAGCAATAAATCCATCCAAACCCACCCCTTAACCATATCTTCAAATATTACAGGTGCCAGGCACTTGTAACATAAACAAAACAAAGACACAAAGTCAAAAACAAAGACAAAAAAACAAAAAACTAGTCCGGTATCCGTAATATATATAACTATATCATTTGTGGAATCTTTTTTCTGAAATAGTTTTACGGGTATGTTAAAATTATATCGTATTATACGATATAAAAATGGGGGAATAAAAAATGAGTATACAATCAAATCAGCTAAATGAATATTGGACTGACATTTATTTTTATTTACATTATCCACATGTGGATAAAATAACTCATCAAGCAGTACGAATACTTCAACTTCTGGATAAACATTCGGATGCTGGAATTAATGAGGTAGCAAAGGTTTTAAAGATTTCACATAACACGGCCTCCGAGCATGTTAAAAGGCTAATTGAGAAAAATTACATAGTTAAAGAGAAAAGTGGAGAGGACCAAAGAAGAGTTAACCTTCGCTTAACGGAATTAGGATCCGATGTTTTATATCGAAACACAAGTCTGGATGATCAAAAATTATCGAAAGCCTTAGATCAACTCTCGCAGGAAGAAAAAATAATAATTGAAAAAGCATTTCAAACCTTAAGTGAGGTAGCAAAAAAATGTACATTTTAATGAAGGTTATTATATCCGCTATTATCATAGCTATGGTAACGGAGATTTCGAGGAGATTCCCCACCTATGGAGGTATTAT
Organism: Psychrobacillus sp. MER TA 171; assembly: GCF_023713305.1. Taxonomy (NCBI): domain Bacteria; kingdom Bacillati; phylum Bacillota; class Bacilli; order Caryophanales; family Bacillaceae; genus Psychrobacillus; species Psychrobacillus sp. MER TA 171. The sequence continues at coordinate 88,658 of NZ_JAMAWN010000006.1, read as the reverse complement.
TGCAGCATTGCCTTTAGTGAGCTTGCTTAGTATTGTTTGGTTGTATGTTCAAGGAGAGCAATCCTCTACGCTGAGCAAGTTCGCTTTAGGAGTGCTTTGGGGATTCCCAGCTACCGCTGTAATGCTACTGATTGTATATCTGGCATTACAAAATTCGTTGCATCTTTTTGTTTCCATTTTGCTAGGGATTGCTGGGTGGCTGTTCTTCTTATACATACAAGAAACCGTGGTTACTTACATTAAGCACATCGTCTAATGAGAGGCTGGTGTTAAACCAGCCCCTCATTCATATCGAACACCATTAGAAAGAACTGCTAATATACCCCAATCTAATACTATAAAAGTTTTGTTTTCTTTTACAATTATTTTTTTCTTTATGAATGAATGGATTATACGATTTAAATGCCGTTGAGTTGTTCCAATAAGGGAGGCAATTTCCTCTGTTTGGTTGGTCGTTATCTCTCTACCAAAATGATTATGGTTATCTCTAGTAGTTAATAAGTAGCTTGCAAACCGAGCTTCTACTGTAGCTAACAAGTTTACTCTAGAAGCTGTTGTACACGTTTGTAGTTTATAGGCTAAATGCTTCGATAATTCCCTTAAAAATAAAGGATCCTCCATTAAATATAATTCTATCGTTTGCTTGTCTAAAAATAATAAAGAGGTTTCTTCTACTGCTTCCACCTGTGATTGTATTTCTACCTTTTGAAAGAGTTCTATATCTCCAAAAATTGCTTGAGGATGACAAAAGCGTAATAATAATGATTTTCCATTTTCTAAGCTAGTGGTGACCTTTGTCTTACCACTTACTTGAAAATAAATTCCATCCAATTCATCTTCTTCTTTAAGAATAACTTCACTGGGACTATAGGAACGAAGGTGAAAGGACAGATTTTGGAGAGACGTAACTTTCTCCTGCATATTAAATTGGGATAAATACTGATCAATGATTTCTAAGGTCTTGATAATTTTCATCTTTTCCTCCTTTTTGGACATATGTCCTTTTTTAATTATATAGCAAAGCGATATGATTATTTTATAGAGGGGGTTAATGAAATGAAGTTTATTTTTGATTTAGATGGAACGATATGCTTTCAAGGGAAGCCTTTATCTAATGCGATGGTACAGGCATTGGAAGAATTATTGGAAAAGGGGCATGAGGTAATTCTAGCCTCAGCAAGACCGATCCGAGATTTACTGCCGATACTTCCTAGGCATTTCTATCAGTTGCCTATGGTAGGAGGAAATGGAGCTTTTGTAGCCAAGGAGGGACAAATCATTTCAAGTACTCATTTTGATAAGCAAACATCGGAAAAAATTATTCAGCTCATAGAAAAATATAAAGCTCAGTACCTAGTGGACAGCGAGTGGGACTACGCCTATACAGGAGACGAAAACCATCCAATTAGGATGAATTTAGATACATTACAACAAGCTGAAAAAGTGGAATTACATAAGTTGAATAAAGTAGTAAAAGTAGTCATTTTACATAGCAACAATCAAGAAAACCTATTACATGAACTTAAACAGCTCCCAGTAGAAATTTGTAACCATGGCCGGGAAGGAATTTTAGATATAAGTCCATTGGGTGTTGATAAATGGAATGGACTCCAAAAGCTTGGAGTCCTAAGTAAGCAATTTATAGCATTCGGAAATGATGCAAATGATATTCCTATGTTTCTCCAGGCACAAAGCTCTGTTTGCATTGGAAATTATGAAGAGCTAATTAAGATTGCTACAGCACAGGTGGCAAATGAGGAAGCGCTTGTTTTGAATAAACTAAAAGAAATTGCAAAAGAATTGTAGACAAAAACACATTTGAATTAATTGACATTTTTTATAGTCATTTTGACAATTATAGTTGTCAAAATGACTATAATTGTATATATTGGAAGAGAGGAGGCGGGGAATGGTGAAAAGCCGTTTAAAGGAGTTAAGAGCAAGAGATGGACTCAATCAGACTGAACTAGCTAAGTTAGCTAGGATTTCTAGGCAAACTATTAGCTTAATAGAGCGAGAAGAATATATGCCTTCTATATTAATAGCTGTACGTATAGCTAGAATTTTTAATGAGCCTGTAGAAAATGTCTTTTTAATAGGGGAGGAAGAATAATGAAAAAGATGTTCACAACAATTGTTAGTTTACTGCTCGGAGGGGTAGCTGGTTTTACGATCACCTATGCTATCATGATGGGCAAAGATCAGGGTCGCGAGGCATGGGACCATCCTGTAAATCTGATTTTATATATTGTTTTGGCTATGATTCTAACTCTTTTAGTAATCGGTCTTGTGTTTATAAGGAAGATAAAAATAGTTAATTCCCAAACATTTGATGGGGAACAAGAGGATTTAATGGAAGAGTACAAATACAAAAAGGTCGCTGATTTGGGTATAGCTGCTAATATTTCACAGGTCTTATCTATATTAGCGGTTGCAGTTTCTATTCTAATGACAAACAATACAATTTTACAAATTGGTTTTATACTTTTGTTCATAGCTAGCTGGACCATTCCGATGTTTAGTGCAAATTTTATAAAGACAAGTTATCCAGAAAGAAACCTTCCGAGCATCCAATCAAAGGACTATGAGCAACGGCTTATGGACTCTATGGATGATGGGGAGAAGTACGTGACCTTACAAGGACTTTATAAATCGCATCGATTATTCAATCTGTTTATGCTCACTGGTATTAGTTTAGCTGTTGCATTTTCTTACTTTAGCGAGCAATCGCAAATTTTTTCTATAGCAGTAATGTGCTTAGTCTTGCTGGTAGTGAACACAAGCTATTTAGTAGTTGTACGCAATAAATAAGGGGGATTTTAAAAATGACAACCGGACAATTGCTTTTATGGATAATAGGTTTATCTATACTTTTATATTTTATTATCAAGTGGGGAGTAAAAAATGGGATTAATGAGTCTATGTTAGTCTCAGAGGAAGCTAGAAGGAAATATCGACAAGAACAAGAAGACAAGGTGCAAAGGTCCATAGACGATTTAAAGAACTAAGATTTCTTATTTCGGTAAGCCACCACCACAGAAATCCAAGCGGCTATGATGGCTTATCTTTTTATACTTGCTCGCTGTTTGTTTATTAAAATAAAAACTGATACCTGTCTATAAAATAAGACAAGTATCAGCAACTTAGTTATCCTGCATGGGACCATGTAGTAGGGGTTCCTGCTTTTGGGCAGTTTGGAAAAGTAGAGCCAGCCTCTAGGAAAGCTTCATCTCCATCTTCATCCACATAGCGACCGGATGTTAATACTTCCTGCCCTGAGCTGTGGGTATGACTTTCAGAGCGTTTCCAATACGTAACTACTTCTGTATCGGGACAGGAAGGGAATTTCGAACCCTTTTCTAAAGTTCTAGTTGTCCCAGACTCACACGTATAATTACCAGTTTCTTCTACGACATCATCTGTTGTATATTCATAAACTTTACTCATCAAACATTCCTCCCATATAGAACTGATATCTTATTTAAATAGATACCCTAACAGGCAAATGTAAAAACATTTCTACTAACGTTATCCACATGTGGGTAAGTCAGTTCCAGACATCCTTTGCTATTTGGACTACATGGCGAATTTTTGCCCATTGTTCCTCTTCAGTTAATATGTTTCCTTCCTCAGTAGAAGAAAATCCACATTGAGGACTTAAGCAAAGCTGTTCTTTTGGTACATATTTAGTAGCTTCTTCGATGCGAGCTTTAACTAATTCTTCTTCCTCTAGGTCCCCATGCTTAGAGGTAATCAGCCCTAGGACAATATTTAAATCCTTTCGATTAACATGTCGTAAAGGCTCAAAACCACCAGAGCGCTCATCGTCAAATTCTAAAAATAAACCATCCACATGTAATCCACCGAATATAGTTTCTGAAACTAACTCATAGCTTCCGCTTGTGATATAAGTGGATCGGAAATTTCCCCGACAAATATGCATGGTCACTAGCATATCGGCTGGTCTTTTAGAAATAGACTCATTAATAGCCCTTGCAGAAAGGGATAAGGCTTGCTCTAGCGATAACCCCCTGTCCTTTAAGGAAGCGAGGCCTTCCTCGGAAAAGGAGGTAGCCCATGAAGTATCATCAATTTGAAGATAACGACAGCCTTCATCATAGATTGCTTGGATAAACCCTTGATAAGCTGTGATTAAGTCAGAAAATAATTCCTCATCATTGTTATACACACCTTCCTCAATTGCAGCTCGGTAATAAAGCATGTTCGGACTAGGAATAGTAAATTTTACAACAGCATCCCCAGCTGCTTCTTTTAAAAACTTGAAATGCTCAATCATGTAATGGGTACTAAAGCCAATCTTTCCTGTCACCTTAATACCATGCGCTTTTGTTTGCACCCCTTTAAATGATAGTCCTTGATCGGTTTCATAAAATTCCACGCCATCTAGTCCGCTTAAAAAATCGAAATGCCACCATTTTCGACGAAATTCTCCATCTGTGATAGAAAGTAATCCAGCTTCCTTCTGTTTTTCTATGAGTTTAATAATCTCTTCATTTTCCACTTGAGTTAGCTGCTCTTGGGAAATTTCTTTTTGTTCAAATTGAGCCCTTGCTTGCTTTAAACGTTCCGGTCTCAGGAAGCTTCCAACGTGATCTGCTTTGAAAGGTGCTTTTACAAGTAATTGATTTGTCATATTAAATTCCTACCTTCTATTTATATTATGTTGCGATTACTACTGTCTATAAAATCAAATAAAAAGAGGGCTCGCTTCATAAGAAGAGAACCCTCAATATATATTGAAGTCATTCTTCTTATCTTCAAGACTTAATGTCTATTGGATTTAGCACCACACCTAAAAGGCTGGTTGCTGAGACATCATAGGGCCAATCCCTCCGTCTCTCTTGATAAGAAATAAAATATTAAATTATCTAAATATAATAAAAATAAGTTTAACATGGGCTTTAAACAATTTCAAGGGCTACCTTACTTAGGGATAGCTACCCAGTGACCGTCGGATACCTCTACCAGCTCAGAATTCTTTAATTGATACTTGTCAGTAACATTAGACTCTTCCATGAGCACACGCTTTTTCTTGGCCTCTACTTTTGGGTCAGGGATTGGAATGGCTGCTAAGAGAGACTTAGTGTACGGATGCTGTGGATTAGTATAAAGCTCCTCACTTTCTGCTAGCTCTACAATTTTTCCAGAATACATGACAGCAACGCGATCACTTATATGTTTTACCATGGACAGGTCATGTGCGATAAATAAGTATGTCAGGCCTAGTCTGTGCTGTAAATCCTCCAAAAGCTCTACAATCTGTGCTTGTATAGAAACATCTAAAGCCGATAGAGGTTCGTCACAGACGATAAAATCAGGCTCAACCGCAAGTGCTCGAGCGATACCTATACGTTGTCGCTGTCCACCAGAGAACTCATGTGGATAACGTAATGCATGCGAGGGCTCTAAGCCTACCAATTCTAGTAATTCCTCTACCCGCTTCTTTCTCTCCTCTGCATTTTTGCTCAGACGATGAATATCTAATGCCTGCCCAATAATGTCTAGCACCTTTAAACGAGGATTTAAGGAAGAGTAGGGGTCCTGGAAGATGATTTGCATATGCCGACGCATCGTTTTAAGCTCATTTTTACTTAAACGATTAATGGCCATTCCTTGATATAGCACATCTCCATCTGTAGGCTCATGCAATCGAAGAATCGCCCGACCGGTAGTAGATTTACCTGAGCCTGATTCTCCTACAAGACCAAGAGTTTCCCCGGGCTTTATAAAGAAGCTAATATCGTCAACCGCTTTTAAGACATTCCCGCGACTTACTTGAAAATGCTGTTTTAAAGATTTAACTTCCAGCAGTGGCTTTCCATTTTCTAATCCAATAGAACGAAGAGGAGGTTTCTTCGGCTTTTTCTTCTCGTCTAAACGAGGTAAGGCATTTAATAGTTTTTTCGTATAGTCATGCTTTGGGTTAGCAAAAATTTCTTCGGTAGTTCCTGTTTCAACGATTTCTCCATTTTTCATCACAGCTACACGGTCACACATTCCAGCGACAACTCCAAGGTCATGAGTAATTAAAATAATAGAGGTCCCAAAGCGCTTCTGCATATCCTTCATTAAATTTAGTATTTGAGCTTGAATGGTCACGTCTAACGCAGTAGTTGGCTCATCTGCAATAAGTAGAGTAGGCTTACATGCTAAAGCAATGGCAATCATAACTCTTTGACGCATACCACCAGAAAACTCATGCGGATATTGGTTATAACGTTCTTCACTATTTTTAATTCCTACAAGCTTGAGTATCTCAATAGCTTGTGCCTTTCCCTCTTTTTTCGAGAGCTTTTGGTGCTTAATAAGGCTTTCTGCTATTTGAACGCCGATACGAATGGTTGGATTTAAAGAGGTCATTGGATCCTGAAAAATCATACTGATATCTCTTCCTCTAATAGCTTCCATTTCCTTCTCTGTTTTTGTGTGGAGTTGTTCCCCTAAAAACTCAATGGAACCATTTTTCATGAAGGAGGGAGGAGAAGGTAAAAGGCGCATAATGGAACGGGCCGTGACACTTTTTCCACTTCCAGATTCTCCGACTATGCCCAATGTTTCTCCTTTTTTAACCTCAAAGCTAACACCTCGAACAGCCTCGAATTCATTGTCATTTGTTAAAAAGGAAATCTGTAAATCCTCTACTTTTAAAATAGTTTCCATGAAAACCACCTATCTGAATGAAATCTTCGTATTGTTTATGATTCATGCTCTGTTGTTAGAGAGCGTATATTTAAAGTAATATGAGCGGTTTCTACAAAAAAGAAGACTAAACACGCACATTAGTGGCGCATTTAACCCTACTCTAAATAGACTAAATAATTTGCGTTGACTTAATGGTAGTTCGAATCTATACTATACTATACCACTCGGATTTATACAATATGGAGAGGGGGGATTTAGTATGGGAAGAAAACTTTCTTCCAACGCATTTAGTTTTACCTACGGAAGACTACAACATCATTCCTTCTATAGTATTTTGTTATTTTTACTTGGTTTGCCGGTTCATGTCATTACTTTTATACTCTTTTACTTAAAAAAACAGAAGGATCCTCATTCTTCCTTAAAAAGTGATTTAAAGTCTGCACTTGGGACAAGGGGAGTGCGAGAGGAACTGTACGAAGAGTATAAGGAACAATATGAACGAAAGCATGCCTTTTTTAATGAAAAAATTAATAAAGAAAAAATGACGGCGGAAGTAAATAAACTAGTAGAAGATCGAATAGAAAAGCTTGTATCTACTGAAATGGAAGAAATACATCAGTTAAAAGGCACGAAGCCTCTTACTTATACATCCTATTTTCAAAGTCTGTTAGAAAATACAACATTTCTCATTATTTCATTTATACCAGGCTTACTGATGTACCTTTTGTTAGGTATATATAGTAATGCGTTCAGTAAATTTATTTTTGAGAGACTTATTATGAGTGTCTTTGTGATAACGGGTGTTTCCATTCTAGTATTTACTATTTTATACCTGTCACCATTTGATCCAGCTGCCAATCTTTTAGGGGAAAGTGCAACGAAGGATCAGATTGCTGCATTCAACCAAATGCACGGGTTAGACTTACCTTATTTACATCAGTTATGGAATTCGGTAAAAGGTATCGTAACATTTGATTTAGGAGCATCCTTTACGGGAAATGAAGATGTCGCTACAAGTATTGCAAACAAGTTTCCAGTTACGCTAATGATTGCTATCTTTTCTTTAGTGATGGCTGTAGTGATCGCGATCCCAATAGGAATCATATCTGCAACAAGACAAAACTCGTTCTTAGATTATTCCTTTATGTTCATTGCTTTGATCGGCTTGTCCATCCCTAACTTTTGGCAAGGGCTTATCTTCATCTTGAACTTTTCTATTAAGCTACAATGGCTTCCTGCAACCTATAGTCCTCAAAACTATTTGTCGATTATTATGCCTGTAGTTGTGCTCGGAACAGGTCTTACTGCTTCGGTAGCGAGAATGACACGTTCATCCGTATTAGAAATTATAAATGAGGATTATATAATTACTGCAAAAGCAAAAGGCTTAAACCAACGCCAAGTGCTTTGGAAGCATGCAATAGGAAATGCAATGATTCCAATCATTACGGTTATCGGTCTACTGTTTGGTGGAATGCTAGGTGGAGCAGCTGTTACAGAGAAAGTATTCAATATTAGTGGTATTGGGAGTTATATTGTCGACAAACAGTTTATACCCGATATCCCAGCCATTATGGGTGGAGTTATTTATATTGCAATAACCATTTCCTTAGTGAACGTGCTCATCGACATTTTATATGCATTTTTTGATCCGCGTATAAAATCTAAGATGAAGCAACTGTAAGAAGTAGGTGTAAAAGTGGTATCTAAAAAACAACATGCACTAAAGCTGTCACGAGAATATACTCAGGCAAACTTTGCTGGAGTATTATCTCTTCTACTGACAATAGTTTTATTGTTTAATAGCTTTAATTTTGATATGGGTACGTTAAAGCCAATTGCTAGTAGTGTTTCAGCTATATATGCATTTTTTACAGCGATTCAGTATTTTATAATCTGGAGAATGAAGCGAGAGCTTTTGAGTTTAGGGCATTTAAAAAATGCTACTAGAAGGCTTGGCTATGTCCAAGTAACCGCTCTATTAACTGGTAATATCTTCATAGCATCATTCGGTTTTAATTTGATCAAGGAGAAGAAAACACCAGAATACACATTCAGCATTTGGATGATTTTCACCCAGCTGTTTATTCTAGTTATTTCTGCATTAAATCTCTTTAAACCGTATGTGTCGGACACTTTTTTACCCGCAATGGGTGCTTTACTCGTCATTTTAATTATCCAAGTGTTTACTTTGGTGGCTGTAGCTAGGTATGTCAGTGATGAAGGCGCGCCTGGGTGGATGCAAGGCTTAGCGATTGTATTAATTATCACTTCGCTGACAGGTAATATTTTCAACTTACTGCTTGGCGTTAGCTTAATCATTAAAACGCGTAGTAACAGTCTGTCACGAATAGTGAAGTGGAACACAATGTGGGATAAAATCACTCGTAATTCTACAGCTATACTAGGAATGTTCTTTATCGTTCTTATGTTCGCGTTATCAGTGTCTAGCCGTTTTACTTTTGACTATGATATGGCAGTAGAGAATAACTATGAGGCACTGCTTCAGTCGCCAAGCTTGGAATATCCGTTCGGTACAGATAATTATGGCAGAGATGTATTTTCTCGAATTATCTTCGGGGCGAGAATTTCTCTAATTGTAGGCTTTGCTTCTACGTTAATACCATTCATAGTGGGAGGGGCATTAGGAGCATTGGCTGGATATTACAGCAAACGTACAGATAACATCATTATGCGTTTGCTTGATATTTTGTACGCAATTCCAGGGATATTACTTGCCATTGCAATTATTGCAGCATTCGGAGCAAATACTACGAATCTTATACTAGCTTTGAGTGTTGGTTCTATTCCGACATATGCTCGAACAATGCGAGCGAATGTGATGATGGTCTCGAATTACGAATATGTAGATTCTGCCCGGGCTTTAGGGGCTTCCAATCTATCGATCATCTTTAAGCAAATTGTTCCAAATTCCCTTGCACCTATGATTGTCAAAGCTACACTTACAATAGGTACAGCAGTAATTGCAACGAGTAGCTTGAGCTTCTTAGGTCTTGGAGTAGAGCCACATATACCTGAATGGGGCAATATTTTAAAAATAGGTAGTACTTATTTAGAGTCTAATTCCTATTTGGCGATTATACCTGGCCTTGCAATTATAGGTCTCGTATTATCTTTTAACTTTTTAGGCGATGGACTTAGAGATGCATTTGATCCGAGAATGGATTAAAGCAAGCTCAACAAGGAGGAAAAAGTAATGAAGAATACAAAAGCATTATTGGCTTTATTGTTAACGCTAGTTTTAATATTGGCAGGTTGTGTAAACACAAAATCAGACGTAGATAAAGCAACAGACAAATCTGATTCTAAAACAGAGCAGGGTAAGGTAGTAATTGAGCTGTTAGGGATGAGCACTGGGGAAGCGGACATGAATATTGTACGTGACCAGTTAATCAAAAATGGCTTCGATGTGAAATTAAATATTCAACCAGACTACGGTAGCTTCACTGCGCAAAAAGATGCAGGAAACTATGATTTAGCTTTATCTAGCTGGACGACTGTAACGGGTAACCCCGACTATGCAGTACGTGCGCTTTTTAAAACAGACGGTGATAACAGCATTATGTCTGACAAAAAAATCGATGAGCTGATTGAAGAGGCTAGCACAGAAACACCGGAAGAGTACACAAAAACATATAAAGAGTTCGAGGATCTTTTAGTCCTAGAAAAAGCATATATTGCACCGTTATATAATTCTTTTAAAGCGCAAGGAGTAAATAAAGAAGTATTGAATGCGGATACTGTGAGATTGGCTAAATCTCGTGCAATCGCTTGGGAAACAATTGACTTTGTAGATGCTTCTAAAAGAGATTCTGCACCACTGATCATGCAACAGGGAATGGCATCCTTAACTTCATTAGATCCTATTAAAGGAAATGATGGTTCTATTAATACACTAAATACAAATATGTACGTTCGTTTAGTTAACTTAACAGACGATGATAAAGTAGTTTCCGACGGTTCTCTTTCATTGAACCATGCAATCGCAGATGGCAATAAAGATTATTACTTCTTACTAAGAGATGATATTAACTTTGCAGCAGTAACAGATAAAAAAGCAGTTGATACGGGAGAACGCGTAGGGGCAGAGGATGTCGTATTCTCGATGAACCGTGCAAAAGACAGCAAATCAGTTCCAGACCATCGCACATATAGCTTACACGAAAGCATGGAAAAGATTGAAATCGTATCAGATCTTTCAGAGCTTGATGTGAAGCAATCTGGCAGTGATATTACAGTGAAGGAAGCTTTAGAAAATAATGTGGATACAGCAATTTCAGAGCTAGTGACAGATAAAACACAAGCAGATGCAGCTAAAGGGAAATACCAAGTAGTTAAAATTACAACGACTAATCCATTCCCACAAGTTTTAAATTATTTGGCTCATCAATCTGCAGGGATTGTGTCTAAAAAACAAGTAGAGAGCATCAACACTTACGATGTTGCTACCTTCGATGTAAACAAAGATATTCCTTACGGGGATCAAAATACAGTAACGGAAGGTGCTTCTTACAATAATACGTTATATGCTAGTGGGCCTTACATCTTATCCCACAAAAATGATTATGAGGCAGTATTCGTAAAAAACCCAGCTTATATGCAAGGAACTGAAAACGAGCCGAAGATTGCAAACGTAACCGTTCGTTTCATTGCAGATGCAGATAGCGCGCTATCGGCTCTTCGCAACGGAGAGATTCATATATTTAATGGAGTTCCTGAAACAAAATACAAATTAGTAGAAGATGATAGCAAGCTAACTCTTCAGAAAAACGATAGCAATGCTGTAAGTTATCTGCTATTTAATACAAAAGGTCGTGATGTATCAGAAAGCGAATCTTTACGTAAAGCGATTCTGTACTCGATCAACCAGGATGAAATCATTAACTATTACCAAGGAAACAAGAAAAAAGCAGTATCAACTGTAAGTCCTCTTGTAGAAACGGGTAACGAGCTTAAGGCAGATGCTGCTAAGGTAAATGAGTACTTAGAGGCTTTTAAAGCAGGTAAATAAATAATATTAAAAGGCATACTCGTGTAAGCGGGTATGCCTTTTTTGTTAACTTTATTTTTAAAATTGAGCTAGAATATTTTTTCCTAGCTCATGTTCCTTTAATATTGTCTTTGACTAACGCAACAGTTAGTTTAGGCGTAACATTTCAAAAAAAAACTAAGCTCATGAAAAATCAACTCTAGCTTTTAACAGAGCCTTTTAAATTTACGCGTGTAAAAGAACTCAAGACTCTTTTCAAAAAAGGTTTTCGGACTTTCTTTTTTCTAGATAGGTAGTTATGTCCTAATTTAGATTGTCTTACTTCCTTTTCCAAGTCAGCCATTCGTTGCTTTGCATATTCTATATCATTAATCGAAATCATTATTTTTCTCCTTAAGGAGAAGTCCAATTATATTGTTAAGGTGTGGCTAGCACCATTCCTGTTAGCCACTTTTCACTTAAATAGTGTGTTGGCAACTCCAATTTATTTTTATCTACAAATTTATTAATCTGCTTATCACTCTTTTTTGATATCATCATTTCTTTTCCTCCTTTATTTATTGTTTACCGATTAAACCAATAGCATCATTTTAGTCGACTGGGGTTTTCTCTCCCCAACCAAGCTATCCACTTTCGAGAGATTCCTTTTTTAATAACTTTCTTCGCTGTTCCATGATCATCATCACCAGCACTCCTTTTCTTATTATTTTGTTTATATATGCAACACGCAATGCGTGAAAACACCAAAGTAATTAAAAATGCACAAAAAAGAGCCCACGCTTCTTTACATAAGCGTGGGCTCATAGAAAAAAACGGCATAACATGCCGTCAGTATTAATTATTTACAAAAAAAATAATTAGCGGTTGGGCACGAAATGAATATACGATTATTTTTTGAAGTTTTAAATGTAGTCATTTTCCGTGCCTCCATTTCTAATTTAAATATCTAACTACTAGAGGATATCATTAATTATTTCTGAATGTCAACATATTTCTGAATATTATGTACTGATTTTAGGATATCAGCGTCCAAAGCTAAGTAGCTTCACATCCCAATTTGTTGCTGATTATTTTTCTACTAATATTCACCGATTAAATCCTATTTTTTTTCACATAGGATAAGCTATATTTTGTTCTAAAAGATACAAGTGTATTACGGAGACTAAACATTAACAAATCTTTTTCGATCAAGCTATTATCCTCCTTACAATATATAAGCTTACAAAGACCTACGTGTCCTCTTCGGCTATTTGAAATATTTTTAGAAAAATTCAAACTTTGGGTGTTTGGGAATCGTTTACTATATAGAGAGAGGAGCTTGCGATTTTGTTGACTGTTTATGAACTAAGAGAATTGATGTTTCAATATACAGAGCCTTTAATACGTTTAGCTTATGGTTATGTAAAGGATCTTCAAGCGGAAGAAGATATTGTACAAGAAGTTTTCATCAAGTTTTATCATCAGAATTATTATGAAGAACGTGGTGAGCTAAAAGCTTATTTAATGAAGATGACTGTTAATAAAAGCAAAGACTATTTAAAAAGTTGGACCTATCGGAAAGTTCGCATACAAAGCAAAATCTTCTCAACAGCAGGCAAACAATATGTGGACGAATTCGTGAAAAAAGATGAAGAAGCCATTATTGGAGATGCAATTCTTGAACTGCCCTTCAAAGATAGGGAAGTTCTCATACACTTTTATTTTAATGAAATGACTATTTCGGAAGTAGCACATTTATTATCCATTCCTGAAAGTACAGTAAAAACTCGGTTAAGTCGTGGAAGAGACCTATTAAGAAATCAACTGAAAGGAATAGAATGGGAGGCGCTATTAAATGAATAAATTTATCCCAACTAAAATGCGAGATTTAACCGAAAGTAAACAACGGGTGATGCAAAATGTAGTAAGTGATGTTGAAAACAACTCCAAACGACCAAAATATCAATGGCGATTTGTTGTGGTTTCTTTTGTTTTACTAGTGAGTACAATGTTTTTTTTCTTTAACATTGAAAATGAACTACCATCAAACAAACTACAGGCTCCAATAGAGCACCATTTAGATTTAGCAAAGCCTATATTTACAGATAAACAAGGAACCCTTTTTCTTCAGGGTATAACAATAGGTGACTCGCATAAAAAGGTTATAGGGGTCTTAGGCGAAAATTATACAATCGTACAAGAGGATGATAGCGAAGCAGACCTCATCATGGACTATGGCGGTCAGTCCAGATTCTACTTCGATGATGATAAATTGAATTCAGCAGTTTTCATGAATGTAGATAAAAACTATTTCAACCAAGTATTTAAAGATTACGATGGATTTAAATTTTTCACATCTATTTATACAGACTATGATGGTCATTATTTCTACTCGAATGAGACAAAACAAATAATAAAAGCCATAACGGGGACTTCTGAAGGGAAATTTCAATTATCCTTGTCCTATAACGATCAGAATTACCTAAATGCTGAATATCTATATAAAATAGAACAGAAACTTAATAATCAACAGCATTCTCCATCAGACATTAAAATTGATTTAGTTAATCCAACAGTCTTTGAGGAGCAAGGGCATCTTCACCTTAATGGAGTAACATTGGGTGACTCATCATCAAAAGTACTTGAACGCCTTGGTAATGATTATCTAATTGGTCAAGTGGATGGAGATAGCTCCGACTTCGTTTTAAATTATGATAAGCAAGCGAGCTTTTCTTTTTACGAAGATAAGCTAATAACAGTAGCACTAACAAAAGTTGATAAAGACTACTTTGATCAATTATTTAATGGCTATGAAGGATTTAAATTTGTTTCTGCTTCTAGTGAAGACGATAAGGATTGTTTTATCTACTCGAAAAAGACGAATACCATAATAAAAGCAACAACACAAACTCCTAACCAGGAGCTACATCTCTATCTATCGAATGCTGATCCTAGCCTCTATGAAATTCCAAATTTTCTTGAAGCGATGGAACAATATCCAGATTAATTTTTACACTATCTCTTTTACTGGTAACGTATGTAAGTATCCAATTATTTCTGCATATAAAAAGGCACCTGGTTTCTACGATCCAGTTGCCTTTTTCAATAATTATCAACAATAGCTTAGAAGAAAAAATAAAGTATGAGCACAATTACACCTAAAATAATGGAAAGCCATCCTACAATAAGCTGCTTGTAGTGATACAATGCTACGAATCCTAAAACAATTGCAGCTAAGCCTAGCCAAATTGGGTAGAAGAAAAAGCCTACGATTGCTAGCACGATACCAAGAAGCCCTATCCATAATCCTGCGTTATTAACCATTTTATACCCTCCTTATCATGTCGTGTTATGAGAACGAACTACACAGCTGTTCTTATAAACTAGTATATGAAGGGGGATACTAAGACTGTTGAGCAATATGCTAGGGGTCTTTCTAGTAAGACCATTAAATAGGTATAGCGATAGAGCCATGCCCCGTAAAAGGTATAGCACGTGTAATATTAAATCGATGAGTTTTCTAGTTTTTTTTCGATATAAAAAAGAACTGAAGACAAATTTCTTTTAATTTGTCTTCAGTCCATAAGAGATAGACTTATATTATTTCCCGCCTAAAAGATCAAAAAGCCCACCAGTTATGCTTCCTTCACCTTTAGATCCTCCACCTGGAGTTTGGGGAGCAGCAGCAAACACTCGACTCGCTAAACGGCTAAATGGAAGGGATTGAATCCACACTGTTCCAGGGCCACGAAGAGTAGCGAAGAATAATCCTTCACCCCCAAATAGAGCTGTTTTAACTCCCTTAACCATCTCAATGTTATAGTCAACATCTGAAGTCATAGCTACTAGGCAACCCGTGTCCACTCGTAATACTTCTCCAGGTCGTAAAACCTTTTTGTGTATCGTTCCGCCAGCATGAACAAACGCTAGACCGTCTCCTTCGAGCTTTTGCATGATGAATCCTTCACCACCAAAGAATCCAGTACCTAACTTACGTTGGAATTCAACTCCCACGGAAACTCCTTTAGCTGCGGCCAAAAATGCATCCTTTTGGCAAATAATTTTTCCTCTATACTCGCTTAAATCCATTGGAATAATCTTTCCTGGATAAGGGGAGGCAAAGGAAACGTGTTTTTTACCGCTACCTACGTTAGTAAAAGTAGTCATAAACAGACTCTCACCTGTGATTAACCGTTTTCCTGCGCCCATTAATTTACCCATAATCCCACCGCCACTACCCCCGGAGCCATCTCCAAAGATAGTTTCCATAGAAATGCCATCCTCCATCATCATTAAGCTGCCAGCCTCAGCTACAACCGTTTCCTGTGGATCCAGTTCAATTTCAACAAACTGCATATCGTCCCCATACAACTTGTAATCTATTTCATGATTATTCATTCTTTTTTCCTCCTCGGTGTAATTAAATAACTATACGAATGATAAAATAAAAGGTTCCTGTTTTTTATAGAGCAACACCTTCATTACTACGACGTGTCGAAGCCACTTATTAGGCTTTTGTATTCGTAGTTTCATGATTTCCTGCATCGTGGTTCTAGTTTTATAAAGCTTTGTTAAGGTTATTGGTTGATTTTGACTAACCATTCTTTTTTAAAGTGACTGTAAACATAAACAAAGGAACATTCAAATGGCTATTAAGAACATAAATAGATGATGAAATTGGGTTTGGTGACAGTTTTTTAGCTTTGTTTATGCGAGTAAGTTGATTAGCGCTTTATCGATGCTAAAGCTGTTCCCGTTTATTGATTGGAGCGCCAGACGGCGACTCCTACGGGATGAGTGAGACAGATAAGACATCACAACCACGCGCGTAAGCGATGGGTGATGGCTTATCGCTCACCCCGAGGAAAGCGTCCGGCTGGTGCGGAAATCAATTTTACTCTCTGATTTAAGATTTCTTTGCATTATAAATCAACCCTACCCTTTAACATAGCCTTTTATAAAAGAATTTTATTAAATTTTTCTTTTAATTTTTAAATTTTTAAAGGGTTTTATTAGTAATTATAGAATTTATTATATATGTAAACGTTTTCAATTTTAAGAGAGAGAGGTAAGGATATGAAACTAACAAATTTTATTAATGGAAAATGGCAAGAGGGAGAGGCTTCGTATACTGCCGTTTTGAATCCAGCAAACGGTGAGCAGCTAGCAGAAGTAAGAATGTCTACAAAAGAGGATGTAGACGTTGCAGTAGAGGCTGCAGTGAAGGCACAAAAGAAATGGGCATTAGTTCCGGCTCCAAAACGAGCGGACTATTTATATGAAATTGGTAGACTGATGAAAGAAAGAAAGGAGCATTTAGCTCAAGTACTGACAAAAGAGATGGGGAAGGTAATAGAAGAGGGACGTGGAGAGGTTCAGGAAGGCATAGATATGGCCTTTTACATGGCAGGTGAAGGAAGAAGACTTTTCGGAGAAACGACCCCTTCTGAGCTAGCAGACAAGTTTGCCATGAGTGTTCGAGCACCAATAGGAGTAGTCGGACTGATTACACCTTGGAATTTCCCTGTGGCCATTGCTACTTGGAAGTCATTTCCTGCTTTAGTGGCGGGCAATGCATTTATCTGGAAGCCTGCTACAGAGACACCAATGATGGCGTTTGAGATGGCTAAAATATTTGAAGAGGTTGGTCTGCCAAGTGGTGTTGCAAACGTCGTATTTGGTTCCGGATCAGAGGTGGGAACAGCGATGATTGAGCATAAGGACGTAAAAGTTATTTCGTTTACTGGCTCAACAGATACGGGAAGTAAGGTTGCTGAGCTTGGCGGTAGACATTTAAAGAAGGTCTCCTTAGAAATGGGCGGAAAAAATGCCGTCATCGTTATGGAGGATGCAGATTTAAATCTTGCAGTAGACGGAATTCTTTGGAGTGCCTTTGGTACAGCTGGACAGCGCTGCACAGCATGTAGTCGAGTGATTGTGCATAAAGATGTGAAGAAGGAACTGGAGAAAATGCTTCTAGAACGTATGGAGAAGCTGACAATTGGTGATGGGATGGATGAGACTGTCAAGGTTGGTCCAGTTATCAATAAGGCAGCATTAGAGAAAATCCACTCCTACATTCAAATTGGAAAAGAGGAGGGGGCTAACCTTGTTGTAGGTGGTACGATCCTTCAGGATGGTGATTTAGCTAAAGGAAATTACTATGCTCCCACTCTTTTTACAGATGTAAAACCGAATATGAGAATTGCTCAAGAAGAGATATTTGGTCCGGTTGTTTCATTAATTGAAGTGGAATCATTAGAAGAAGCAATTGAAGTGAACAATGGAGTGAAATTCGGGTTATCCAGTTCTATTTTCTCTAGAGATATCAATAAAATATTTAGAGCGCAACGAGATTTAGATACGGGGATTGTCTATGTTAATGCTGGAACGACCGGTGCTGAAATACATCTTCCGTTTGGAGGAACAAAGGGTACAGGGAATGGCCACAGAGATTCTGGAGTTGCGGCTCTAGACGTTTATACAGAGTGGAAGAGTATTTATATAGATTACAGCGGGAAGTTACAAAGAGCTCAAATAGACACAGAATAAGGGGGAAGTCGATATGAAGGTAGCTGTATTAGGTGCAGGTTTAATGGGGAAGGAAGCGGCAAGAGATTTAATCTTGAGTCCAAATGTGGAGAAAGTATATTTATGTGACCTGGACGTTGGGCAAGCCAATATGTTTAAGGAAAAAATGCAGAACTCTAAAATTGAGGTTTTAAGATTAGATGCAAATGATGATGCCAATTTAATAGAAGTTATGAAAAAGGCAGATGTCGTGATCAATGCGCTGTTTTACTCATTCAATGAGAAAGTGGCTAGAACTGCGGTAGATGTTGGAGTCCACTCCATTGATCTTGGTGGTCATATTGGAGGAGCTACAGATGCTGTGCTTTCGTTGGATGAAAAGGCACAAGCGAAAGGGGTAACGATTATTCCGGATTTGGGAGTCGCTCCTGGGATGATCAATATTCTTGCAGGCTATGGTGCTAGTAAATTAGATGAAGTTACAGATATTCACCTATATGTTGGGGGAATACCTGTAGAACCAGAAGGGATATTCAAGTATAATATCGTGTTTTCATTAGAAGGAGTATTTGATCACTATACCGATCCTTCTCATGTAATAAGAAATGGTCAATTAGAGGAAATAGACTCTTTAACAGAGGTTGAGCCAATCGAGTTTGACGGATATGAGGAATTAGAGGCGTTCCATACAGCAGGGGGGACGTCCACTCTAACTAAATCATTTCCAAACGTTCAAACATTAGAATATAAGACGATTCGCTATAAAGGCCATGCAGAGAAATTTAAGCTACTGGTAGATTTAGGTCTTACAGATAAAAATAAAACAGTTAACGCTGGAGGAAATATTGTAAACGTTCGGGAAGTATTGAAAGAAGTGCTGACACCGTCTCTTCTCTTAGGAGATAAAGAGGACGCAGTGCTACTAAGGGTTATTGTTAAAGGTGAAAAAGAGGGAAATGAAACAATTTACACGTATGAAATGGCAACTCAAAAGGATCCTTTATCTGGCGAAACTGCTATGGCTCGCGCAACTGCGAATACCATTTCAGTTGTTGCACAAATGATTGGAAATGGTGTTATTACAAAACCAGGTGTTTCTACACCGGAGCTAATTGTACCAGGGGAGTTATACATTAAAGAAATGTCTGCTAGAGGCGTCGAGATAAAAGAATATGTAACAAGAGGTGAAACGGTGTGAATTTTGAATTCTCCGAGGAGCAGGTTCTACTACGTAAAACAGTGAGGCAGTTTGTCGATAATGAAATTATCTCACATATCGCAGAGTGGGAGGCAAAAGGGGCATTTGACCCTATCATTTGGGAGAGACTTGCTAGCTTAGGATTAATGGGAGTATGTATACCGGAGAAGTATGGCGGTAGCGGTATGGACTATAATTCTCTTGCTATTGTTTGTGAAGAGCTAGAAAGAGGAGACACCGCTTTTCGAACGGCTGTCTCCGTTCATACAGGCTTAAACTCCATGACCATACTACAATGGGGTACTGAGGAGCAAAAGAAAAAATACCTGGAGCCTCAAGCAAAGGGAGAAAAAATTGGTGCGTTCGGTCTAACTGAGCCTGGAGCAGGTTCAGATGTAGCAGCGATGTCGACAGTTGCCGTTGCAGATGGAGATCATTATATGTTAAATGGACAAAAAACATGGATTTCTTTATGTGATGCTGCTGATCATTTTATTGTATTTGCTTATACGGACAAGGCTAAAAAGCACCATGGAATAAGCGCATTTATCGTGGAGCGTTCCATGCCAGGCTTTTCTTCTAAAGCGATTAAAGGCAAATATGGTATAAAATCCGGGAATACCGGAGAAATTTTCTTTGAAAACATGAAGGTTCCAAAGGAAAACCTTCTAGGAGAAGAAGGAGAAGGGTTTAAAATTGCCATGTCTGCTTTAGATAATGGTAGATTCACTGTGGCTGCTGGAGCAGCAGGTCTTTCACTTGCTTGTCTTGAAGCGAGTGTAAAGTATGCCAAGGAACGTGAAACCTTTGGTAAAGAAATAGGACGTCACCAGCTTGTACAGCAAATGATTGCAAAGATGGAAGCGGGACTTCAAATGAGTCGTTTGCTAGTTTATCGTGTTGGTGAGCTAAAGAACAAAGGAGTCCGGAATACACGAGAGACATCCTTAGCAAAATGGCAAGCTTGTGATTTTGCGAATAAAGCTGCAGATGATGCGGTTCAAATCCACGGTGCGTATGGTTATTCAGATGAATACCCGGTAGCACGTTATTTAAGGAATTCAAAGGCTCCGGTCATTTATGAAGGAACGAGAGAAATCCATACCGTTATGCAAGCGGAATATGTCCTCGGATATCGAGAAGATAAAAAATTGAACAAAATGCTTCCAAACTGGCCTTTTGAAGAATAACCAAAAAGAGGATTAGGTTATCCTCAAAAATACACTATTAAGGCAGACCAATTAGCTATTTACTGGTCTGTCTTTTTGTTGTATATAAGTTTTATGTTGAAATCCTTTTAATAATGAATGAAAATTAGCGTTAAGATACAAGTAAGAAAATCATATACATAAGCTAGATGAAGGGGTAGATTGGTTGAGTATTTACATAGATTTTCAGTGGCGAGTCACAAAGTACAACCCTGAATTTAGGGATGAAAATGGTTACTATACGTTAAGGGAGGAATGGACTTGTCCTTCTGAAATCGGAAAGATCATTAACGGAAATGAATTCACTTTGAATGAATATCTCCAAGTTGAGGCTGCTTATATTAATTCGGTAATCAAATTTATAGAGGAAACCAGCATTGATTCATTGCGAACCTTACAGTTAGAATGCACTATTTCAGAAGAAGACAAGACTTCTTCTTTATACGAAAAAGAATTTGAAACACTGGTTCTTAAAGAAGATGCACTGGTAAACAAAAACGATATACGCTTAATTTGCAAAATGATTTTGAGAAATTTTATATGGTGTCAATTATATAGTAAGAACAATTTCTTTGTACATTTTGGTTGGGATTACTATATGTATATTGGGTCCAAAGTAAATTGTCTTTCCGCTATCGAGTTTGCCTCTAACAATGGATTGTTTGTTAAACAATGTGCGTCACCATATTATTTCTCTGAAGAAGAGACTACAAGGCAAATTCAATGGAGTGAGATTGGGGATGAAACGAAAATAATTGTCGGTGAAGAGGAACTTAAAAATGTTCCACTAAATGAGTATCAGAGGATTTTCTATTTGACCCAAGAACATCCAGTGATTGGCTCTTTTATTGTAAATAAAAATCAAATAAATTTCTTTCAATCATTTTTGAAGCATAGGATGGATTTTGATAAATATGAGTATAGTTTTTGGGGCGGATATTAAGAATATTTTGGGACAAAAATCTCCTCCAAATAATAAACCTTGAAAATTTTACAATCTGGTAAAGTTTTTGAGGCTTCTATTTAAATTCCTGAAGTTGTTTTCCGTTCCAGCGGACGCTTTCCGGGGGAGGCTTCAATTTCCTCGTCGCTTTGCTCCTGCGGGGCTTTTGCGCTCGCTTGTTCCCCCAGGAGTCGCCGCTTCCACTTCAAACAACAAATAGATTAGTTCGATAAGAAAAAAAGCTACCTAAGCAGCTCAACAATCTTTCATTAAAGTACCAGTCAGTTGAAGAAGGATTTGCACTCTCTGGGTAACATTGTACCTATACAGAAAAACAAGACACCATAATAAAATGATGACTTTTATTCAGAGATTAATCTCAGACAAATCTCCAAAAGTATAATTCATCTGTTTCTTTATACATTTTCGCCCCTGATTTTTCTAAAACCCTGTGTGATGGAATATTATCTTTATCTGTATCAGCAATAACAAACATAACATCGGGCTGATTTAACAACCAGTTTTTCAAATTATTAATGGTTTCCGTCATATAGCCGTTACCTTGAAATTCAGGGAGAGTATAGTAACCTATTACTACTTCACCATTTTCATTAGGAAGACCTTTTATCATTATTCCTCCAACACTACAGTTTTTGTCTTTCGACACGATTAACCAATTGGTATACCATACATAATTTTCCTCATCACCTAACAACTTTGAAAGTCTTATTTCCATAGCTTGTTTAAGTTCTGGACTAAGAAATCTGTCTGAATCGTTTAAAGATAACCTTAGTTCCATTTTCTGTGGATTATCAATTAGTAATCTTAGATTTTCTGCACTTAGTGGAATTAATCTTAATCTTTCTGTGTCTAATTCAATCATTATTACACTCCTATCATAATTTTGTACGTCATTTTATAGACAGACACAAATTTTAAAATAGGTATATATTATTGGCAGCTACTCCCGTTACATTTAATCCAAAGTAAAGGATGCATCAAACTTTGCAATCCGATATTAAATGGTTCCTAAAGTTTATCATTTCAGAAATCTCATGTAAATCATTCCATTAATAGAATAATTATTTTATACAGAATATTTTTCGTGAAAATAAAAAAACATAAAATCAATTTGTCGATTTCACGTTTTCTAATTATTCTCTAGTTATGTCCCAGCATCATTTGCGTCTATATTATTGCGTTTTTCTAAAGAAGGAGACCCCCTTTATGAGAAGGGTTCTCTTTCATATTTCAGGGAATGTATAATAAAATTTATTTAGAAAAAGAACAAGCCGATACTAATAATGACACCACTTAATAACAGGACGAACACACAGTAGCCCATGATGTCCTTCGCCTTTAGACCTGCGATAGCAAGTGCTGGCAATGCCCAGAAAGGTTGAATCATATTCGTCCAAGCATCTCCCCATGCAATAGCCATGGCCGTTTTTGCATAGCTAAGGTTAAGCGCAGATGCAGCCTCTATCATGATTGGTGCCTGTACTGTCCATTGTCCTCCTCCAGAAGGAACAAAGAAGTTAACAATTCCAGCCGCATAAAACGTGAACAAGTAAAACGTGTGCTCATTCGATATACTAATAAATGCCTCAGAAACAACTCCAGCTAAACCAGAAGCAACCATCATGCCCATGATTCCTGCATAAAAGGGAAATTGGATAACAATGTCCCCAACTGTGCTAGCAGCATTTTTAACGGCTAATAAAAAGTTTTTTGGTGTGCCGTGACAGATAATTCCAAGTGTCACGAAGATCAAATTAACGATATTTAAGTTTAAGTCAAAACCTTTAGTGACAAAGTGGTTAACTAAATAAACTAAACCAAGTAGTCCGATTAAACCGGTCAATATATAGCTTCCTTCCAGTCTTTGCGCAGGAGTGGGCTTTTCTATTGATTTTTCCTCAACCTTTTCCTCTTCTAACAAAGCTGGGTCTATCGAGAAAGTATCCTCCTTACTTGGCATCATCCACCTGTTTAAAAGAGGTACGGAGATAAATAGTGCAATAACAATAATTAAATTGTACGGTGTAAATAATGTTTCAGAAGTTGGAACGACTCCCATGATATCAGCAAATGGATGTCCCTCGGTTGCAATAGAAAGTGGTATTGAACCTGCGAGGCCTCCATGCCATATGATAAAGCCTGAATAAGCACTAGCAATTAATAGGCGGTAATCCACATTTTTAACCTGCTTGGCAATTTCCTTTGCGAAAAGAGCACCAATTACTAAACCAAACCCCCAGTTAATCCAGCATCCGATTAAAGAAACAACAGAAACTAATAGAATGGCTGAACCAGGTGTCTTAGCTATTCCTGCTAAGGAACTTAATACTTTTTTAAAAAACGGGCTGCTTGCTAATACATGACCTGCCAAGAGAACAACAACCATTTGCATAGTGAACGATAGTAAACCCCAAAAACCATCTCCCCAGTAGGTTGCCATTTCTAATGGTGTGGAATCAGTTAAGAACACCCCTAGTAAAAATACAAGTAGAGTAAGTATTGCAACAAATATGTATGGATCAGGTAAGAATCTGACCATTAAAGTGTTTGAAAATCTTGTTAACGCTTTCAATTTATTTCCCCCTTTGTTTTTTTACATCCCCTATTAATCTATGTTATAGGAAAGAGAGAAAATTCTCTATATTTTAATTAACATTTTTCGACAAAAAATACTAAAACATGACCTGTAACTAATAACCAGAAAAACGGTCTAATATATTAATTAATGTAAAAGAAAGGAAGTTGAAAATGAGAAGGTGGATCGTGACATTTATAGCTATTGCCCTTTGTCTAACAGCGGGTTCGGCTTGGGTTTATTTTTCCAATCAAAAAGTATTGGCACAAAGCTTTGTGTTATCCAATCAGGTTTTTAGAGCAGAATTTTCAAAGGGTGTAAGTAAAGATGTATTGGAAAAAGGAGAGGTGTATGTAACCGATGATAAGAATGCTAGGATAGAGGCAGACTTTCAGCTAAAAAACAATGGGAAGTCCCTTGAAATATCCGGACTATCAAACGGAAAGTATACACTCCATGTCGATGAAAAGTTTAGTCTAGGAAAAAGCAAATACACATTTGAGGTGCAAGAAAGCCTCCCAGTGGTACATTCGCGAGGAGAGCTTGAGGATTATTTTAAGCTAGTTATGAGTACAAGAGAAAATGTAGTCACGGAAGAAACCATGGAAATGTCAGCAGCAGAAGACAAATCAAGTGGAACTGCAGACTACTCCACTACTAATAACCAGGTAAAAGGAGTGGAAGAGGCGGATATTGTTCAGACAAACGGTTCTCATGTGTTTGTAATTAGTGAGAACAAAGTTGTTATTAATAATATTGAAAATCCTTCTAATATGAAGCAAGAAAGTAAAATCCAATTTACAGAATCCTTTTATCCAAGTCAGCTATTATTAAAAGAAGAACTGTTATTAGTGATTGGACAAAAGAACATGTACCATACATTGGAAGCTACAGATTCGGCACCACGAATAGATCCTGATTGGGAAAGTATGACAGGGGTTTTTCTTTATGATATTTCTAATCCTAAAGCTCCTAAGCTAATCAGGGAGCTAGCCTCTGAGGGATATACGAATGGGGTTCGTTTAAAGGGAAATATGCTTTATATCGTTTCTACTATTATGCCTAGATATTGGGCGATGGAAGAAAATGATGATATGGAGTTAAGACCATTTACGTATGATTCAAAGACTGACAAAGAAGCTCAACCGTTGGATTATGAGCAAATATCGATATTACCTGATTCATTGGATGGTAACTACACCGTTATTACAGCTCTAAACATTTCGGAACCATTAGTGAACGAGGTTAAAACAAGGAGCTTTCTTGGAGGTAGCCAGGAATTATATATGTCCACGGAAAGCCTGTTTCTAACTTCTGCCATTTATAAGAATGACGAGGCCACTACTATGAGTAAAAGGTTATGGGGACCAGGGCAATTGGATACAATGGTATATAAATTTTCGATTAAAGATACGATAGTTGATTTTGTAGGATCTGCTACGTTAACCGGAACAATTCTTAACCAATTTTCGATGGATGAGCATAACGGTTACTTTAGAACAGTTACCACGACAGGAAACCTTTGGGATCAAAATAATCCCTCCGAGAATAATCTATTCATTTTAGATGAAACAATGAACATGGTAGGGTCTATTACAGGATTAGCAAAGGAAGAAAGAATTTATTCGGCAAGGTTTATGGGGGACAAAGCATACATGGTGACATTTAGAGAAACGGACCCATTGTTTGTGATTGATGTTGCCAATCCTACTAACCCAAAAGTGCTAGGTGAATTAAAGATTCCTGGATTTAGTAATTATTTACACCCTCTAGGGGAAAAGCATTTAATCGGCTTTGGTTACGAAACTTCATCTATAGTACCTGTTGGTAGTAAGGAGCCTATTATACAAACGGAAGGTATGAAAATCTCTTTATTTGATGTTAGTGATTTTGACAGCCCTAAGGAAGTAGATACAGAGGTGATTGGAGGACAAGGAACTTATTCTCCTATTCAATATGATCACCATGCCTTGTTCCAACATAATGAAAAGAATCTTTATGGTTTCCCAGTGACTATTTATGAAAAAGAAGAAGGTCAGGAATATAGTAGCTATAAACAGGATGGGGCATTCATCTATGAAATAACGCCCGAAAAAGGAATTGTTCTAAAGGCAAGTTTACTTAACAAGGATAACCAAGCACAGCAATATGAGGAATGGGGAACGATGATCCACAGACTGATTTACTCGAATAACTCCATCTTTACAATTGGAATGAAGGAAATGAAAAGCTATCAATTGGATACATTCAAAGAAACGGGTGTTCTTTCTTATTAAATTTAATAAATGGTGTAATACCTTCACAAATTGTGGCTCTAATGTGGTGCATAGTGGTGGTAAAATAGAAAAAAGTGTTAAGTCGACATTAGTCAATTTAACACTTTTTTCTTTGGCCTACTTCATTTTTTTATGAAGTAATGCCCTCCAAGTTGAAAGAATTAGTAGGCTATTTATGAAATTAACTAAGGTAAATGTTATATTAGATTAAACATTTCTTATAAGGGAAATAAATAACAAAAAAAGGTTTGAAGACAAAGGAAGGTGAACGGCAATGAAAACGGATTATGAGCTAGCGGTAGAATGCTGTTTACTTGCTGGTAAATTGATGATGGAAAGTGGGGCAGAGACATACCGAGCAGAGGATACAATGGACAGAATGGCCTTGTCTCAGGATTTAACCCAATCCCAAAGTTTCGTTACCCCAACTGGAATCCTCTTTAGTGGAAAAGACAATCTTCCAACACGATTAGTTAGAGTGAATAATAGAACAACAGATTTGGAAAAGATTGCTCTTGTAAATGCCGTTTCTCGTAAATTGGCCACGGCAGAAATAAGCTTGGAAGAAGCATATAAAGAATTAAAAAGGATAGATGAAGATCATAAAATGATTGCTTTTTGGATTCGAATTGCAGCATCGGCCGTTGCATCAGGAGCGTTCCTATGGTTATTTGGGGCGTCTTTAATAGATGTGCCTCATGCGATGGTTGCTGGAGGAATAGGTTTTGCCGTTGCTGATTTATTGGAGAGAAAAACGCGAGTCAAATTCTTTGCCGAATTTTTTGCTGCACTCATTATTAGTACGATTGCCACACTTTCCGTTCGGTATGGATATGGCGTTGAAATCGACAAGATTATTATTGGCTCGGTAATGCCTCTTGTTCCAGGTTTACTTATAACAAACGCAGTCAGAGACTTAATGGCAGGACATTTTATGTCGGGACTATCCAAGGGAGCAGAGGCTTTTTTAACTGCTTTCGCTATTGGAGCAGGAGTGGCGTTTATATTATCTTTATAAGGAGGGATCGAGATGACTTTTGTTCTACAAGGTATCATAAGTTTTATAGCAGCTGCTGCATTTGGGGTGATTTTTAATGCGCCGAGAAAATCCCTCATCTACTGTGGATTAGTTGGTATGGTAGGTTGGCTTGTATTCTCGACTATGAGATATTACAACGATGATCCCATTGTTTCTACCTTTGCAGGTGCATTCTCTATTGCATTTGTTGCGCATATAATGGCGAAAAAATTTAAAATGCCAATGATTATATTTAGTGTTGCGGGTATTATACCGCTTGTTCCAGGTGGTTCTGCTTATAACGCAATGAGAAATGTAGTCGAGGAAGATTACGGAACAGCTGTTGAATATGCTGCGCTTGCCTTAATGATTTCCGGAGCGGTTGCAATGGGGCTTGTGTTCGCTGAAATCATAACGCAAATATGGCTACAGACTTTGAGGAAGAAGAAAGTAAACCCTAGCTGAACCAATAATCCATCCAGTTTGTAAGGGCGTGGATAAGAAGATTACTCAAAGCAGCTCCCGAGATTATATATTTGGGAGCTGCTTTTTTTTATAAAAGAGGAAGTGTGAGGAGAAGTGACGAAAAAGTATAGGACGAAAAAGAAACGGGGGAGCTTCATATGAGATGTAGAATAATTGGAATGTGGGGAGGGTTTCCAAAAGAAAATGGACCTTGCTCAGGCTATCTGATTGAACAAGACGATTTTTCTGTGCTAGTAGACTGTGGAAGTGGAGTATTAATGGAAGTTCAGAAATATATAAACCTCAATGATATAAATCATGTCGTTTTGTCTCATTATCATTATGATCATTATAGTGATCTTGGTGCGTATTTGTTTTCAAGATTAGTTAACACGAAGATTGGTAGAGCAAATGAGCATTTGCAAATTTATGGACCTTATGATGAGGAGATGAAAAGAAGAGTAGAGGAGGTAGAATACTCGAAATTCTCCTCATTTGATGAAAGAAGTAAGCTACAGATTGGACCTTTTATTTTCACCTTTTTGAGAAATATCCATCCGGTCGAAACATATAGCATCAAAATTGAAAGTGAAAATACAAAAATAGTGTATACATCAGATACAAGTTATATGAAGGAGCTAATTGATTTTGCTGAGGAAGCTGATTTACTAATTGTAGAAAGTAGTTTATATGAGGATATGGATGGAAGTTCATCTGGACATATGAATTCAAAGGAGGCAGGGCTTCTAGCTAGTCAATCTAAAGCAAAAAAAGTGATCTTAACACATCTTCCACACTACGGAGATTTAGAAAACCTACTGAAAAGTGCTAGAAATGAAGGAAATGAAAATATTGATCTAGCTACCTCTGGAATGCTTATAGAGCTGTAAGTAGGGGAGCGTATGACGATCCATATAATAAGGTTAAGGTGTAATTATCTATGTTGCTATACTATAGAAGAAGAGGTCCTGAGCAATTCAAGACCTCTTCTTTATATTTACTATTATACATTTTCTGTAGATCTAATTAACTTTTCAACTTGATCTGCAGTAATTGGTTCGCTAATATAGTAGCCCTGAACTGCATCACAACCCATATCCTTTAGTGCATTATATTGTTCCTTAGATTCTACGCCTTCTGCAACAACCTTCACGCCAAGAGACTGTCCAAAATGGATTAAACCTTGGATCAGTTGCTGAAGTTTTTCTTGTTGCATGATGGAATTTACAAAAGATTTATCTATTTTCAGTTTGCCTATTGGTAGCAACTGTAAATATCTTAAGGAAGCATAGCCCGTACCAAAATCGTCTAATGCAAAAGTTATTCCTTCTTGATGGAGCGTCTGCATTTGCTTCACAATATTTTTTTCTGCCTCAGCTTCCAAGGCAAACTTCTCTGTAAACTCTAATTGTAATAATTCTGGGGAACAATTATATTTTTTTAACGCAGCACGTATCGCTTTGACCATATTTTTATCTCTAAATTCTCTTATGGAAGAGTTATAGCTTACCTTAACGGATAAGCCTTTTTCTTGCCAGATTGCAGCTTGTTCGCAGGATTTTTCTAGCATAAACATACCTATTTCATTTATAAGTCCGGTTTCCTCTGCTATTGGGATCAACTCGTCTGGGTTAATAACTCCAAGAACTTCATCTTCCCAACGAACTAAAGCTTCTACGGAAGTAACTTTCCCAGAAGTCACTTCACGTTGAGGTAAATACATAACATGAAAGTCATTATGGTTGAGTGCTTCTATTAATCTTTTTTCAATTTGTAGGGATCTGGTAAGCTTATGATGATCCGATTGAGAAAGGGATGAAATGATTCCCCCGCCCTCTAATTTTACTTTTTGAAGCGTTGTATTTGTTGCTTTTAAAAGATGTAAATAGGTCTGTTGATCTTCAGGGAATCTAGTGATTGCTCCACTTACGGTTATTGGAATAACCTTGTTCTCCACATAAATTGGGTTTTGTTTTAAGAAATGTATGAACCCTTCAATATACCAATCGCTTAGTGGAGTGATTACGGCAAAGTCATCTCTGCCCGCTCGAGCTATAATAGAATCTTCAAAGTAGATTTTTAATCTTTTTGTTAGCTCTATCATTAGGAAGGATTCTGTTTCAACATCTAGTATTTCTTTTAACGTATAAAATTGATTGATGCTTATAAAAACAAATGAAAAGTTCTTTTGTTCCTCGATATGCTCGTTAACAACTTGTTCTAAACGATGTCTACTCATCAGACCTGTTTCTGCATCTACATAAGCAATTTCTTCTAGGCGGGTTTGTAGTAATTTTTTTTCTGTAACTTCTTCTTCCAAAAGAATATAGTAAAGCGTATTATTTTCAATATCCGTAATTGGAATGGCTATAAGGTCGACCCAATAGCTGAGCCCGTCTTTAGTCATTTTTTCTACTGTACCTTGATAAGTACTGCCTTTTTGAATCGAGTTCATTATTTCATCTGCTACGGCAATATGCTCAGACGTGTTAGGAAAGAGCTGCCAAAAGGATTTACCCACGATTCTTTTAGGGGTCCAATTACTCTTTTTAAGAAAAAGATCGTTTGCGTGCATGATCAATCCTTCCTTATCAAGGTAGAGAACCATAAAGCTATGGGATAAAGCTTTCTTCAAGATTTCAAGTTCAAATGATGCTGTTTGATCTGAACTTTTTATTTGATCGGTATCAAATTGAAATAAGACGTACGTTATATCATGAATAGTTAGGGATTTTAGTATAAGCGATGTTTTTAATAATTGTTTATCTTTTTTATACAATGTTACTGAATTAATGCGAATTGGTTCTTCTTTCGCGATAATTTTGTCCCATTTGGCAATAAGGTGACCATGAGTATAATCATTAAAAAATGGTAAATTTGAACCCTTTACTTCTTCAGAAGTATATCCAAAGTGCTTTTCTGCTTCTTGGCTCCACCAAACGATATGACCATCCTCATCTGTTAAAAAGGTTGGGTATGGTATATGATTTAACACAGCTTCACTTAAATCCAGTTGTTTTTCCTGCAGATACATCGTCAGTCCCCCATAAAAATTATCTAATAGTAATTATACAGAATATAGATAATATAGTCATTAGCATAGAACAATATATTCACAAAATAATTAAATATAGACTAAAATACCTACTAAATATTTGAGTTATGAAGGAGGAAATCAATATGAAAAGGTCAAAGGGAATAATTTTAATTATTATTGGGTCTATTCTTTGGGGCGCAACAGGTCCCATGATGGAATGGGTCCTACATAATAGCGAATTAAGTGTGTCTTTTTTCTTAACTGTAAGGCTAATTGTTGCAGGGACTAGTATTTTAGGATTTTTAAAATTTCAAAAGAAAAAGGTATTTATTATATGGAAAGAACCCGTCTGGTTGAAGCAATTGTTTATCTTCGCTTTACTGGGTATGCTCGGAGTGCAATATACTTTTATAGCTGCGATTGAAGCCAGTAATGCATCTATAGCAACCCTGCTTCAATTTCTTGGACCTATTTACATCATCATATATGTTTCCTGGAAGGGTAAGACTTTTCCTCCGAAATACCAGGTGGTTGGAATAATAGGAACATTGCTAGGCTTATTTTTATTGCTGACCAATGCGAACATAAACCAGCTGTTAATAAGTAATGAAGCATTGTTTTGGGGACTGCTGCTGGGGGTTACCTTTTCTATATACACGGTATATCCAGCAAGACTTATGAAGGAGTGGGGGGTACTAGTTGTAGTAGGCTGGGGAATGCTTATTGGAGGTATTGTTTTAGCATTACTCTCTCAAGTTTGGAATAGTAATGAATGGAGCGAATTGGTGAGTTATCCTATTATCATATTTGTAGTAATTATAGTTTTAATGGGAACGATTGCTTTTGTTATGTTCCTATCAAGTATGAGATACATAACAGCGGTAGAAACGAGTATTTTATCCAGCATAGAGCCTTTGACAGCAATGATTATCTCGGTATTTTGGTTTGGGCAAATATTAGGAGGCTGGCAGTATACAGGGGTATTAGTCATGCTAGTATTTGTGACTTGGCTCTCAGTAGCAGGTGATCTTAAGTGGGATCGTTTTAAAAAGAAGAAATAAATCTAACATTAGGGTATTACAGTACCCTATCTTTAAAATAAACAGATTATTAATTTTTTTCTATTTATTATAGTAGGGATGTGGCATAATAGGTTTTACAGTAATTAGTTCGAGTGACGAAGAATTTAGGAGTGTTTTATGTGAAGACCATATTTTCTTATTTAAAGCCTTATAAATGGCTTGTAGTAACAGCTTTACTTTTTATGTTGATTGAGTTGTCCGTAGAGCTCATTCAGCCACTGTTAATTGCAGTTATTATAGATGAAGGAATTGTTGGAAGAGATCAATCATCTATTATTTTCTGGGGAAGTATCATGCTAGGGCTTTCTTTCGTTGCCTTTTTAGCTGGTATCATTAATACTTTTATAGCTTCGCATGCTGTACAGAGCTATGGCTTTGATATTCGACAGGCTTTGTTTAGAAAAGTTCAATCTTTTACAATGACTACATTCTTAAAGTTTCCGACTTCTAGTTTAATTACTAGATTAACAAGTGATGTTACTATTACTCAGAATCTTCTCTTTATGGGTCTTCGGATCATGCTTAGAGCACCGTTGTTAGTAATAGGAAGTATTATCATGTCGTTCATTGTTCATCCAAAGCTTGCCCTATATCTAGTAATTGGTGCTCCTTTTCTATTAATTTTTCTTTATTTTATGAGCAGAAAAGGACTGACCTTGTTCTCTAAGGTACAAAAAAGTGTAGATAATGTAACTCGTAAGATTCAAGAAAACTTACAAGCAGTAAGATTGATTAAAGCTTATTTAAGAGGAGATTTTGAAGCTAGTCGTTTTGGAAAGGTAGCTAACATTTTAAAGGTGGATAATGTGAAGGCCTTTAGAATTATGGAATTGATCCTCCCAGTCCTGCTATTTGTTATGAATATAAGCTTAATGGCAGTTCTCTGGTTTGGCGCTAAGGAAATCCAAACGGGTGGAGCACAAATTGGAGAGTTAGTAGCGATCGTCAATTACGCTATGCGAATGACAGGTGCATTCTCTATGTTTTCTTTCATCATTATATTCTTTTCCCGAGCAAAAGCTTCTTCAGAACGGATGGAGGAGGTACTGCTGGTGAATGAAGGGATAGAAAATTTTGAAGGTGGAATGACTGAGCATCTTTCTACTATTGGTAAGCTAGAATTTCAAAACGTTTCCTTTACATACCCAGGAACGAACGCACCAGTACTTAAAAACGTTTCCTTTACTGTTGAACCAGGATCTAAACTTGCCATTATGGGAGCCACTGGCTCGGGAAAAACGACCCTGCTAAATCTAATTCCTCGCTTCTTTGATGCAACAGAAGGCCGAATTCTTATCAATGAAAAAGAAGTACAGGAATGGCCATTAAAAGAACTTAGACAGGTGATTGGGTTAGTTCCTCAGCAATCTATTCTCTTTACCGGTAGTATAGAGGAAAACCTTGGATGGGGAGACTCCACTGCTACGGAGGATCTATTGAGGGAAGCTGCAAAGCAAGCACAGATACACAATTCGATTGAACGCTTCCCAGAGCAATACAACACTAGAGTTGGTCAAAAAGGCGTTAATCTGTCTGGAGGGCAAAAGCAAAGACTTTCTATTGCGCGGGCCTTAGTACGTAAACCAGAAATTTTACTATTAGATGATAGTACTAGTGCATTGGATATTGCTACAGAAAATGCATTGTGGGAAGCATTAGAAGGAGAAAATGCCACTATGCTCGTAATTACTCAAAAAATTAGAACTGCTAAAGGAGCAGATCAAATTCTTCTTTTAGAGAATGGAGAGGTATCGGCATATGGTACGCATGAGGAGCTTATGAAAAAATCTTCGCTGTACAGAGAGATTGCAGAATCGCAACAGGAGGTGGACGAACAAGATGAGCTTCATTCGTAAACCTTTTGGCTATGAACCGGTTATTACAAAGGAAGATTTGAAGAAAAATAACAAAAAGAAAGTAGAAAAGGTATCTGATTGGAAAGGAGTACTTAGCAGGTTATGGAAGCTAGTAGATGAACAACGATTTTTACTAATCGTTGTCTTGCTATTAGTAGTAGTAAGTTCTGCATTATCCTTGTTAGGCCCTTATTTAGTAGGGAGAATTATTGATGAATATATTACAGTAAGTGTATTTGAAGGCTTAGCACGCTTAATAGGCATTCTAATTGTTGTTTATATATTCTTATCTATTTCTATGTACTTACAAAGTTATTGGATGATTGGTGTAGCGCAGCAAACTATTTATCGTCTACGAACTATACTATTCAATAAGCTTCAGAAGCTACCTGTTTCTTTTTTTGATAAGCGTCAGCACGGAGAGCTGATGAGTCGAATGACAAATGATATTGAAAATGTCAGCCAAACCTTAAACTCTTCCTTTATCCAAGTATTTTCTAGTTTACTAACATTAGTAGGAACAACTGTGGTGATGCTCATGTTGAGTCCATTACTAACCTTGGTTACGCTAATTATTGTTCCAGTGATGTTCTTTGCAATGAAATGGATTACTAAGCGAACATCCAAATTATTTAAGGAGCAGCAGCAGGCGGTTGGAGAATTGAATGGGATGATTGAAGAAACAATCTCTGGCCAGCGAATCGTCAAAGCCTTTTCACAGGAGCAGCGGATGCTAGAGGATTTTGCTTTAAAAAGTGAACGCTTGAAAAGAACAGGGTTTTGGGCGCTTACATACTCAGGATTCATACCTAAAGTAATGAACCTGCTGAACAATACAAGTTTTACATTAGTTGCCGCTGCTGGGGGTGTCCTTGCATACCACGGATATGTTTCAATCGGGGAGATAGTTATTTTTACAGAGTATGCCCGCCAATTTACAAGACCTCTAAACGATTTAGCCAATCAATTCAACACTGTACTTTCTGCAATTGCTGGTGCGGAGCGTGTTTTTGCTATTATTGATGAGCCAGAAGAGCAGGATACAGTAATGGAAAATAAAGACTTGAAATTGAAGGGTAATGTAACTTTTGAGAATGTAACTTTTAAATACAATACAAAAGATGAAAAGCCTACGATTGAAAAAGTTTCCTTTCATGTAGAGGCAGGAAAGACAGCGGCGCTAGTTGGAGCCACCGGAGCAGGGAAAACAACTATTATGCAGCTGTTAGCCCGCTTCTACGAGACAAATGAAGGGAAAATTATAATTGATGGTATCGCAATCGACCAAATGCCTCGCTATACGTTACGTAGCCAAACGGCTTTTGTATTGCAGGACCCTTTCCTTTTTGAAATGAGTGTAAAAGAAAATATTCGTTATGGAAAACTCAATGCTACAGATGAAGAGATTATCCAGGCTGCTAAAGAAGCAAATGCTCATGAGTTTATTGCCAAGCTTCCAAATGGATATGATACAATTCTTTCGGCAGACGGTGGAGAAATCAGTCAAGGTCAAAAACAGCTACTTTCTATTGCACGAGCATTAGTCGCAGATCCAGCAATTTTGCTGTTGGATGAGGCAACCTCAAGTATTGATACAGTTACGGAATTGAAAATACAAGAGGCTCTTGAGAGATTAATGGAAGGCAGAACAAGCTTTGTGATTGCACACCGATTAAATACGGTAAGAAAAGCAGACTTAATATTTGTCATGGAAAATGGAAAGCTGATAGAATCAGGTTCACAAGAGGATCTTATAAATGCGCAAGGTCGTTTTTATAGTATGCTTATGAATTCAAAGATTTAGAAGGGAAGTATGGACTTGGACATATCAGTCATGACTGTGTCGATTCCAATTGATATGGAAACACGGGAAGAGATGGAAAACTTAATAGAGGAAGCTGCTCATATCGATTTAATTGATTACAATCATTTATTAAATACGTCAGAGCTAACAGATTATTTCTTAAAGGGATTTTGTATTTTAGCATATAGCGACGAATCGGATCAATTGGTTGGAGTATTAACTGCTGTTGATAGATTAGCTACTTTAGATTACGAATGGAGCGCTGTCGTTCTTCCAAGTGCCCGCAAATTAGGTATTGGAGGAAAACTGCTGCAAGAACTACAAAGAAATTTAGAGCTAAGAGGAGCCTCTAGAGATATAGCGTTAGTTGCAAGCGTTGCAAAGACGGGACAATATATGCTGGCAACTCGGGGTTATTCATACGAGCTTTCCGAAATTACGATGGTTGCTAATGCAGATTCAATACAAGTGGATAGTCCATTTGAAGTGACGCCTTTTCAAAATGAAGGTGAAGAGCTAATAGAAGTTCTAGAAAATGCTTTTGGGGATACAGCAGAAGAGGCACAGGAAATGATTGCCTTTAACCTGCAAACACCGAACCGCAAGCTAATGCTTGCTAAGCAAGAAGGAAAGGTTTTAGGCACAACTACCATTGTAGAAAATGAAGATCAGCTTTGGATAACTGGCTTAGGTGTGCATAAAGAGGCGCAGGGCAAAGGAGTAGCCAAGGCATTATTGAGCTGGTGTAAGCATGAAGCTTATAAACTTGGGAAGACACAAGTCTATTTGGACGTAGAAACGGACAATGATATTGCCTTCTCTATTTACGAAAAACAAGGCTTCCAAACAGTAGCTAATACGTTGTTTTATAGAAAGAATGACGTGGTGGAGTCAGAAGAAAACTAGATATATTTTGTATTTTGTTAGTTTTAATGAGGTAGGAGATAATAGTCTTAAAGCCACCAGATTTAAAGGTGGGAAAATATTTAGATTGTAGACAGCTCTGGAGAAATTCGAGATGTCTACAATCTTTTTTTTATGGATATGTTAGAGAACTAGGATGGATATTTCGCGAGGTTGTATTGTTTATGAATGTTCACTTGAACTAAATTACGCAGTTAGTGCAACAAGGACTAACGTTAGATTAACAACAGTAAGTAATGACATATTACCACACGAGGGTTTGAAAAAATTCCACAAATTATAGAATCTCTAATAAAGAAAAATAGTCTTTGAAAACTTTCTAAAACGACTATTTTTCATACTTATTATGCTATTTAGTTTCACTTATTAAAGATACATCTTTGTTTTCACGATAAAGAATTTTGTATAGATAAAGATTCTGTAAGACTGAAATGAAACTACTTATAATCCAATATAATGTGATTGCTACTGGAGCTATAAAACCAAATATCATAATCATGATTGGTAGTAGATATTGCATAAAAGACATTTGAGAATTTGCCTTTAATGTTGGTCCCGTTTTCACTACTATATATTGCATAACTCCTGCTAAAATCGCAAAAATGATGCTTGAGGTTGCTAAAGGAACATTAAAAATAGAACCTAACTCATACATAGGTGTGACGTTCATTCGACTAATTGCATGATAAAGACCAAGTAATACCGGCATTTGAATAAGTACTGGCAAACACCCAGCTATTGGATTAGCACCTGTACTTTGCATTAACTTCATCATTTCCTGTTGGTATTGTCGCTGCGTCTCTTCATTCTTGGGTGAATAGGTCTTTTGAAGTTCCCTTAATTGAGGTTGCAATGCCTGCATAGCTCGCGAACTTTTCATTTGTTTTAATGATAACGGTAATATACAAATTCTCACTAGCACTGTAACGAGTATTATGCCCCCCGCATAACTGCCTGTAAACTCTGCTACAATTTGAATTACACTTACAATCGGCCACACTATATATTGATTCCAAATACCTTCATGCTCACTTGAAATAGGTTGATTAAATTCTGAACATCCCGCTAATAATAAAACGCTCCCTAACAATATAATGTACTTTCTCATTTGCTCACCTTGTTTCTATTGAATTCTCTTTACATTTTTAGTATAAGGTTGTTCAATAGACTTAAAGCAATTTATTCCATATAGAATATTGGAGGTGGATAATTGGATATTGGTCGTACACTTCA
The DNA here is from genome assembly GCF_023713305.1 of Psychrobacillus sp. MER TA 171. Taxonomy (NCBI): domain Bacteria; kingdom Bacillati; phylum Bacillota; class Bacilli; order Caryophanales; family Bacillaceae; genus Psychrobacillus; species Psychrobacillus sp. MER TA 171. The sequence continues at coordinate 50,834 of NZ_JAMAWN010000006.1, read as the reverse complement.
GAAAATTAGGAAAAGCCGCCAGCTTACACAAGCAAATATTGTAAAAGGTATTATGACTCAAAGTGCGTACAGTAAAATTGAGAAGTCGCAACTAACCATAAATTTCAATCAATTTATCCCATTGATCTCAAAAGTGAATATTAGTTTACAAGAGTTTTCATATATCCTAAATAACTATCAATTAACCGATAGAGAAACACTTATTCAAGCTTTTACTTCCTTAGAAATAGCTAATACTCCAAACTTAGAACAAATGCTAAGTGAAGTAAAAGGTTACTTAACAAAATATCCTGAGGATCAATATATTTACTATTTACAAATTATCTATGAAACATTTATTGTATTACAACAAGAAAATGACTTAGCAAAAGCCCGCCAAATGGTATCACCTATATGGGAACAGTTGCAAATTTTAGATGATTGGTATATTAACGATTTTGAATTATTAAATGCCATTCTATTTCTTTTTCCGTTCGAAATTGCAATAGAGATAACAAAAACTGCGGAACGAAGGCTCGAAAAATATAATAATTTTCCTTACGATGTATCATATTTATATGTTTATTTTCGCATTGACCTTTCATTGCATTATATTGAAATGCGTATGTTTGAAGAGTGTTTGATTTTACTTGAAGAAACCGAAATTAACTTCTTACATAAAATGCGTCCGAAAACATCCGCACTCCTTTTTGAAAGAAAAGCAATTTGTCTTTTTTATTTGGAGCGCCCCTATGAATGTGAATTAGAAAGAATACAACAATTGCTGACCATCTATAAAGATGAGGATACTAAAGAACTATTATATAAAGAATTCGCACTTTTAACCAAAAAATCTTAAAAAATATATATCCTTTTTCAACTAATGGAGGTTAATTTAGTAAAAAGGAAATCATATTAAAATGAGCTTGGAGAAAATATCTCAGCTCATTTTTTTAGTGCATTTTGAACTATCTTGATGCGTTTTAATTCGCACATTGCTTTTACAATAAAATTGGCTAAAGAAAACATTTACAAACTCTAAACATAACGCCTATATTATTTTCATAATATCTTTATAAGATGAATGTAGAAACATTCAATCGTAAAGGAGCGATCTTATTGGGGTTAAACGATCAACATGTAACAATGAAGAATTCAGACAAAAGGTTACATTCTATGCGTATTACCCATGTAAAACAAAAAATTCAACTAACGTTACAGTGGATGATTTTAAAGAAAACGCGACCACCCAAGCACAAATACATAGCAATCCCCAGACGGAACTCTATTCCGTCAAAACATAAGTAAGGAACCATTTTCTAGTTTCTTTTAGCCGTGGCTATTAGTAGACCTCATCGTGATAGTAGTCGATATCACGATTTTTTTATTGTTAAGAAATTATAAAGTTCTGAACCTGTGGAAAAATTGATGTCTAGCTCCACCGCCTTGCCCCTCGGCGTCAAATGGATAAAAGCTCCGGTGGCTGAGGAGCTGCCTCCTCGCTTTTTCCCATTTGCCTGTCGGGGCAGACATAGGCGGTTGCGCTTTTCTTGATGTCTAGCTCCATCGCCTTGCCCCTCGGCGTCAAATGGATAAAAGCTCCGGTGGCTGAGGAGCTGCCTCCTCGCTTTTTCCCATTTGCCTGTCGGGGCAGACATAGGCGCTTGCGCTTTTCTTGATGTCTAGTTCCATCGCCTTGCCCCTCGGGGTCAAATGGATAAAAACTGCGGTGGCTGAGGAGCTGCCTCCTCGCTTTTCTCCATTTGCCTGTCGGGGCAGAGACAGGCGATTGCGCTTTTCTTGATGTCTAGCTCCATCGCCTTGCCCCTCGGGGTCAAATGGATAAAAACTGCGGTGGCTGAGGAGCTGCCTCTTCGCTTTTCTCCATTTGCCTGTCGGGGCAGAGATAGGCGGTTGCGCTTTTCTTGATGTCTAGCTCCACCGCCTTGCCCCTCGGGGTCAAATGGATAAAAACTGCGGTGGCTGAGGAGCTGCCTCCTCGCTTTTCTCCATTTGCCTGTCGGGGCAGGGATAGGCGGTTGCGCTTTTCTTGAAATTTTTAGAAAATTTATTTCCATTATATTCTACGTGAAGATATACTTAATGTATCTATATGAGGGGGGCATTCCATGAAAATTTATGCACACAGAGGCTCGGCTGGAACTCATCCAGAAAACACAATCTCAGCATTTAAAGCAGCGGCGGCTTTACCTATATTCGGAGTAGAATTTGATGTTCATATGACAAAGGATGGAGAACTTGTCGTCATTCATGATGAAAAAATTGATCGTACTTCTAATGGACAAGGCTTTATCAAAGATATGACTCTTTCCCAGCTAGAAGCGTATGACTTTGGAGCTTGGTATTCTCAAAAGTGTAGAGGAGAAAAAATACCAACCTTAAGAGAAGTATTATATGTGTTTAAAGATACTCATCATCATATAAACATTGAATTGAAATCAGATATATTCCCTTATGAAGGGATGGAGGACAAGGTAATTGAAATGCTCCAAGATTACCGGCTCACAAATCGTGTCGTCGTGTCATCCTTTAATCACGAGGTAATTCAAAGTTTTAAAAGAAAGGCACCAAATATAGAAACAGCCATTTTATTTATGGAAGTAATGATTGCTCCTCACAAATATGCAGATTTAGTAGGAGCAGATGCGTTACATGCGTTTTTCCCAACAGTTATAAGAAAGATGGGTCATGACGCAGTAGCAAGCGGGAAAAAGGTACGTGTTTTCACAGTAAATGAGGAAGCTTATGTGGACATGTTAGAAGAGATTGGGATCGATGCCATTTTTACTGACTACCCGAAAAAAATGTACGAGTATTTAAATAAAAGGTAGTATGCGGAAGTCTAAACACAATTAAAATAGAGTGGGCAATAATTAGTCATTAAAGTACAAAAACGTGAAATCACTACTTGATTTCACGTTTTCATTTTTTTCACTGGACAGCTCCAAGTTGTGGCTCAGGAATGTGCTCCTTTATCTGTACTTAAGATTTCTTAAGTAAGAGATACATAAAGTAAGGAGCACCAATAAGGGAAACTACAATACCGGTTGGTATCCCGCTAGGCTCAAGTATATTTCGTCCGACTGTATCAGCTAGTAACAATAACCAGCCGCCTAATAGGATGGCAATTGGTAAAAATAGCTGATGTCTTGGACCTACTAGCGATTTCGCGATATGTGGAGCCATTAAACCAATAAATGCAATACCACCCGTAACACTAACTGCAGCAGCTGCTAAAGCTACTGCCACCATTAAGAAGGCTATACGTTCTTTTTCAATGGAAACTCCAACTCCAATTGCAGCAGGCTCACTGAGTCCTAATAGATTTAACCGGTTTGCTCGATACATGGTAAAAGGAACCAGTACGATCAACCAAGGTAGTAAGGCTAAAATAAAGGGCCAGTCCGCGCCCCAAATGTTTCCTGCTAACCAATTGGCTATAAAATCAACTTTTTTAGTATCAGCAGAAGAAATGAGAACAATCATTAAGCCCGAAAGCGCCATGGAAAAGCCCACACCTATTAATACTAAACGTACTGGCTGGAGTCCAACTTCGCGATTATAGGAAAAGATATAGATTAGAAATGCTGTAAGTAAAGCTCCTAAAAATGCCACAATAGGTAAAAGGTAAATAAATGAACCAGGATCTATAGGGAAAAATAAAAAAAACAAAGCAATTGCTACACCTGCTCCAGAATTGATACCAATTATCCCTGGGTCGCTAAATCGTTTCGAGTAATCCCCTGAAGTATAGCTCCTGATAAAGCAAGAGCCATGCCTGCAAGTAAGGTAATAATAATTCGTGGGAGCCTGATAGAAAATAGTACAAACTCTTCCTTAAAGGAGCCATCTCCTAATAAAGTTGGAATCAAGCGGTCAAAGGATAGAGAAGAATAGCCAATTCCCGCACTCACGAAAGCAGTCACTAAAATTAAAACTAGAAAGCTAACAAATAATATACGTTGTTTTTTTATAACTTTGGGATGAATCATTGAAATATTTTCCCTCCTTTTCGAACAATCAATAAAAAGAATGGTAGACCCATTATTGCAATGATTGCCGCCACAGGGGTTTCATATGGAATATTAATCGTACGACCGATAGTGTCAGCTAAAAGCATTAGTATAGCTCCTAAAATAGCGGACATAGGGATAATAAATCGATAGTCAGTGCCGACAATGGCCCGAACGATGTGAGGAACCATAAGACCAACAAAAGCCATGTTACCAACTAATGCTACGGATGCGCCGGTTAATAAGATAACTACTAAAAATAGAATGGTCTTCACTAAAAAAATTCTTTGCCCTAATCCAACTGCTACCTCTTCATTCAAGCTTAAAATAGTAAGCTGTCTAGATAGTAAAAGTGAGACAATAACGCCTGCTATAACAAATGGAGCAATGACCTGTAGCTGACTCCACGATGTACCAATTAAACCACCGGAGGTCCACATAGAAACATCCTTTGATATTTTAAAATATATACCGATTCCATCTGCAATGGCATATAAAAAGGCAGAGACGGCAGCTCCTGCAAGAACGATACGCAAAGGCGAGAATCCGCCTTTTTTAGCAGCCCCTATACTAAAGACTAATATAGCCCCTAACGCAGAACCAACAAAGCAAGCAAATGTAATACCTAAATAGTTGGTAGCCGGTAAGAAGGCAAGAGTTACAGCTAAAGCTGCATTTGCCCCAGAGGTTAGACCAAGTAGACCAGGATCGGCTAAAGGGTTTCTTGTCATCCCTTGCATGATAGCTCCCGATATAGCCAAGGCTGAACCTACCATAATTGCAGCCACCTCACGAGGAAGACGTATTTCTCGAATAATATTTATTGAATCGTTGTTTTGGAATGTGAAAATTGCGTTCCACACATCTACAATGCTAGTTTCTGCAGCTCCAAAGATGATAGCAAAACCAAACATAATGATAAGCAGGAAGCAACTTATTATTAATTTAATACTAAAATGCAGAGAAGAGTTCATATTTTAGTTCCTTTCTGACATGAAGAAGGAGGAATTCCAATATGAATCCCTCCAGTACACTATTTATTGTTTAAAAAATTTTCCTTAAAGAACGCTAGTTGATAGTCTAAAGAAATTGGGTCATTGAAGTAGAATTCTTCAGCAACAGCCTCAAAAACTCGACTTTCTTTTACGGCAGGAATATTTTTGTATACATCAGTTTCTTGGAAGGAGTTATCCTGTGTCCCTGCTTTACTGAAAATAATGTAATCTCCTGCATATTCAGGCAATACTTCGAGCGATAAAGCATAAAACCCATCTTTTAATGCCATTTCCTTTACTTTTTCAGGCATTGCTAGCTTCATTTCCTGATAGATAATTTCTGTTCCTCTACCCCAGTTATCACCAAATACATATAATTGCTTGTCAAAATTCTCGATAACAGAGACAGTTGCATCTTCACCTATTTTGGTTTTGATTTCTTCACCTGCTGTTTGTGCACGTTTCTTGAAATCATCTATCCATTCCTGAGCTTCTTTTTCTTTATTTAATAGTTTTCCAATTTCTAAATGTTGAGTAAGGTAATCTACTTTTCCATACGTAAAGGTAACAGTTGGTGCAATTTCTTTTAATTTGTCTAAATTTTTAGCAGTGGAAAGTCCAATGATTAAATCCGGGTCTAGCTCAATAATTTTTTCTAGGTTATCCTCTGAAACCTCTTCTACATCTGCGAAATACTTATCAAACTGAGGATTAGATTTCGACCAAGCATCGACACCTACTATATTGATTCCAAGTGCGGCTACATTCCCCGCATAGGTAGATACCACCACAACACGTTTCGGATCAGCAGGAACTTCAATCGGACCTTCCTCTGAATTATATGTAATAGTAGTAGACTCTTTGGGACTTTCATTAGCTGTTCCATTTGTTTCGTCATTATTACACGCGCTCATTAATAAGATAAGTAAAAACAATATTGGTATAAGAAGCTTTTTCATTTTTTATATTCTCCCTTTAGTAGGTTATATGTAATGCACATTGGTTTTTCTGTCCTTGGATCCAAGCCTATTTCAGCATCAATTTGAAAGACATCTCTTAATATTTCTTTTGTGATGACTTCCTTACAATTACCAGCCTTAATAATATGGCCATCTTTGAGAGCAATAATATAATCAGCAAAGCGTGCAGCTTGGTTTAAATCATGTAAAACCATAACAATAGTTCTTTTTTCTTGAACATTTAACTTCTGTAAAAGCTCTAGTACTTCTAATTGGTGGGCCATATCGAGATAGGTGGTTGGTTCATCCAAAAAGATGATTTCCGTTTCCTGTGCAAGCGCCATAGCAATCCAGACTCTTTGACGCTGTCCTCCTGAAAGGGAATCTACTGGTAGATATTTAAACCCAAGGGTTCCAGTCACTTCCATTGCCCAATCTATTACCTCATAATCTCTTTTGGTGAGACGTCCAAAACCGCTTTGGTAGGGGAAACGACCATAGGATACTAGTTCACCAACTGAAAGTCCACTTGCACTTTCCGGAGTTTGGGGGAGAATCGCCATCTTCTTAGCAAGCACTTTTGTGTTTTCTCTTGAAACTGTTTTCCCATCTAACAATATAGATCCTGATTGGTGTGGAATAATCCGCGTAATTGCTTTTAGAAGGGTGGATTTGCCACAGCCATTAGGGCCAATAATTGTTGTAATTTTTTGGTCAGGAATTTGTATAGATAGCTCCTTCACAATAAGTTTTTCTCCATAGCCTATAGACAAATCTTCCGTATAAAGGCGAACCATTTAAAAACCTCCAAACTAACAGTTGATAAAATAAATGAAAACGATTATCATTATCATAAAGAAAGCATATGGAATTTTTGGGCAGAAGTCAACAATAAATTTCAAAGGGGATTACAGTATGCGTGAAATATTTGATGTAACGATAATTGGTGGTGGCCCAGCAGGCTTATATTCTGCTTTTTATAGTGGATTACGAGAAATGAAAACAAAGATTATTGAATTCCAACCCCAGCTAGGTGGTAAAATTCATGTTTATCCAGAAAAAATGATATGGGATGTGGGGGGACAGCCTCCAATCTCGGGTGAACGATTAATCCATCAGCTAGTAGAGCAGGGGTTAACATTTAATCCGGAAGTAGTAGTAAACGAAAAGGTAGAAGCAATTAGTAAGGATAACAATGTCTTTTGTTTAACTACAGCTTCTGGAGAAATTCATTATTCCAAAACCATTATCCTTGCAATCGGGGGAGGAATCCTAAACCCTCTTAAACTAGATATACGTGGAGCAGATCGCTTTGAGGTTAGTAACCTAAACTATACGATCAAATCTATTCGTCGCTTTAAGGATAAAACCGTCGTCATCTCAGGTGGAGGGAATTCTGCGATTGATTGGGCAAACGAACTGGAGCCAATTGCCAAAAAAGTATTTGTTACTTACCGCAAGGATGCGTTAAATGGACATGAAGCTCAAATAACTCAATTGATGAATAGCTCAGTAACCTGCTTATTCAATACGTCTATCACTAAGCTGATCGCGTCTAATAACCGTGACATTATTGAACAGGTAGCCCTCTCAAACAATGAAACAGGGGAAATTACTTATCTTGAAGTGGATGAAGTCATTATCAATCATGGCTACGAAAGAGATGCCGAGTTGATTGAAAAAAGTACGGTAAATATAGCAGTGAAGGATGAATATTACGTAGCTGGCACCAGTAAAAGTGAGACGTCCGTTCCAGGTATTTACGCAGCCGGAGACATATTAGCTCATCCAGGAAAACTGCACTTAATTGCAGGTACTTTCCAAGATGCGGCAAATGCGGTAAACCGAGCGAAACAATTCATTGAACCAGATGCACATAGCTTTGCCATGGTATCCTCTCATAACGACATGTTTAAGGAAAAGAACAAACAAATGCAAAAACAGCTTATCTAAGAAGTGAGGGCCTACGCCTGTCTAAGACAAGTGATGATGGTGTAGAAGATGTCGACTTAAATGGAGAGAAAAGAGCACCTAAAGGATGTGGGAGTGGTACCTAAAAAGGAGCCGGTGTTACCTAAGTGGTAACACCACACCTAAATATCGGAAAGTGTCACCTAAAGAAGTGAAAAGCACACCTAAAGGTTGGAGAAGTGTTACCTAACAAAAAGTGGGGAAAAGGTGAACCTATCCAATGATTAGGAACTACTAACAAAGAATTTAAGTTAAAATAACATAACTTATCTAGGTAGCAACATTCCAATGAATGTTGCTATTTTTTCTTAATAATAAAAAGTGAATTATATGATAAAATCGTAGATACTTCCATCTTAATGAAAAGGAGAAAAAATGAAAATAAAATTATTAATTTTACTATGTTCTGCTTTTGTTTTCTTAAATGCTTGCAACCAGAATCCCGAGCTGAAGGTTGAAACAATTAGGTATGAATTTAAAGAACCTACACAATTTCCTTTTGAAGTAAATGATGTTTCTACGAATATTGATTTAGAAGCTCCAGACTTCCTTCATCAATTTATTTTTCATTATCGTAACATTGAAACTACTCAACAAATCAACTATATCCTCAGTAAAGTATTAGAAAAACCCGAAAAAGTATCTAATGATAACATGACAGAATACAAACTTGAAAATGGTGTACTCGCATTTTATGAAGAGGGGGAAACTTCCCAATCTTTATGGTGGGAAACAGAAGATGGGTTTCTTGCTCGATATATTTACTTTATTAATGGTAATACAACTGAATTAGGAGAATACAAATTAGAAATTGATGAATTAATTAAACTAGCAAACGAAGTTCAATAAATCACTATAAAAACGCTTGGATATGTCCAAGCGTTTTTATTTGTTATTATTTAAATGTTATTACTATGGATAGCTCGAGTTTTCTCCATTAGCTGAACTACTTAAAATAAAATGGTCTACTTTTTTGATCTGAAAGAAAAGTTTTTTACCATTTAGCCTTGTGCTCTTCAATACATCCTAACATCTGCTGGATCGTTAGAATAGTTCCGTCTTCTAAATGAATCTTGCCATTATAATACCCCATCATCTGATTTACTTCCGAGGAAACCAACTTAACATCTGTCTTCGCTACTCGATGGAAGAAAGGAGTGAAGGTGAGATCAACGTCTTTAGAAAACTTAGTCTTAATTTTCCAAGGGACCATGAAATCAGTATTTTGATACTGAAACACTAAATCCTCATGAATCTTTGACAAATGACCGTCTACAATAACAGCATTTTCTGTCATCCCAGTGCCATCTGTCCATTTACCTCCAAAGTTAAGCCCAATTTTTCTTGCCCCTACACGTTGAGATGCAAAGCCCCAGTTCCAAATTGCCTCGCGAGGCCAAACGCCTCTTCCATAGTCGAGTACTGCAAAGTTATCTTCGCCTTGAAAGGAATAAGAGGAACTACCCATCTTCACAAAGCCTTTAGCAGGAAGGAGGTGATGCTTCGCAGTAAATTGGAATTGAGTTCGGTTCCATGGAATAACCACATTTAAAGAATCCTCATCTGGTGGATGAGAAATAACCAAATCAGCATGCAAAACTTCTCCATCAAAATCTGGAACTGTAACTGTCATATGAGTTTCGTTTTGAAGATATAGGAGCTGAATGGACATTTCCTCAGACTGTAATCGAACGCTTTCCAGTACATTAGTTGGCATTTTCACCTTTGTACCTAAAGGAATAGTTACCGTTCTTTCGACAAAGCGTTGCGTCTCATAATTTAGGAAATAAACAAAACAGACAGCAGCATAATCTAAATGACTAATAGTTACTGAAAATAAGACTTCATCTCCAAAGATGCACCAATAATTCCATTTTTTCTTTCGCATATAGTGACCTTTAAGATTACTTTCAATTATAGGTCTTCTAGCGAATCCAATTGCCTTCGGATTTAAATTTCCCTTATCATCGCAGAGCAAAGTCGGCACTAAGATTTCCTTTTCTGCATGTTGTCGCATCAGCCAACTTCCTTTCCCAAAAATATAGAATAAAAGATAAAAGATTGTTCAGTTAACTTCATACTAGCATATATTCTTCTTAAATACATATAAACAAGATAAGAGGAGGTGGTAAAAATGGCAAAATATAATAGAAACGCTGCCATTCATTATGCGGATCAATGGTGGAACAGCTATAATCCTAATTTCCCTATATTTGATGTGGATTGTACAAATTATATTTCACAATGTTTATTGGCAGGCGGGGCCCCTATGAGAGGGCAGGCAAATAGGGAAAAAGGGTGGTGGTTAAGTAACAATTCATGGAGCTTAAGCTGGACGACACCCCATTCGTTACGGTGGTACTTAGCTGGATCTACAATTGGATTGCAGGCAACACAGGTTAATTCCGCAAGCCAGCTAACAATAGGAGATTTAATCTTTTATGATTTCCAAGGGGATGGAAGGTGGGATCATTCTACAATTGTTACAAGGGTTGAAGACGGGGTGCCGTACGTGAATGCTCATACAAACAACAGTAGAAATAGATATTGGGAATATCAGGATTCCTATGCGTACACCCCTAATACGAAGTATGTATTCTTTCATGTAAAGGATGATTTTTAAGTAAATTACGCATACCAGAACAATAAAAGCTCCCGAACCTACTCGGGAGCATTGATATTTAAAATGTCTTTCTTACTTAAGGCAAATACCATAGGACTGCTATTGTATCCTCACCTGCATGTACTGCAAGAGAGGTGCTTATCTCACCTATGGTTACATCTAAAATTGGACAAGAAAGCAAAATAGTTTCTTTTAAGCTTTCCGCTTGCCCAAGAGCGTTGGCATGCATAATATAAACAGTCTCGATACCATCATTTTCAACAGAGTCTACAACTTTATCCACTAAATATTGAATTGCTCTTTTATGGGAGCGTACCTTATCTAGCTCCTGTAGCTGTCCCATATTATTTATTTGGATAACTGGTTTTATTTTTAAGAGACTGCCTAAGTAAAATTGGGCGCTACTTAAACGTCCACCTTTATATAGCTGAGTAAGATTACCGATTAAGATGTAGTTTTTAAACTTAGTAGCCTCTGATTTTAGGTGTTCCACTATTTCGGTATAGGGCAGTCCCTCATGTTGTAGTTTAATACCCTTTTCAACTAAACCAGTAATTCCAGCAGAAAGTGATAGGGAGTCTATACAATCTACTTGCACTTGAGCAATTTGTGCTCCGGCAACAGACGATGAAAGGGTCCCGCTTAAACTATTTGATACATGTATGGCGATGATGGATTCGTACTCTTTACTTAACTTCGAGTAAAGCTGAGCAAACTCACCTGCTGATGGCTGGGAGGTTTTTATAGAATCCGCACCATTACGAATTCGTTCGTATAACTGCTCAGACGTTAAGTCTACACCATCTACAAACTGCTCCGTACCGAAATGTATATTAATCGGAACTGTAAAGACATCGGGATGTTCTTGTAAATAATTATTTATATATGCGCTGCTATCAATAACCCATGCAATTTTATGTGGAATCATTCTGTACATCCTATCTATATATATTTACGATAATAATGTAGCATATTCAAATGTAAGTGTTATATTGACTAGTTGTTAGTTTCTTTTGACTTGCTCCACCAACGTTCATTCCAGGAATCAACTATATCAAACCGATGACGGAAAAGAATAATGGCAATAGCTAGAGATAAGGGGGCAAGCTCCCGGTATTCAGGTATAACTAAGCATAAAACACCATATGCACTGAAGGCGAAAATCATGCTTAAGGTTGCACTTCTGAAAAGACCTAAGAAAAATAAAAAAATAATAGCTAGCATTCCAAATAAAAATGGATTAAGTGCTAGGGATACCCCAATGAACGTAGCTATTCCTTTGCCTCCTTTTCCTTTTAACCAAACAGGATATAGGTGCCCTATAATAACAAAGAATGCTGCAATCGAAATAACCAAAATCGAAAAATCTAAATAATGTCCAATATAAAGAACGAGAACCCCTTTTAAAGCATCTCCAAGAAAGGTTAAGATGAAGGCAGTCTTACCTAGAACAGCGCCTGCATTTCTAGCACCGAGGTTCCCACTTCTCATGTGCCGAAGATCAGTTTTCTTCCATTTGCCAATCCACCAGGCTGTAAGAATATTGCCGACAAAATAGCTGAAAATCCAGTAGAGAACCAACAAATCACCTCAAAATAACATTTGTATTGTTTCCTATTTATACTATATTTTACACTAAGTATACCTGCTGCATACATAATTCTAGCAGTAACTGAAGACTTTTAAAGTTTCATAGAAATTGGTATGATTAGAAGGATGAAAAAGACTGACAATTAAGAGGGTGTTAATATGACGGAACAATCATTATCAGTACGTGACGCAATTATCCAAAGAAGATCTATTAAATTATTTAATGGAGAGCTAGTTGATCGAGATACATTAGTATCTATTATGGAGGATGCTCTCTGGGCTCCAAATCATCAGATGAGACAGCCATGGCGTTTTATCGCAGCATGTGGCGAGGAAGGTTTAACAGAATTACATGAGCTGTTAAAAGAATTTGGTATTCCAAAATGGAAAGAGCTTTCAGAGGATGCTCTAGAGAAACAAATGCAAAAATTTAAAAATCCTGGAGCATACCTATTTGTCATTGTTCCGGAAGATGCACGTCAAAAGGAACGTTTAGAGGATTATGCAGCAGCTAGTATGCTTGTTCAGAACATCCAACTTCTAGCTTGGGAAAAGGGTATTGGATCATGCTGGAAGACACCAGGATTCCTAGACAATCCAAAGTTCCGTGAAGCTTTAGGAGTTCAATCTGGAGAACGTATTATCAGCATGTTCCAGGTCGGTTATTTCAATGAAGCACCTCAACCAAAACCACGTAAGAGTATTGATGAAGTAGTAACATTTTTTGGAAATCAAAAATAAAATGCAAAAGGCAAGCAAAAAGAGGGGAAGCCCTGATTTTGCTTGCCTTATTTTTTATAGTAGGGGGGAACTAGGCCGCTTTTACTATGAAGAGATACAGTGTTTCGATCAACTATATAATGAATTTTGTAAGTTCCGTTCAAATACCCCTTTTCCCAGCTTTCTGTGAGGGTAACAATATACTCATTATCGCCTCTTTTTCTTGCAGAGGATTTTCTAGATACCTGAAAGCCTTCAATTTCCCCATTCCATTTCTTTTTATCCTTTGGAAAGTTACTAGAAATAGTACCTTCTCCTGATGTAGCACGCTCAATTGCCTCTTCACTAGTAATAGAGGGTCGTGTCTCAGACGTGAGGGAGAAAATTGCCCATAGTACTAGAGTGAGGGCAATCGGTATAAGAAGTCCGAATTTAATATGGCGACCATCCATATTTTGAGTGTATAGCCATCTATCCACTAGGCCGTATAGGAAGGCCGGAACTATTCCTAAAAATAGTATGTCTAGATCCTGGAATAAGAAAATACCACCAAATAAGCCATGTAACAAAATATATAACCAATTATACTTGGGTAATATTTTTCTTAGCATTAATTCTAAAACAATAGAAACGGCTGTCCCGTATATAAAAATGATGATACCACCGTAGTAAAATATTAGAATAGCCCAGCCGATAAATTCTTCTCCACGATCATATGGTGAAAGAGAAGCGTTGCCAATCAGGCCATAAGAAGAAAAGCTTAAAGCAAAAAGCATGACAGTGATAAGAGTAGTAACAACTTTTCTAGTGATGAGTTTGATCACTTGGTCTTTCATTCATCTCCACCTTTTCATTGGAATATTAACTCTTGTTGTAAGAATTATACAGTAATTACATAATAAAAAGCACATGAATCTAAAAGACTTCATGTGCTTTATTGTTTATTTTTTTAATTCATCTTTTGATAGGCTAGCGAGTTCACTATAGTAATCACCAATAACTCGTAATCCTTTATCAAAATTTTCTAGATGGAAATGCTCATTAGGAGCATGGAAGTTTTCAGTGGATAATCCAAAGCCCATTAATACTACTGGAAGTCCAAGAATTTCATCAAATGCTGCTACGATTGGGATTGATCCACCACCGCGTGTATAAGCCGTTGGGACAGCATATACTTTTTCATAGCTACGTCCTGCAGCCTGGATAGCCGGATGGTCGAAAGGAGTGATGAAAGGTTTACCTTTATCAAATTCAGTTACTGTTACGGTCACGCCTGCAGGTTTATGCTTTTCAATATGAGCCTTCAGCTTTTCAACTATTTCATCTGGATCTTGGTCTGGTACTAAGCGACAAGTAATTTTAGCTCCTGCCTCGCTAGGTAAAACCGTTTTAATGCCTTCCCCAGAAAAACCACCAAATACCCCGTTAATTTCAAGAGTTGGACGAGCCCAAACTCGTTCTAAATGTGTATAACCCTTTTCTCCAAATAACTCATCTACACCGACCTCTTGTTTTAATTCCTCTTCATTAAAGCCAAGTGCCGCATATGCTTCACGTTCTTCATCCATTAATGGACGAACATTGTCGTAGAAGCCTTCCACTTCGATTGTACCTTCTGCGCTGCGGAAAGATTCGAGAATAGAAACTAATGCATGGATAGAGTTTTGTACTCCTCCACCATAAAGCCCAGAGTGAAGGTCACCCTTAGCTCCTTTTACATCAATTTGTACACCACATAGGCCGCGTAGACCGTAGCATACAGCAGGCTGTCCAGGTCCCTGCATTCCTGTATCAGAAATAACGATTACATCTGCTGCCAGCTTTTCTTTATTATTCTCGATATACTCCTCTAAGTTAGGGCTACCAACCTCTTCTTCACCTTCTATTAGAAACTTCACGTTAACTGGTAGTGAACCTTCTAATTGGAGAAGTGCTTCCACAGCTTTGACATGCATGAAAACTTGTCCTTTATCGTCACTGGCACCACGAGCATATAGCTTATTATCACGTACCTCAGGCTTGAATGGCTCTGATTCCCAAAGGTTTAATGGATCTACAGGCTGAACATCATAATGTCCATAGATCAGTACCGTTGGCTTGTCTTCCGCATGTAACCAGTCAGCATATACTACGGGATGACCTTTCGTTTCATCAATTACAATATTTTCTAGTCCCGCTTGTTTAAAGGAGTTTGCAAGCCATTCTGCACCTTTTTGCATATCCGCTTTGTGCTCTGACAAGGAAGAAATACTTGGTATGCTAAGGAATTTTTTTAATTCTTCTAAATGTTGTTCTCTTTTTTCTGCAAAATAGTTATCTAAATTAGTTATTTGGCTCATAGATTTATCCTTCTTTCCAAAGATAGTTTAGTAAAAATAGTATATCACAATTTCAAGGTAACTAAATCATTAGAAAAGTTTGTTAAAGATAGAGATTAACGAATTAATCACTATGTAAATTATAAAGGTTTTTAGCTTATGTATAAAGAATACTAACTACGATTAACTCAAATAGAAGATAGGCTATTACAAAAAAATCAAAATGATAGAGGGAGTGGATAGGAATGAAGAAATATGTTGAAATTGGTTATCCAATCTATGAAGGGATGCCTGTTTATCCTGGTTTACCAGAAGTTAAATTAGAGCCAAGAGAGCGTTTGGAAAAAGGAGATGATTGGAACGGTAGCGTTCTTAGTATGTATCTTCATGCGGGCACCCATGTAGATGCACCTTATCACCATTTAAATAATGGGAAGGGGATAGATGCTATTCCCATTGAAGACTTCATTTACGAAAATCCACTATTAATTGATTGTCCAGTTGGTCCTAATGGTTTTATAACAATTGAGCTACTTGAAAAATATGAAGATCTTAAGACTGCTGATATTCTTATCTTTAATACAGGAAACTGGAAACACCGCGGAACTGACTTTGAAAAATATGCTAATAACTTTCCGACTGTCTCACCAGAAGCAGCCGAATATATTCGGACAAAATTGCCGAACTGTAAAGCAGTCGCTATTGATACGCTAAGCATTGAAAACTTAACAGAAGCAAAAGAGAATGGCTATTTCGTACACCATGCTTTCTTAGACCATGAAAGGTACAAAGAACCGACCATGCTTATTTACGAAGACATTAACCCTGAACCTTTAATAGGCAAAAGACTTATTTCTGCCTTCACCGCACCACTACGTATCAAAGACCATGATGCATCGGTAGTTAATGTCATCGTACAAGTGGAGGAATAGAGATTAGACTTTTTGAAATAGAATCAATATATAAGCGAGAATAGTGAATAGTTAAATTACTAACCTGTTCGGTGTAAATCTTTCTTTAAGATCAAATGAATGATATAATAAAAAAACTCAGTATAGAGGTTACCCAATTGCCAGTTTAGGCAATGGGTAGCCTCTTTCGTGTTTTAAGGGAAGTTGCGGAGGGGAAACATTTTGGAGCTTTACACAAACTTGCGCGCCGGTGAAAAAGGTGCTTACTTATCGATAGTGACTTATATTGTCCTAAGTATTTTTAAACTAACAGCAGGATATCTAGGAAATTCAGAAGCCTTAAGGGCAGATGGTCTTAATAATACGACAGACATCATTGCTTCTGTTGCAGTGTTAATCGGGTTACGTATTTCACAGCGACCACCAGATGATGACCACCGATACGGCCACTTTCGTGCCGAAACAATAGCCTCGCTAATTGCTTCCTTTATTATGATATACGTTGGAATCGAGGTATTGATATCTGCGGTAAAGAGTATGACTAATCCTGTGGAAGTAACCCCCGACATACTAACAATATTTGTCGCCCTAATAAGCGCAGTCATTATGTTTGGTGTCTACAAATATAACTACAATTTGGCTGAAAGGATTAAAAGTACAGCCGTAAAGGCCGCTGCTTATGATAATAGATCCGATGCTTTTGTAAGTATTGGAACAGCTGTTGGGATTGTAGCCGCAATAATAGGCTTCCCGATTATTGATACGATAACAGCTTTTATCATCGGTATTATCATTATTAAGACTGCAATTGATATATTTAAAGAGGCTGTATATTTATTAACAGATGGCTTTGACAGTAAATTTTTAGCTAAAATCCGTGCAGATATAGAAAGAATGCCACAAGTACGTGAAATTACTGAAATTCGAGGTCGTCAGCATGGCGGTATGATGCTAATTGATATAACCATTAGTGTTAATCCAAACTTAAACGTTCGCCGATCGCATGATATTTCTAATAAAATTGAACAACATATACAATCTCTTAACAGTGAGGCCGTTACATTTGTCCACATTGAACCGTATGACCCGAAGGAAATGGTTATTTCGGAAGATGATTATCATTTTTAGCCAGCACAGAAGAAAAAAGTCAAAACCCTGATTTAATAGGGTTTTGACTTTTTTTATAACGTAAAAATATATGTCATACCTTGATTTGAAAAATATAGTTTATAATGTTATATTGATTAAAAATAATGAATATTCTGTAATTTATGGAGGAGGATTGAAAAGAATGTTTAGATTAGCGATTAAAAATCTTTCAAAAAGCTATAAGAAACAAAAAGTACTAGATGATATTAGTTTAACCATCGATTCGCCGGGAATTTGGGCCTTAGTTGGACCAAATGGAGTGGGAAAAACTACTTTCTTAAATGTTATTACTAACATACTTTCCGCTAGTTCAGGAAGCGTAGAATTGGTCGGTAAATCAAATAAAGATTATAAAGTGTTCAAAGAGGTTGCTTATCTACAAGATAGTTCCGTGCTGTTCGAATATTTAACAGGCTATGATCACTTAAAATACATATGTGAGGTAAATAAAATAAGTAAAACTCGAATAAATGAAGTAGCGGAATATGTGGGCATGACCAATTATGTAAAAAAGGTAGTGGGGAATTATTCTCTTGGTATGAAGCAGCACCTATTGCTAGCTATGGCTTTGGTGAATAAGCCAAAGCTATTATTACTGGACGAGCCATTAAATGGTTTAGATCCGACAAGTGCCATTCTCATGCGAAAGATATTGCTAGAGTTGGCAGAGAAGGGTACAACTATTATTCTTTCCTCCCATAATCTTGCGGAAATAGACCGTGTGACCAAACAAATCCTATTTTTAAAAGACAAAAAAATACTCCAAGTCAATATGGCAGACCACGAATCTATTACCTATTATCTCACTTTGTCGGATTCTCAAAAGGGGAAGTCCTTTCTTAGTAAAAATGGCTTTTTAGTCAGCGAACAACACGACAAACTCAAATTTGAGTTAAAAGAGCAGTCCTTATCCACAGTAATAAGCATTCTTCAGGAACACCAAGTAGAAATCTACGACATCGAAAAGGAAATAACGGGTTCAGAAAAACTATATGAAGAATTATTTGGACTGTGAGGAGCTCAATGTGAAAATATTCCTATTTGAGATCAAGAAAATACTCCATGCAAAGGCATTTACCATCTTCATTCTCTTAACTGTGTTATTTATTTGTGGATTATATACCCGGAATGTTCTTCAGCAAGATATGATCAGTGCTACTAAGGTACAGCAATTCTCCGAACATAGAGGCAATGTGTTTCAGGAAATCGAGCGAAACAGACAGGAACTAGAAACAGCCTCAGATCCAGAAGCGGAGAACAAATTAAACGCTGCCCTAAACTTATATGATGAAATAACTGAACTCATTCAAGCTGTACAAGATAAAAAATGGGAAGTAGAACTGGCAACAGAAATTAAAGTCTATCAATCTGCGATCGCTTATCAAGATATGAATGGTAACTTCAGACAGAGTAAGGCAGACATGTTGGATACAATTTCGCTCAATGAAGAGCTGTTAAAGGAAGGACTGCCAAAGGAGGGTTTAAACCTTTCTATTCAGACATCCCTCTTTATGAAAAATGTAGTTGCTCTCCTATTAAATCCTTTTGGATTTTTGGTTCTCTTATTGATTCTTGGGACATCCATTACGAGAGAGTTTGAGGAGAAAAACATACAAATGGTATATGTTTTACCCTTGTCGAGACACTATTATTTAATGAATAAGTTCGTTAGCTTTTTTGTATTAGGTGTACTTTGGATGTCCATCGTGTTTTTGACTTCTTTTTTACTTCCTTATCTATTTACTGACAACATGGAAAATGGTTTTTCTTATCCATTGGCTACAACCGAAGGAAATTTTCTTACATCCGGCAATTACCTCCGAGAAGCGTTTTCCTATAGTTTCGTCTATATGATTTTTTCCGTTGCCTTAATCACTCTAACGGGTTTTTTAGTAAGGAATACAATCATAAGTTATTTGCTTATTATCTTTTTACACATCGGAAACTACATCGTATTGGTGAATGATTTTGTCTATCAGGTAAACCCATTTACATACGGTATGATTGATCTCGCTGTGTTGAATGATAAAACTAAGGTATTTTTTGGAGGAAGTCTCTTATTAGGAGTATCCATCATTTTAATCCTGGTTGCTATATATATGAGTAAAAGGAGAGGAACCTAGATGAGAGGATTTTTATTTGAGTCTAAAAAGGTACTTAAAAAGAAGACGATATTAATTTCGATTTTCCTCTCCTTTCTCGCTGCCGTTGGTCTTTATATCTTTAACTATGCGGTAGCAGAAGAAATTCACGAAGGAAATATTACCAGGCTAGAAAGTTATCCTGAATTGTTCACAAATTTCGTAAATGAATCTAGAGCAGAAAAAGACAAGGCCATCGAGGCAGGGGATACCGCCAAAGCGGAAGAGATGGATTCATTCATCCATAGGAATCTAGAGTCCATTGCCAACTATGAAAAAATGATAGAAGCCTATGAGCAAGAAGATTGGATGTTCTTACATGAAAAAGATATTGATAGTTTACAGATATTTGTAAACGAACCAGAGGCCGCAACATACGGCATTGAGGAACAATTGGTCTCTTATTTTACCTTAAGAGCCACTTACGAGGAATTAAAACTGCTAAAGGATATCAACAGTAAGCCTTTTGTTCAAAATACGACATCTCTGCCTCTTCTTGCGACAATATATGATGATTTTACTGGGACGTCTTTGGAACAGTATCAAATCACAACCAAAAGGTATGGTCAAGAAGGCTTTTCCTTCTTAGTTCAACTCATTCAGTTATTTTATATTCCTGCAGTTGTATTGATTGGTTGCTTTATTTTTGGGAATAGCATTGCATCCGAAACAACCAAAAAGAAGAGGGGGCTGAATTTCTATAGAGTATTGCCTTATTCTAGATGGAAACTATTTTTCGCAAAATATATTAGTGGATACATATATCTACTTATTTTTTCTCTACTTATGTTAGCAATTCCATTAGTTTGTAGCCTCTTCACCAAAGGGCTAGGTACTTTAAAAAATCCAATCCTTGTATATGAAGGTACAAAATCAACAAGTATTTTTGGTAACTCGTTGAATCCTAGAGAAGACCAATTTCACTTTATAGAATTCCAAGAGTATTTTTGGAAGGTCTTCATATTCTTAATCGTTTTTTCCTTCTTTATATACTCAATCTATTTCTTATTTGCCCTTTTGACCAAAAATGCGAGCCTTTCCATGGTTTTGTCAGGGGCGATTACTTATATTGGGATGAACATTCTTGCTTCTGAATTTAATCCTTTTGTATATACAGATATCCATAGAATTATCACTGGAGAAATAGCTACCCGTACATTTAATTCTGGTTTTACATTTAATACAGGTTTATATATCTCTCTGGCCTTAGGCATTATTCTAACCATTTTGGGTTATCTAACTTTTCGATTTAAAAGACAAGTAACTTGAATAGGAAGCCTTTCATTTGTGTATCTAGGTGCAACTATATATGCATGATTCTCCTTAGCCTTTAATCCCTCTCTATACTAGAAATTTTAAATTACTAGTATAGAGAGGGATTTTTTGGTCATTAATTGGCATGGAAAAATAATTATAGAGTATAATGATAGAGTATTCCTTTTCTTTGTTAAGTTACACTTAGTTTTTGGAGTTGTGTTAATTTTGTGACAACTTGAATGACGGTATGCTATATTTATAATTAAAATATATGAACGTGAATAAATAGGAGGATTTTAAATTGTACATAGAATTTGTACTTTTAGCTGTTTCCATTGTAGCTTCCTTTTTCCTTTCCGGAAGTGAAACAGCCTTAATGACAGTAAATAGGACAAAGGTCCAGCTGAAAGCAGAGCAAGGGGAGGTTGCTGCAGTTAAATTACTTGCCCAGCTAATGAAGCCGGACCGAATGATCATAACGATTCTTATTGGTAACACGGTAGCTAATACATCTATGACGTTATTAGCTATATTAATAGCAGATCACTATGATTGGCATATTGGTTGGTCCGTTGTAGTTGTGGCAGCATTTATAATATTATTTTGTGAGGTATTGCCGAAAACAATTGCAGCAACATTTTCTGAAACGATTGTTTACATAGTAGCACCATTAATACGTTTCTTAGTTGCAATTCTTCGTCCTATTACTATCTTGATTTCAGAGTTTACAAATATGCTCATCAGAATAGGCTCTAATGGGGCAGTAAAAGAAACAATGATTACGAAGGAAGAATTGCTTTCCATGGTGGATCTTGCATCAAGTGATGGTACGTTTGAGGTAGAGGAATCGGAGAGAATCAGAGGAATTCTTGATTTTCCGAACAAGGATGTCTCCGATGTGCTCTGTACACATAGAACAGATGTGGTAGGAATCCCAATCGAAGCTACCTATGAGGAAGTAAGAGACATCATTTTAGAACACTCATATACACGTTATCCTATATATGAAGAGAGCTTAGACACAATTGTTGGGATGTTCTATTCGAGAATGCTAATAGAATGGTCAATAGAACCGTCACTTACGCTAGAGGAAATAGTGGACAAAGAACCATTGTTTGTCGTGCAAACATTAAGTGTAGAAAAAGTATTTAAGTTAATGCTCAACAAGAAAAAGCATATGGCCATCGTTTTAGATGAATACGGGGGTACACTTGGTATTGTTACGCATGAAGATTTAATAGAAGAAATGATTGGCCAAGAAATTGAGGATGAGACGGATGAGGATGAAGAAATCCTTCTGTTTGAACAATCGCAAAACCATCTGGTATGCTCCGGACGTTTTGAAATTGAAGACCTAAATGAAATGTTCGAGCTTTCTATTGAAACAGAAAATGATACAATAGGTGGTCTCGTTTTAGAACAACTCGGTCATGTACCAGAAGAAAATGAAAAGTTCCGTTTTGAAAACCTGTATATAGAAATAAACGAAATGGATCGCAATAGAATTGTACGAGTAACGATTACAAAGGATTCAGAGGAAGATACTACCGAAACACAAGAGGATTAAATTCTCTTGTGTTTTTTTATTTAGGTGCCATTTTTAATTGGTTTTTTATAGAAGACAATGCAATAGATCGAACTAAAAGTATACAGTGGTTATATTATCTATTTTATTTTAGTAATTGTGGGTTGTACTTCACTTAATACATCAATAAAATGATTGCCTGTTACATATAAGTGATGTTCAAGAGTAGAATCTTCTGGTAACGGAAGACTACCGTCAATACTTTTATACCAGGATTCAAAACTTGAATTTTCTATTTTGTAAAAAGTAGAATCGTACAAGTGATTTGGCAAAGCAGCGTCTTTTCTTTCCTTGTAAATTTCACCAAAAAGGTTTTCCAAATCCGATCTTATATGTTCTTCCAAAATGCGAAAATGACGAACTGGATAAAAATAATTCTCGTCTTGCTTATATGTGAATTTAAATTCCTGTACAGGGTTGTTGAGTGTACATGTTGCGAATGTTAATTCGAATTTTTCAAAATCATAATGCATGGATACTAAGTCCATTGGTTCTTTAAAACGGTCAAATGGATTGTTTTGTATTGGTTCCCAAGTTATTAATTTTCCATTTTCCAAAATTATATTCCTCCTAGGAAGTTAGTGGTTGGCTTTGGCCGCTAGTAGATAGTGTAGGTTGGTTGATGCGTACTTTACTACATGATACCTTTCTTGTTTCTTACACGTTTGTAATTTTTCTGAAAGAGAATCCGATGGAGGGTAAGGTTAGGATTTGGCATTATATAGTTATAAGAAAAGCCAACCGGAGGATATTAAAAATGCAAATTACAATTGAGAATATATATGAAGAATATAACCGTTACATATACTACCTATGTCTGAAACTGACTAAAAACCCTGTAGAAGCAGAAGATTTAATGCAAGAGGTATGGATGAAAGTTGTAAGGTACGAGTCTTATATGAAGGAAGTAGACCACGTAAAAGCATGGTTAACAACTATTTGTATGAATACATTCCGCGACCGTTACCGTAAGCAAGTAAGACGCAGTAAATACGTTGCAAATCAACCTGATCAGTTAGATATTTCATTGCTGGACCTCATTGCTTCAGATGTTTTATCAGTAGAGGAGCAGCTAGAAAAAGAAGACGTTTGTGAAATTGTCCGCACTAAGATTTCTGAACTAGATGCTATTTATCAAAAGACTGTCATGTATTTCTATGTACATCAATTTTCCCTGAATGAAATTGCAGAGGTTATGAAAGTGTCTATAGGAACTGTAAAATCACGCTTATTCCGAGCAAAACAACGTCTAAAAGAAATGATTATGAATGACGATCTAGCAAAAGAATCATTAGCTTTTGCGTAAAATATGTATAAATAAGGACGTGAAATCTTGATGAAGGTTTCACGTTTTAGTATTTTTTAGTTAGGCAATAAATTCAATTGAATGAAATCGATGACAAAAGCGGTGATTATTATGAACTTTTTATTTGTGCCGATTGTAGCAGTAGGCTGCGACTCCAATGGGAAGAATGATAAGACACGTACGTTATATTTATTAAAAGGTAACGAGCTTGGAATAGCAAACCCAAGTTCGTTTTTCTATTTTAATTAGTCTTTGACGGGATAATTGCTAGCCTCAATTTTAATCCTTGATATTACTTCTTCTTCATTAAGCTCAGTAGGTTCAACGCTATAGCGCAGCTGATCGATGAGCTCACTTACCTCATACCACTCCATCAAATCGTCCGGATACTCTAAATCAGATGCAATAATCCGATACATCATGTAAGCCAAATCAAATATCGCAGAATGACTATTAGCCTCTAGTATTTTAGCTGCTAAATGACCTAAATAATCTCTTGTACATGTTTCAATGGTTGGTGCTTGTATTGATAACTCTTGTAAAGCCCTTTTGAAATAAACTTCCACTTCGAAAATACTCTCATTATATGAGATGGAAGAAACTATATTTACGGATGATGATGATATATCGTTTGCTAATAAGTTATGGGACCAATTCACATAGTCCTTAGTGGTCACAGTTCTTTTTTGTATTTTATAAAATAGAGCATTGGTTTTCACTTTATTAATCTCCTTAAATAATAATCTCTTTTATAACTTTATACACGATGAACAAAAAAATTTCTATGCAATATGTTATAGAAATAGCTGTTAGTGTCTGCTTTGAGATATGCTATTATTGTAAAAAAATAGAGGGGTAAGACACTATGAATTATATAATCCAATTGTTCAGCTACATGCCGAGCTTGTAGGGTGCGCTATTGCCATTCCTTGAAGCACCTTGCAAGCTCGGGTTTCTCAAGGGAGCTGATACAATATGAAAAATCGTTCGAAATCTTACACTCGCCATCAGCGAGAGCGAGCCATTCAAAAAAAGATAGGAATCGTAAGAAACGTTTTTAATTGGGACGACAAAGGAGTAAAATATACGCCCGTAAGAGGTAAGTTTAACAAAGGCAAGGTTCATTGTTCTTGTTGGATGTGCCGTTATGAGCAACATCTTGGGATTCCAAAAGCCAAATATCAAGCAAAATGGCATGCTATGAAAAAAGAGATAGACTTAGAGTTAACTGTCGATATGGGAGATAACTAACGTTTCCAGTCAAAAGAATATGCAAAAAAGCTGATCGCGATACTTCTCACGATCAGCTTTTTAATGTTTATCAGGTTAAAGTTTTACTCTTCAATAATTTCTTTCCCTGTAGAGAACCATTCTTCAACGTTCCAAACCTTTGTCGCTAAGCCCTCATAGAATTCAGGCTCATGGCTGACAAGAACAATTGTGCCTTTGAATTCCTTCATTGCACGTTTCAACTCTTCTTTTGCATGAATATCTAAATGGTTAGTTGGCTCATCGAAAATTAGCCAATTACTTTCTTCCATCATTAGCTTACATAAACGAACCTTCGCTTGCTCACCACCACTTAAACTGGAAAGAGGGCGAGTAATGTGTTCACTTTTAAGTCCGGTGCGTGCCAATGCTGCTCGAACCTGGCTTTGCTCCATGCTTGGATAAGTTTCCCATACAGACTCAATTGGTGTAATGTTACCAGCTTTTACTTCTTGTTCAAAGTAAGAAGGGAAGAGGAAGTCGCCTCGGATTACTTTTCCACCAATTGGAGGGATTTTCCCTAGCATGGTTTTTAGTAAGGTAGATTTACCAATACCATTCATCCCTACAAGGGCAATTTTCTCTCCGCGCTCTATCGTAAACGTTAAAGGGGGAAGAAGTGCTTTGTCGTAACCAATCTCTAAATGCTCCGCTTCAATGACATAACGCCCAGAGCTACGAGACTCCTTAAAGCCGAACTCTGGCTTCGCTGCAGTCTCAGGACGGTCAATACGCTCAATGCGATCCAATTGTTTTTGGCGAGACTTAGCTCGTCCAGTTGTAGAGTAGCGTGCTTTGTTTTTAGCGATGAATTCCTCTTGTTTTTTGATGAAATCCTGTTGTTTTTCATAAGCGTCCAGATGCTGTCTTTTATTTAGCTCCGCAAGCTCTAAGAATTTTTCATAGGAAGCTGTGTAGCGTGTAAGCTTCGAGAATTCTAAATGGAAAATGACATCTACAATTCCATTCATGAATTCTGTATCATGAGAAATTAATAAGAATGCATGTGGATAGTTTTTAAGATAGTTGGATAACCAATTTACATGCTCTTCATCTAAATAGTTAGTAGGCTCATCTAGTAAAAGAACTTTTGGCTTTTCCAATAAAAGCTTGGCAAGTAAAACCTTTGTACGCTGACCACCGGATAATGCCTCTACTGGACGGTCTAGTCCGATTGCATCTAGACCAAGTCCTCTAGCAACCTCTTCGATTTTCATATCTAGTGAATAGAAGTCTCCAGCATCCAGTGCATCTTGAATTTCTGCCATTTGTTCGAGTAACACTTCAAGCTCTTCAGGTGTAGCATCACCCATTTTTCCAATAATCTCGTTAAGCTCTTCTTCCTTTTTATATAGAGGCAAGAAGGCATCACGAAGTGTATCGAACATGGAACGCCCTGGCTGTAAGCGTGTATGCTGATCTAAATATCCATAATGCGTACCTGGAAGCCATTCTACTCGACCCTCGTCATATATAATCTCTCCCGTTAAAATGCTCATCAATGTTGATTTTCCAACACCATTTGCCCCAACTAGCCCTACGTGTTCGCCCTCAACTAAGCGAAATGAAACCTCTTTAAATAATGTACGATCACCGAATGTATGTCCCAAATTTACTACGTTTAACATATGATTTTTTCCTCCAAAAAGAAAGCTCGCAAAACTGATAAAACGATAATTTTCTCTGTATCTTTGCTTAAAAAAGCATCGCAAAGATTACAGACGGGGCAGTTAACATACTCCAACCCTACCAAAGGACGGGTTTCCATACGTCTCTTTCCCCTATCTGCAAACAGAAAAATACGTTTTACAGTTCAGCGAGCTGTTTGTTTAGTTTAGCAAGGTCTTCTTCCATTTGTGCTAGTCTACGCTCAGCATTCTCGACTTGAGTAGGGTGTCCATTTGATTCAAGCTTTTCCATGTCACCTTGTAATCGAATATAGTCCATTTTTAACTCAGCGATTTGTGTCTGCAGCTGTTGTTTTGTCATGAATGTTCACCTTCAGCTTTTTGCTCCATTGTAGCACAAAAATTAACTTAATGCGCAATTTCTTCTTCCTCTTTTTTGGAGACTATCAATTGTTCTATGAGTTCCACTACATCTGTAAGGTGATTGCTAAAATCTAGTTGCTTTTGTTTATATTTGTAGGCATTTTTGCGATTCTCGTGGAGAATGATTTCCATTATTGCATTTTGCAAGTAGGATTGTTTTATCTTTCTTCCGAGTCCCAGATTTGTAAAACCATGCTTCTCAGTAGGAAAACCGTAGTTAACCTCTTCCTCATGCGCACATAGGACAATACATGGTACCTGGAATTGTGAAACTAAATAAGGCACATAGGATCCCGAGCTAATCACGATATCGCTTAATGGAATATAAATTTCCGGTTCATTCGTTTTAATAATGCCGATAGATTTCCTTGTGAGAGCGAAACGTTTTAGCTCCGTTACATCATGCTTATATTGATCATTCACAAGTACACTGATGCGCAATGGAATATGGAGCTGTACTAGATGCCGAAGTGTTCGGTACGTTAAGTTTTCGGGATCCTCATGTGGAAAAGCAACCACTATATGCGGAGGCAAGTCCGGCATGTTATTATTTTTATAAACGATCTTGTGTACAGGAATGTAGCCAGTTGGCCCATATACATAATTCTCCTTGGAAACTTCTTTAGGAGTTTCATAGAGTGCCTGAAAGACAATATCAGCGAGTAATCCGCCATCTCCATGATCATCAAAATGAACCAGGCATCGGTTATCCTTTTTTAATCTTTTAATGAGGTCTTTCTCAGAATTACCACTATCGTGAATGATACAATCCGGCTGGAAGGAGTCCATCTCTGCTACTAATTGAGCATTTGTTTTATACAAGAAAGGTTTAATCTGCTTTTTTTCTAAGTAGTAAATGAGGCTTGTATTAGTAGAAGGAACAAAAACTTTGTTTTCCTTCATCTTCATTACAGAAAGAAGGCTATTTGCACGATCGGCAGGATACAATCCACGATGAGGCAGCGTGTTTAATAAATAAGCAAGTTTCAAATTTCATCATCTTCCTTTCAGACATATTCCTTCTATTGTATGGGGACGGGCAGGGGGATATGACAATTTGGCTAGGAAAGTGATGACTACATTTAAGAGGAGGTATAAAAGTGACTAAAAGAACAGCTATAGTAGTTGGAGCGACGGGCTTTACAGGTCAATTTTTAGTAAAGCAGCTCTGTGAGAGTGATGAATATACAGCAATTTCAATTATTGCTAGGAGGAAACCTGATTTTAATCATCCAAAGCTTGACGTAAGGGTAAAGGATTTTGAGCAACTGGAGGAAAAGGATCTAGAAATTGCAGATGACTTGTTTTGTTGTTTAGGGACTACGATAAAAAAAGCTAAGTCGAAAGAAAATTTTCAAAAAGTGGATTTTGAGTACCCTCTACAAATTGCTTCCCTAGCAAAAAAGAGAGGTATACCTAATTTTCATGTAATTTCTGCGGTTGGATCAAACAAAAAGTCTCCTTTTCTCTATAGTCAGGTAAAGGGCAAACTAGAGGAAGAGTTAATAGCACTAAATATGCCGAGTCTCTCCATTTTTAAGCCATCTCTAATAATCGGTGGGAGAGAGGAATTCAGATTAGGTGAACGTCTATCCGAAGGTTTATTTAAAGTGTTAAACCCAGTGCTGACAGGTCCCTTTAAAAAGATGAGGGCAGTCGAAGGACACCAGCTTGCCTTTGCTATGTATCATTACGCCCTTCATGGTCAGAGGAATAAGGTGAATATTTATCAAAACATAGATATTTTAAATGCTAAACAAATCGAAGTGAAGGAAGAGCAGCCTATTTCTAGAGAAGACCTTTTTAATTGGGAGAAAAGAGAAGGTATTTTTGTTGATAAGGAAAAAAAGGATTAGTAAGAAAGATGCTATTGTCGTTCATGCAAGAAGTGCATATACTGCATTAAACTAGGTAATCCCGTATTTACAGGGATAAAACTGGGTGTAGCCCAGAAGGGAGCTATTTCAGTCAAAAGGATGAACTTCATCAAACAGGAACTTTTCTACTAAAATGGATCTATTTTTTTGATATAATAAGAACGGAAAAAGGAGGTTCTGTTAAGGTGAAAATTCTATTGGTGGACG
Source organism: Psychrobacillus sp. MER TA 171 (assembly GCF_023713305.1). NCBI lineage: Bacteria > Bacillati > Bacillota > Bacilli > Caryophanales > Bacillaceae > Psychrobacillus > Psychrobacillus sp. MER TA 171. Next base: position 21,892 of record NZ_JAMAWN010000006.1, on the reverse strand, counting down.
GAACAATTATCGGAACAAAAACAGGTGTATTATTAGAACAAGTGAAAGAATATATAGAAGAAATCAATAAAGACTATACATTGGAAATCATCAAGCTTTCTAATTATGAGCATCAATTTGTGGACGGGCGACCATTTCAACAATATAACGATGACATGAAGCTATTGGTTAGTAAATTTGATCAAGCAGACGGGTTTATTTTTGCGACGCCTATTTTTCAAGGATCTATTCCAGGCGTATTAAAAAATACCTTCGACTTCTTGCATCCAAAATCTATGCGTTACAAGCCGGTTTCCATCGTAGCTAACGGAGGTACATTTCAGCATCATCTAGTGGTTGAAAACCAGTTGAAGCCTATTCTAGATTATTTTAAATGCTTAGTTACTCCAAACTACGTGTACACGCAAACGAGTCACTTTGATGAAAACAACAAAATCATTGATAAAGATGTCCATGCTCGATTAAAGGAGCTTGCTCGCGTATTTGTTTTATATGCAGATATGAGCAACAGCCTAACAAAAGAGGCAACGATTCGAATAAATTAATTGCTTTCCCTATGCTCTAGTAATGGGGAAGACAGACCTAGACTGTAAACAATCTTTCATAGTTGTTTATAGTCTTTTTTATACTCATTTTCATTTACCTACTCAGTTAATTTTCAGAAAAAAATAATGTTTTCGATGAACTTTTTCTGTGTTCGTGTGTCTAATGTATAGAAGAAAGCTAAAAAGGGGTGTCCATGTGGAGGAGTTAGAAATTGCAAATAAAGCTATACAAAGAGATGAGCAGGCTTTTTTGCAATTAATGCAGGAGCATAAAGCCGCTCTTTACCGAACGGCATATGCATTTTTGAAAAGTGAGCATGAGGCAGTGGAGGCAATGCAGGAGGTCACCTTTCGTGCCTATCAAAAAATACATACAGTAAAGGAACCAAAATATATAAAAACATGGTTAATCAGAATTATGATCAATTACTGTCAGACTCAGCTAAAGAAAAATAAAAGATTCATATCTACTGATGCCCTTCAAGTGCAAGGGTATGACGAAAACAGCTCTTATTTGGAAATAGAGGAAGCAATTTTGTCTCTGTCAGAGAAAGAACAGCAGCTTATTTATATGAAGTACTATCAAGAATCTAAGATTAAGGAAATTGCAGTATTAGAGAATATTCCTGAAGGAACAGTGAAGTCTCGGCTTCATAAAGCACTCAAATCATTAAGGAGTTTTTTATCGGAGAAAGGAGGAGCAGACCATGTTTGAGAAAGAGGAAGAAATGATAAGCAAATCGAAGAAACGATTAGAGGAAATGTCTATTCCTGAGGAATCAGTAAACCATGCGATTCAACATGGTCTGTTAAAAGCAAAAGCAAAAAGGCGCAACCGTAGAAAATCAATATGGACAATTGGAGTGGCAGTTATCCTCATGCTTACTTTTACAACTTCTATACGGGTTTCTCCTACATTTGCAACTGCAGTAGCCTCTATTCCTGGGCTGGAACGATTTGTCGAAATACTTCAGCCAGAGTTTGATAAAGGTTTAGAAGCCATCATTGATCAGGAATATTATGAGCCAGTTGGTATTAGTCAAACGGAGAATAATATTACTTTCACGTTAGATGGTGTAATTATAGACGAAACGGGTGCAGAGATTTTTTATACGCTAGAAGCACCCTACTCTATAAAAAATATCGATTATGGTGATATAAAATTCTTCAATGGTGATAAAGAATTGGTAAGCTCTATTAGTTACAATTCTCCCAATCAAGAAGAAGAGAATCGGAAATTAGACAAATTTAGTTTTACCTTTAGTGACATAGAGAAATTTAAAACGAAGGATTTTAAAATTAAATTTGAAATAATGGAAGGAAGAGACAAGACAACAGCCTTTGAAGTTCCATTTACGATTAAAAATGATTTAATGAGCGGAAAAGAATATAAGGTAAATAAGGAAGTAATAATAGATGGTCAAAAGATTTTCATAGAAGAAGTAAACATTTATCCTCTTCGAGTAGCACTTAACATTCACTTTGATGAAAAGAATACGATGGAAATACTTCAATTTGAGGATATTCGGTTGGAGGATGAAAAAGGAGAGGTATGGAGCTCTATACGAAATGGTTCCTCCGGCTTTGGCGGAGTTGGGGATTTAGAGAAAACGTACTTTCTACAAAGTAACTATTTTAAAGAGCCAAAGGAGCTATATTTAAAATTTGATAAGGTTCAGGCGCTTCCGAAAGAGGAAAGCTATCTGTTAATAGACTTCGATAAAAAAGAAATATTAGAACAACCATCCTTTGGAAAAATAGAAATTACGAAGATTTTACCGGGGGGTCTAGAGGTTAGGTATAAACCTATGAGAGACAACCATACCTATTCTTTGTTCTCTCAGGGAGAGAATGAGAAAGGTGAAGATATATATATACCATTGCAACGAAGCTGGAAGGACGTAGAATACCAATATGAAGATATTCAATTGGAAGGAAACATGTTTAACCCGGTAAAACTACCCTTCTATGCCTACCCGAACTATTTAAAGGGTTCAGCATCCATCAGGATAAAGTGATAATTACTAGGCTGTGTTTCTCGTTATTAAAGGGGCTAGGGATATAACTAGCCTCTATAGATGAACACATAAATTGCAACTGAAAGTATGTTTTTCTATTTAATACAGTAATAGCTGGATAAGGAATACCATTTAGGTGTAATTTTACTATAGTCTATTGATAATGGAATACTTGTAAAAAAGTATGAATAAATGTTGTTTGGAGCGCAGGTGACGACTCCAGGGGGAACAGGACAAGCTGAAGCACCCGGACTGAGCGGTGCGAGGGAGAAGGCTTGAGGCTGTCCCCCCGGAAAGCGTCCACCATAGCGGAAAACAACAGTGGCATATGATTAAATTTTAAGGAGTTTTCGTTTTCCAACGTGGGTTTTGTTCCAGACCCTTTTTAACTTAGCATTAGATTTAGGGATAATCCTATTTACTATATCCACTCAACCGATTATAGTAATATTATTTGATTCGTTCGTAGTGGAGGGTTTTTATGGTTTCAACTGTATTAGCAATTATCATTTTTATTATCACTCTCGCATTAGTTATTTTACAGCCTAGAAATTTGTCCATCGGCTGGTCTGCATGCGGGGGAGCGTTAGTAGCCCTTCTAGTTGGAGTAGTTGATTTACAGGATGTACTCGATGTGACAAGTATCGTATGGAATGCGACTCTTGCCTTTATAGGAATCATCATCATCTCTTTAATCTTAGATGAAATAGGATTCTTTGAGTGGTCTGCACTCCATGTAGCGAGAGCTGCAAAAGGTAATGGAGTCCGTATGTTTATATTTGTAACTGTTTTAGGTGCGGTAGTTTCCGCTTTGTTTGCGAATGACGGAGCTGCACTAATTTTAACTCCAATTGTTCTAGCGATGGTACGCAACTTGAACTTCAATGAAAAAATGGTTTTTCCGTTTATCATGGCGAGTGGATTTATAGCAGATACTACGTCACTTCCATTTGTCATAAGTAATCTAGTCAACATTGTATCTGCTGACTTTTTCGGAATTGGATTTGTGGAGTATGCATCCAGAATGATTGTGCCTAACTTATTTTCATTGGTAGCTAGTATCATCGTGCTTTATTTATTCTTCCGAAAAAGTATTCCCAAAAATTATGACACCGCTGATTTGAAGAGTCCGATGGAAGCAGTAAAAGATGTGAAAATGTTCAAGCTATCCTGGTATGTATTAGCGATCTTACTGATAGGCTACTTCTCTAGCGAATTTATTGGAGTACCTGTTTCCTTTGTAGTGGGAGTTATTTCGATTTTCTTCTTAATTATGGCTAGAAGAAGCCCTTCAATTGAAACCGGTAAAATTATTAAGGGAGCACCTTGGAATATTGTTTTCTTTTCAATTGGAATGTACGTTGTTGTCTACGGACTACAAAACGTCGGGATGACGTCGATTTTAGCGGATGTGATACAGTCAGCAGCAGACCAGGGTCTTTTTGTTGGAACAATATCGATGGGCTTTATAGCTGCTATACTTTCTTCAGTAATGAATAACCTTCCGACAGTCATGATTGATGCGTTAGCCATTGCGGAAACATCCACAACTGGAATTATGCGTGAAGCTCTTATTTATGCTAACGTTATAGGCTCTGATCTTGGACCAAAAATTACTCCAATTGGGTCGCTTGCCACATTGATATGGCTGCATGTGCTCTCTAGAAAAGGAGTAAAAGTTTCCTGGGGCACCTACTTTAAAGTAGGAATCGTTCTTACTGTACCAACCCTTTTTATAACGCTGGTAGGTCTCTATATTTGGCTACTCATTATTTTATAAAAAAACGTCTGAGTTTATCGCTCAGACGTTTTTTTGTATGGAGTGTTGCGAGGCTTATCACCGTTGATCAGAATTTATCACCGCTTAACGAGTTTTCCCAATTCTTAGCCCATGCATGATTTAGTTTGCATCCCCTTGCTTATTCGGGAACCAGTTGAGTGAATTGGAAAAAGAGTAGAGATACTCGTTTAGCTCGTCAGGAGAGGTAGCAAATTGATTGCTATGCCATTCCACTAAAATACCCATAATGGCGTTGGTTTGGTAGCTAACAAAATACTCCATTTTTTCATCTGGAAGGTAGTCGATGGAATTCATCGTCATTTCCTTCATCATTTTTCGGATCGCGTGAAATAACTTGTAATAGTACTTAACGGGATTGGCTTCATCAAAAATGATTTGGTAAAACCCTTCATACCTTTTTACGTGATGAAAGATAATAATCATATCGGATTTTAAATTTTGTATATTAAAGTCAGTTTGATGATATGGCTCTTCGTAAGACTTTCTTAAATCGTCTATGATTTCCTCGAAATAGCTTTCAAAAACACCATGTACATTTTGATAGTGAAGGTAAAAGGTGCCTCTATTAATTTTGGCACACCGACAAAGCTCAGCAATATTAATGGATTCTAACGGTTTAGTTTTAAGTAGTATTAGAAGTGCATTTCGCAGGCTTTCCTGTGTTTTTATAATCCGTAAATCAGTTTTCATTATTTTCCTCCAAATGATAATAAACATATTTTTGGATTTCGTCCTATAATGTACATTTTTAGATTTTGTGTTGTTTGTGAAAAGTAGTTAGATTAAGTATAATTTTAAATGAACAGGTGTACAATAAAATATCCTTAAAGGAGGAAAAAATCATGAAATTACAAGACAAAGTAGCTATCGTAACTGGAGCAGCATCCGGTATGGGTAAAGCAATCGCAGAAGGCTATGCAGCAGAAGGTGCAAAAGTTGTCGTATCGGACATGAATTTAGAAGGTGCGAAAGCGGTTGCAGAAGCAATCATAGCTAATGGTGGAACTGCCTTTGCAATTGACACAAATGTAACTAAGGACGACGATCTTACTCGTTTATTTGATGAAACGGTTAAAACGTATGGCAAGCTAGATATCCTTGTAAATAACGCTGGAATTATGGATGGCATGGAGCCAGTAAATGAAATTTCAGATGCACGCTGGGATATGGTATTTGCAGTGAATACTACAGCAACAATGAAAACAATGCGTATTGCAACTGACCTTTTCTTAAAACAAGGAAGCGGGGTAATTGTAAACAACATTTCTGCTGGTGGTCTTTATGGAGGTCGTGCTGGAGCAGCATACACAGCTTCTAAGCATGCAGTTGTTGGTTTGACGAAAAACACAGCATTCATGTTTGCTGACAAAGGAATCCGTTGTAACGGAATTGCACCAGGTGCAGTAATAACAAATATCTCTTCCACTATGAACAACGTGAGCCCATACGGAGCTGGAAAACAACAGCTAGGTATGCCATTAAACCCACGTGCTGGACAACCTGAAGAAATCGCAAAACTTGCTATCTTCTTAGGCTCTGAAGATGCTAGCTTCATCAATGGTGTAGTAGTAACAGCTGATGGCGGTTGGACTACTTACTAATAGGTAAAAAAATTCTCAACCACTGAAGTTACTTTTAACTTCAGTGGTTTTTTATATTTGTAAATAGGATGAAACCTTTGGTTGCATTTTCTCGTATAAAAGATATAACTCATAGGTAAGGTAGCTTAAAATAGCTCCAATTTAAAATGGTGATAAGAAAAGAAATCCCTTACAGTTGTAGGAGTTATATCCAATTGTTAAACTATAATATAAAACGATAAGGGAGAGTGCGTAATGGAAATTTTAAGAAGATTCCGTGACATTATGTCGAGTAACATCAATGCTTTATTGGATAAGGCAGAGGATCCAGAAAAAATGATTGACCAATACTTACGCGACCTAAATAGAGATCTTGGTAAAGTAAAATCTGAAACAGCAACAATTATGGCTGCTGAAAAACGTGCGACACGCGAGCTAGAGGAGTGTCAAAAAGATATCGCAAATATGCAAAAGTATGCAATAAAGGCATTAGAAGCAGGTAATGAAGAGGATGCAAGGAAATTCCTGAGCAAAAAGGCAGAATACACGGCGAAGGAAACCGATTTAAAAACTGCAAAAGAATTAGCCTCCGCGAATACGGTTCAAATGAGACAAATGCACGATAAGCTAGTAGAGGATATTGGAGAACTGGAATCTAGAAGATCCATTCTTAAAGGAAAAGCTTCTGTAGCCAAGACTCAGAAGAGGGTCAACGAATTTGCAACTTCCGTGGGAGGGGCAACTCGTTCAATGTCTGCATTTGATAAAATGGAAGCTAGAATAAACCAGGAGCTAGATGAAGCAAATGCAATGGCTGAGCTAAACAAAGGCACAGGTGAAAACATTGAGGATCTTGCTTCTAAGTATGATACAGATTCAAATGTGGAAAACGAACTTTCTGCACTGAAGGCTCAATTAAACGTAGATGATGAGCTGGCAGCTTTAAAGGAACAGCTACAAACGAAAGAAGAATAGAGTAGATACAATAAATAGGCTGTGGCATACGCTGCAGCCTATTTAAAAAATAGTACGAAAAGGCGAGGAGCGAAAAGATGGTTATCCATTATAAATGTCCAAACTGTGGATCTGATATGGAATTTGACAGCACTTCAGGTATGTTGTCCTGTAATAGCTGTGGTAGAAAGGATAACATAGAGGACTTCTCAGATGAATATATTACGACGACATTTGAGGAGGACGAAGCAAAGCAATACAATTGCAACAACTGTGGAGCTGTTATTATCACGGAGGCAGATACGACAGCCACTAGCTGCAGTTTTTGTGGAGCGGCTGTAGTATTAGGGGACAGATTGTCCGGTGATCTTGCTCCTGCTAAGGTTATTCCCTTTACCATTAATAAGGAACAGGCGATGGAAGCATTTCGTAAATGGTGTAAGAACGGTCGGCTAACACCAGCTGGATTTATGACTGCGGACAGAGTAAAAGGGATCACTGGAATCTATGTGCCCTTTTGGCTGTATGATTTAGATACAAAGGCAAAAGTCGATGCAGTTGGTACAAAGGTGAGAACATATACAAGAGGAGACTATATTTATACGGAAACTAAGTTCTATGATGTATATCGAGATTTAGATCTTAGGTATGTAAAGGTGCCTGTTGATGCATCTGAAAAGCTGGACGATGAGCTAATGGATAAGCTGGAGCCATACGATTACAACAGTCTAAAGGATTTTAAAACCCCTTATTTAGCAGGTTATATTGCGGAAAAATACAATTATACAGACCAGGAACTATTCTCTAGAGTCAAAACGAAGGTGCAGCCATACATAGACAGTTATATTAGCTCTTCAGTTGCTGGTTACTCCTCCGTTCAATATAAAAATAAACAAATTAATACAAATAAGAAAACGGCACACTATGTCCTTTTACCAGTTTGGATGGTTTATTATGATTTTGGCAATAAAGAGCATATTTTTGCTATGAATGGCCAGACAGGAAAAGTAGTAGGAAAGCCACCGCTTAGTATGGGCAAGGTTGCTGGCTGGTTTAGTGGTATAGCTGCCGCGTCCTTTATTATACTGAAGGGCATTTCCTTTGCAGTTGGTGGTGTTCTATGGTGAAAAAGTATTCTATTTTATTCATTGCACTATTCCTTTTATTGCTTCCTATAGGACTAACCGAAGCAGCCGACACAAAGCAACGCGTTTTTGATGAGGCAGGGCTATTGACTGCTAGCGAAATAGACGCATTAGAGAAGCTATCATCCGAATATAGCGAGAAAAACGAAACAGATTTTGTATTTCTTACAACTAATGGAGCAGATGATAAGGGACTAGATACTTACGTAGAAGACTTTGCAGATCGTACAGGAATTGGCTACGGTAAGCACAATGGCAGTGCTACCATAGTAGGCATAGATATGGTCAATAGAGATGTTGTATTGAGGGGCTTCGATAAAGCTGAGGAATACCTTGATAATCAAAGAATGGACCTACTCAGAGATAAAATTACGCCTGAGTTATCTGCAGGAAGCTATTACGATGCATTTAGTAATTTTATCCTTACCGCGGATAAATATATGGAATATAATCCTGGTGTAAATCCTGAAAGTATCCTTTTCAAATGGTGGTTCCAGCTTGGAGCTTCTCTAGCTCTTGGAGGTATAATTGTTGGTATGATGGCATTTAACTCGGGAGGTAGGGTAACAGTAAATAGTAGAACCTACTTTGAAGAAAATAATTCAAGAATAAACAGTAAGCGTGATGTCTTCGTCAATCAAACGGTTTCCAAAGTAAAGAAGCCTACGAACAATAATAATGGCGGAGGAAGCAGTGGTGGCGGTGTTACAAGTGGTGGTAGATCATTTAGCGGAAGTAGCGGGAAATTTTAACGCTTAAAGCTTTCTTAATCATGAAGGGAATGAGGATATGTCTTTTTTTAGAAATCAATTTTCAGATGTGGTGGAATGGCGAGAATTCAGAGAAGATATGATTTTTTGGAAGTGGAGCAATGAAGAAATTAAGAAAGGGAGTAAGCTAATCATTCGACCTGGTCAGGACGCTGTGTTTTTCAATGGCGGACGCATCGAAGGAGTCTTCGAGGACGACGGCGAATATGATATTGAGTCTCAAATCATACCGTTTCTTTCTACATTAAAAGGGTTTAGATTTGGATTTAATAGTGGGATGCGCGTGGAGGTTCTTTTCGTCAATACGAAGGAATTTACTGTAAAATGGGGAACACAGAATCCAATTAATATTCCAACGCCTCAGATGCCAGGTGGAATGCCTATTCGAGCGAACGGAACATTCAACTTTAAAGTAAATGACTACATGGCCCTAATCGACAAGATTGCTGGCGTTCGCACAAGCTATCTAGTAGAGGATATTAAAATTCGTATTACCTCTGTTTTAGATCAGCTATTAATGAAATGGATTAGCAAAGAAGGCAAGGATATGTTCAACCTTCAGGCTAATGCCTCAGATATAGCTAGCGGTATTAAAGACGATTTAGACATGCAAATCATGGATATGGGGATGAAAATCACTGGCTTCCATATTATGAGCTTCAATTATCCTAAGGAGATTCAAGATATGATTACTAAAAATGCTTCTCATGGCATGATTGGAGATCTCTCTAAATATCAGCAGGTTTCTGTTACAGATGCAATGGCCTCTGGAAAGCTTTCTGGATCAGGCACGGCTTCAGACATGGCAGGAATGATGATGGGTATGAACATGGCAAATGAAATGATGAAAAACATGAACCAAAGTAACTCTAGCCAAGGTCAAGGTCAGTCTTCATCACAAAATAATCATTCGAGCAGTGGAAGCTCAAGCAATGGTCAAATGCCAAACTTCTGTCCTAACTGCGGACAAAAAACAACAGGTGCCAATTTCTGTCCGAACTGTGGACAAAAGCTAGTTTAATCAAAAGGGATAATCAACCTGTGTTGGGTAGATTATCCCTTTATTGTGGGTTAGTTTAAGCTAAGTGGTGATAAAACTACTGTGAACGGTGATAAATCTCGATAAGCGGTGATAAAAATCGTTAAGCGGTGATAAAACGGCTCCGAACGGTGATAACCCCCTACGAACGGTGATAAAACCAAGTAACTCTTGCGCTGCTAACTGAATCTAACGAAAACCTATGCTATATTATTCATAGGGATTTACGAAAGGATGTTTGGAATGGCAAAACGCTTAGTATTAGCAGAAAAACCATCTGTGGCAAGAGATATTGCAAGAGTACTTAAATGTGATAAAAAAGGAAATGGCTATATAGAGGGTAAAGATTATGTAGTGACTTGGGCTCTAGGGCACCTCGTAACATTAGCAGACCCAGAAAGCTATGATGTTAAATATAAAACATGGAATTTAGAAGATTTACCGATGTTACCAGAAAACCTTAAACTGACTGTGATTAAACAATCAGGTAAACAATATAATGCTGTTAAATCACAGCTTACACGTGGTGATATTAATGAGATTATTATTGCTACCGATGCTGGACGAGAAGGTGAGCTAGTTGCGCGCTGGATTATCGCTAAAGCAAAGGTGAATAAGCCGGTTAAACGTCTTTGGATTTCATCCGTAACAGATAAAGCGATCAAGGATGGCTTTGCAAACTTAAAACCAGGTAAAGCATATGAAAATCTTTATGCTTCTGCAGTAGCCCGTTCTGAGGCAGATTGGTACATTGGGCTTAATGCCAGCCGTGCACTATCTACCAAATTTAATGCACAGCTTAATTGTGGACGAGTTCAGACTCCAGTAGTGGCGATTATTGCAAAACGTGAGGATGAGATCAAGCATTTCAAAGCGCAAACCTACTATGGAATTGAAGCACAAACAGTAGATAATTTAAAGCTTACTTGGCAGGATGCAAAAGGAAATGGTCGTAGCTTTGAAAAAGAAAAAGTAGACGTGATCGTGAAAAAGCTTGGTAAAGGTAACGCTACCGTAACAGAAATTGAGAAAAAGCCGAAGAAGTCATTCGCCCCTGGCCTGTATGATTTAACTGAGCTGCAACGTGATGCCAATAAAATCTTTGGCTACTCTGCAAAAGATACGTTGAATATCATGCAAAAGCTGTATGAGCAACACAAGGTATTAACTTATCCACGTACAGATTCACGTTTTATCTCATCCGATATTGTGAGCACTCTCCCAGAACGTTTGAAAGCCTGCGCGGTGGGTGAGTATCGACCATTAGCAAATAAAATTTTAAGCAAGCCTATAAAGGCCTCTAAATCATTTGTAGATGACAGCAAGGTATCGGATCACCATGCAATTATACCAACGGAAGGTTATGTAAACTTCTCTGCCTTCAATGATAAGGAACGTAAAATTTATGATTTAGTTGTAAAACGTTTCCTAGCGGTGATGTTCCCTGCATTTGAGTACGAACAATTAACGTTGCGTGCAAAAATTGGTGACGAGAACTTTGTTGCTAGAGGAAAAACGATATTAGTGAGTGGTTGGAAAGAAGTTTATCAAAATCATATGGAAGATGAGTCAACGGAGGATTTAAAGGAACAGATTTTACCACGTATCGAAAAGGGAGATTCTTTACATGTTAAGTTAATAGCTCAAACGTCTGGTCAAACAAAACCACCTGCACGTTTCAATGAAGCTACGTTACTAACTGCAATGGAAAACCCTACAAAATATATGGAAACGCAGGATAAACAGCTCGCGGACACGTTAAAATCCACTGGTGGACTAGGGACAGTTGCAACTCGTGCGGATATCATTGATAAGCTATTCAACTCATTTTTAATTGAGAAGCGTGGGAAGGATATTCATATTACATCAAAAGGCCGTCAGCTGCTTGACCTAGTGCCTGAAGAGTTAAAATCTCCGACATTAACTGGTGAGTGGGAGCAAAAGCTGGAAGCAATCGCTAAAGGGAAATTGAAAAAAGAAGTTTTCATAGCGGAAATGAAGAACTATACGAAAGAAATCGTTTCTGATATTAAAGGCAGTAATAAAAAATATAAGCACGACAATATATCCACTAAAACTTGTCCTGACTGTGGAAAACCTATGCTTGAAGTGAACGGCAAAAAAGGTAAAATGCTTGTGTGTCAAGATCGGGAATGTGGTCACCGTAAAAATGTGGCACGCGTGACTAACGCTCGTTGCCCACAATGTAAGAAAAAGTTAGAGCTTCGCGGGGAAGGCGATGGTCAAATCTTCGTATGTAAATGTGGTCACCGTGAGAAGCTATCTGCTTTTGAGGCTCGTCGCAAAAAAGAAGGCGGCGGTAAAGTAGATAAAAAATCAGTGCAGCAGTACTTGAAAAAGCAAAATAAAGAAGAAGAACCGATTAATAATGCATTTGCGGATTTATTAAAAGGTATAAAATTCGATAAATAACTACAAAAGATGAGTTGGATCATATTTGACCAGCTCATTTTTTGTACAAAAAAAGTGCTCATTAAAACACAAAAAAGACCTTCTTCAAGGTCTAGTCATTTCAGTTCGCTATTTACATGTTCACGAATGATAAGTAATTCAATAACATCCTGTGAGGAATAGGAATAAGGTGCATTTTCAGGTATGAGTTCATTAAATTGTTTTACTAGGTCATTAAGGATGTCTACATAAAAATCGTTTAAGTTTATCATTTTGTTCTCCTTTTTCTTTTTTAGAAGCATGAACTATTCTATTTCATTTTATTCATCCGACTTGAATTTATTATTCTCGAAAATTTAAAATCATTTCATTTGCATACCCCTAAAGGGTATCATATACTGTAAATAAGAATAGGAGGTTGGTTACTTGGACAATGTAATAGAGGAAAATACAATATTACCAACTGATTTGTCCTGTAGGAAAAGTCACCATCCTGAGCATGTAAAAAAAGATTTAACCAATAGACTGAATCGGGTGGAAGGTCAAATCCGGGGTATTAAAGGAATGGTTGAGAAGGATATCTATTGTGATGATATTATCACTCAGCTGTCGGCAACTCAGTCGGCTTTAAACAGCGTCGCTAAAGTTCTTTTGCAAGGGCATTTAAAAGGCTGCGTAGCTGATAGGCTAGCAGAAGGCGATGAAGAAGTATTAGATGAATTACTTGTGACGATTCAAAAACTAATGAGAAAATAGGAGGAATGGAAATGTTAAATCAAGTTACATTAGAAGTTAAAGGTATGTCATGTGGACATTGCGTTAAGTCAGTAGAAACTAGTGTAGGTGAGCTTGATGGCGTAGAGCAAGTAAAAGTCTATTTGGAATCAGGCAAAGTAGATGTTTCCTATGAAGAAGATAAAGTTACTCTAGCTAAAATTAAAGATGCGATCGATGAGCAAGGCTACGATGTTCAATAATAGATAGGGTGCTAATTAGCACTCTCTTTATTTAATCTGAATATACCCCCCAGCCGTATGTGAGGAGAGGTAATGAAAATGGATAACAACATAAAGCAGACCAGCTACAAGATAACAGGTATGACCTGTGCAGCATGCTCTGCGAGAATTGAAAAGGTTATTAACAAAATGGATGGTGTAGAAGAAGCTAATGTTAATTTGGCACTAGAGAAATCTGTCATTAAATATGACCCGGAGAAAGTAACAGAAGAAGATTTTGAGAAAAAAATTGAGGCACTTGGTTATGGCGTGGTGAAAGAGAAAAAAGAATTTGCTATTACCGGCATGACTTGTGCAGCATGCTCAGCCCGTATTGAAAAAGGTTTAAATAGATTAGAAGGTGTAAGCTCTGCCAATGTGAACCTAGCGCTGGAGCGAGCAACTGTAGAATTTAACCCTTCCACTCTTACGGTAAATGACATTATCGAAAAGGTAGAAAAGTTAGGGTATGGAGCAATTATAAAATCTGAGGATAAAGAGACGGTTGACTACCGAGAGGAAGCAATCAAGAAGCAAAAGACAAAGTTTATTATTGCAGCGATATTTTCTTTGCCACTTCTATGGACGATGGTCGGTCATTTTTCTTTTACAACATTTCTTTATGTACCTGAATTTTTGATGAATCCGTGGGTGCAAATGGCACTAGCAACACCTGTTCAATTTATCATTGGGGGACAGTTTTATATTAGTGCTTACAAAGCATTGAAAAATGGTAGTGCTAATATGGATGTCCTTGTCGTGTTAGGTACATCGGCGGCTTATTTTTATAGTGTTTATCAAGCTATTATAACGGTCGGTGAACACCATTCCGCTCAGCTTTACTTTGAAACAAGTGCTGTTCTTATTACGCTTATTTTATTAGGGAAATTATTCGAAGCAAAGGCAAAGGGGCGTTCTTCAGAGGCTATAAAAAAACTAATGGGGCTACAGGCGAAAACGGCTTTAGTCATTAGAGATGGAGCGGAATTTGTAATTCCTATTGAGGAAGTATTAGTTGGAGATACCATTCTAGTAAAACCTGGAGAAAAAATCCCTGTGGATGGAGAAGTACTCACAGGAAATAGTGCAGTGGATGAATCCATGCTAACCGGAGAGAGTATACCTGTTGATAAAGTACCTGGAGCTTCATTGTTTGGGTCTACTATCAATAAGAACGGATCCATTCAAATGCAGGCAACAAAAATTGGAAGAGACACCGCGCTTGCTCAAATTATTAAAGTAGTAGAGGACGCTCAAGGATCAAAAGCTCCTATTCAGCGTTTGGCAGATAAAATCTCGGGGATTTTCGTTCCCATTGTAGTAGGAATTGCAATTGTTACATTTCTCATTTGGTTCCTCTTCGTCGATCCCGGAGAGATTACGCCAGCACTGGAAGCGTTAATAGCGGTACTCGTCATAGCCTGTCCATGTGCGTTAGGCCTTGCAACACCCACTTCGATAATGGCTGGCTCTGGTCGTGCTGCAGAGTTTGGAATATTGTTTAAGGGTGGCGAACATTTAGAAACGACACACCATATTGACACGGTAGTTGTAGATAAAACCGGTACAGTCACTTATGGAAAGCCAAAGCTAACAGATGTAATGGTGGCAGAGAAAATAAAAGAACTCGACTTTCTTTCATATATCGGGGCTGCTGAAAAACAGTCTGAACATCCTCTGGCAGAGGCGATTGTGGATGGCATTAAAGGACGTGAAATAACGCTGCAGCAAGTCACATCCTTCGAGGCAATTCCTGGTTACGGTGTAAAAGCAATGATCAATGATCAGGAAGTACTGGTTGGAACTAAAAAATTAATGAATCAAAACAATGTCCAAATAGTGGCCATTCTTAATCAAATGGAGGAACTAGAGGCACAAGGAAAGACAGCTATGCTCGCAAGTATAGATGGGAAGTACGCTGGTATGATAGCTGTTGCTGACACCATTAAGGAATCTTCCATTCAGGCAATTCAACGATTGAAGGATATGAACATTGAGGTCATGATGATCACAGGGGATAATCAGCTAACAGCTGCTGCAATAGGAAAACAGGCTGGAATTGACCATGTTATAGCGGAGGTGCTTCCTGAAGGCAAGGCTGAGGAAATTAAAAAGCTGCAATCCTTGGGGAAAAAAGTAGCGATGGTTGGAGACGGCATCAATGATGCACCTGCATTAGCAGTTGCCAATATAGGAATGGCAATCGGCACAGGAACAGATGTAGCCATGGAGGCAGCTGATATTACATTAATTCGCGGAGATTTAAACAGTATTGCGGATGCTATTATAATGAGTCGCAAAACAATGAGAAATATAAAGCAAAACCTTTTCTGGGCATTTGCTTATAACGTATTAGGGATCCCAATCGCAGCAGTTGGATTGCTCGCACCATGGGTTGCTGGAGCAGCCATGGCATTTAGTTCTGTTTCGGTAGTTTTGAACGCTTTACGTTTACAACGAGTTAAATTGGATAAATAGAGTAATAAGGAAAACGGCTGCTGAGTGGCGGTCGTTTTCTTTACATAAGAAAAATACTATTAAATATAGACTATGCATGAAGAGGAGCGAGATAGATGAAGAAGATAGCTATAACAGGGTTATGCTCATTATTTTTACTGGCAGGCTGTGGTGATGATAGTAAGGAAGCTGCAAAAGACACAAATACAGAGCAGGAGCATGCTCATATGGATCATATGGACGACGGTGGAGTAATTCCGGAGGGCTTGGCTGAGGCGGAGAACCCTAAATTTGAAGTAGGAAGCAAGGCCATAATAGAAGCAGATCATATGGAAGGCATGAACGGTGCAGAGGCTACTATTGTTGGTGCCTTCGATACTACTGTATATGCGGTTACTTACGAGTCTACAACGGACGGTAAAAAAGTAGAGAACCATAAATGGGTAATACATGAGGAATTAGAAGCTACGGATGGCAAGGGAATAGTTGGCTCTAATGTGATACTAAATGCTAAACACATGGAGGGAATGGACGGAGCAGAGGCTATCATTGAATCGTCTGAGGACACGACAGTTTACATGATTGATTACGTTTCGACTACCGATGATACTGAGGTTAAGAATCATAAATGGGTTACAGAGGATGAACTATCAGAAGCTAAGTGACCGAAAGCTCTATTGTTTAAATCTTAACTGTTAGGGAAAAATAATAAAAGTTACGTAAAACTTGAGGAGGACTAATGATGAATACGAAGTATGAAGAATGTATAAAGGCATGTTTAGAATGCCTAGAGGCTTGCAATCATTGTTATGACGCTTGTCTCAAGGAAGATCATGTAAAAATGATGGCAGGTTGCATACGTTTAGATCGTGAATGTGCAGATATTTGTGCATATGCAGTCCAGGCTATGACAAGAAATAGCCCGTTTGTGCAGGAAATTTGTAAGCTTTGTGCTCAAATTTGTGATGCGTGTGGTGAAGAGTGTGCCAAACACGATCATGAACACTGTCAGAAATGTGCAGAATCTTGTCGTAAATGTGCTGAAATTTGTCGTCAAATGGTCGCGTAAAAAAAGGGAAAATTACCAGACAGCTATATCTTTTTATAGCTGTCTTATTTTTATTCGTAAAATTAGGTATTTTATACTAATTGATAGAAAAAATACATAAATTTTAATTGATTATTATGCCTCATATCAACTTATGACTAAAGGTTATTTAATTATTTTGACAAATTAGTTAAACTATAAAGAACAATAAGGTACGGAAGGGATGGTGATTAGGATGAGCTTAGTTAAAGCGACTGGCAATGGGATGTCTAATTTTACGGCTAGTATAAAGGCAGTACAACGTAAGGATGCAGGTCAGGCATATAGAAGGCACGCAGAGTATTTCCTGCCAAAAACTCCCTCTTTAAATGATTTAGAAGAACTTTTACTGGGGAATAAAGAAAAAGAGAAAGACACACCAGAGCTTTCTGCTGCTATTCGTGAGTTTCAGCAAATGGAAAAGCAATCTATAATGGATATTAAGGGGCCGGGTATTCCCATACAAAGCATAGGAGGACCGACACCTGAAAAGACAATAGAACTATTGGAAAAAGTTCGCAGTCAAGCTCTTGCAGAAACACCTGCAACGCCACAGCATTTATTGGTCGCTGCAAGTGCAACCTCGAAAATTAGACAAGAGCAAGCCCAACTTACGTTAAATGAAATGGCGAATAGACAAATCAAGATTGAGGTTCAACGACAAAAGGATATAGAGTCTGAAGTGTTTAATCGCTCTATGCAGGTAGATTTTCAAACACCAAAGGTTTTGGAGGATGATTTGCAAAATCTACAAGCGAGGCGATTAAAGGAGCAGGCAATTGCCAAATATTCTTATCAGGTTCATTTAAAAATGTATGGCTTTTCTGATCAACAACCAAGCTTTTTCCAGATAGCATAGGAGTAATTGAATGGCTAAAAAACAAAAAACCAATGCTGTCCGCATGCTGGAGCAGCAAAAAATACCATTTGAATTAATTGAATATGAGCTGACTGGCGATCAAGTGGATGGGGTAACTGTAGCAAATAAAATAGGCTACCCCGTTTTTGTCGTGTATAAAACACTACTTGTGACAGCTGGACCAAACAAATATTATGTCTGCATTATCCCTGTGGACCAGGAGTTACATCTCAAAAGAGTGGGAAGGGAGGTTGGAGAGAAAAAGGTGGAGCTGCTACATCTAAAGGATCTCCTCCCGACGACTGGATACATAAGAGGAGGCTGCTCTCCCATCGGAATGAAAAAGTTATTTCCAACCATTGTGGACAGTAGCGCAGAAAATAATGACTATATCATTGTTAGTGGAGGCAGGATAGGGCTTCAGGTGAAGCTGGCACTAACTGACTTACTTCACATGACGAAAGGCAAAACGGCTTTAATTACCAATTCCAAAATGGACTAGCATTCTTCCTTCAAGCGATTATAATAGATATAGTTAGAAATGATTCCATTCCAACTGTTTAGTTGAGAATGGTTTTTTCGTTAAAGGAAAGTAGGACTGAATTATGAAGGAACTTGGTTTGCGTTGGGCCTTTTTTATAGTGGGCATAACGATTATGTCATTAGGAATTTCAATGACTATTAAAGGATACTTGTTTGGTATAGGACCTTGGGATGTTTTACACGTTGGTCTTTTTAATCATCTAGGGTTATCCATTGGTACATGGGCTATTTTGACAGGCATTATAATTGTTTTCATTACAATGATCAGCACTAAAAAAATTGCTGCATTAGGTACATGGCTTAATATCTTGTTTGTAGGATCATTCATCGATTTGTTTAATTGGCTTTTGCCTAATCCGACAGAATTCTTGGGTCAGGCAGTGATATTTATATTAGGGGTAATAGTTATGAGCATCGGGATCGGGATTTATGTATCACCGAATCTTGGCGCTGGACCAAGGGATTCTTTAATGCTTTTTATAATGGACAAAACAGGCTGGAGCTTAAAGAAGGTGCGGACAGGCATTGAAGTTATCGTAGCTATTGCCGGTTGGCTGCTTGGTGGACCGGTGGGGATTGGAACTATCCTTATTGCTTTTGGTCTTGGCCAGCTCGTGCATTACACATTACCCGCCTCACAAAAATATTTACAAAAGATAAGTGGCTATACACTACCCTTCATGAACAAAAGCGCTGAGAAGCATATATGATTCTCAGCGCTTTTTCATATTTTAAATTAGCGGAGCATACATTATCTATTGAATGAACCATAGAAAGGGTGACTATTTGAACGGAACAATTACGCACTTTATGGGCAAATCTTATACAGGACAAGGTGTTAAAAACTTCTATAAGGAGATCATTCAGGAAGCAAAAAAGGTATATTTTTTTAAAGGGCCAGCAAGTTCTAGACTCTCAGATACGTTGAAGGAAATTGGATACGCAGCGATACGGAGAGGCAATGATATGGAATGGTTTTTAGATCCGCTAGATGAGGACGCAGTAGAGGCTGTTTATATTGTGGATACAAAAACACTTTATCTTCAAACAAATACTATTGATCCCTTCTTCTATGGGACTGGTCATGAATGGGTAACTTACTATGACGCCTATCAACCGGACAGACTTCGTGATGTGGGACTAGTTGTCCGTGATAAGCACCTTGAGGGAGAGGCTTGGCTAGCGAAGGGCTTGCAAGCACTATCCAGAGCTAAGCTCATCCATGATGATTGGGAGCAGCTCATCCAGCCGGGGATGGATTGGAACGGCATTAATTCTTTATTAGAGGAACTTCAAAAGAAGCATATAGGATTCGTAAAGCTTCAAAAAAACCCTAAGCTGACTCATCGTTTAATGGGTTCGCTCACACCTTTAGGAGCAAAAGATACGTTTGCTTCCATTTCCAAAAATTTAAAAACCCGCTTGTATATAAAGGGACTGCCAGGGAGCGGAAAGTCCTCCTTTATGAAAAAGTTTGGAGAAGAAGCGAAATCGCACGGACTAGATGTTCAATACATTTGGTGCGGACTCGATGCAAATAGTATTGACGGGGTTGTGGTTCCAGAGCTTCAATTGAGCATTGTTGATGCAACAAGTCCTCATGTCTACGATCCAGAACGCGAGGGTGATGACATTGTTGATTTCTTCCCATATATTGACCAAACAAAATGGGATGAAGATGAATTGACGAAAATCCGAGAGACTTATACAGGTGAAATGGAGCTTGCTACAGACTACATCAGTACTTATTTTGCAGAGGCGAAGCTTATTAAATCGCTTTACGACTCTGCAATAGATGAGGAAAAATGGAGAGAGATTCACAATAGAATGCTAGAAACAGTTGAGTGAGTAGGGTTTCCTACTCGCTTTTCTTTATTTGCGGGGAGTACGGATTTTTCAAAGGGACATATCTTAGTCTTTCTTCTACAACAATGGTAAAATAAAGTGGAATATTTGTGTGAAAGGAAGATGAACTTGTCTAAAGTATTAAATAGTTTTCTGACAGAAAACCTAGAGCAACTAAAGAGTCAAGGTCTATATAACGAAATCGATCCAGTAGAGGGAGCGAACGGACCAACAATTATAGTTGGCGGTAACGAGCTAATCAATCTATCCTCAAACAATTACCTGGGACTAGCTACAAATGATGAGTTAAAGCGTATTGCAAAAGAAACTATAGATAAATATGGTGTTGGAGCAGGAGCGGTACGTACGATTAACGGAACGCTAGACCTACACGTAAAGCTAGAGGAAAAGCTTGCCGAATTCAAAGGAACAGAAGCAGCAATCTCTTATCAATCTGGTTTTAACTGTAATATGGCTGCTATATCCGCGGTAATGGATAAAAATGACGCGATTCTATCTGACCAATTAAACCACGCATCTATTATCGATGGCTGTCGTCTATCTAAAGCAAAAATCATTCCATTCAATCACTCCGACATGGAGGATCTTCGCAAGAAAGCAAAAGAAGCAACAGAATCAGGCCAATACAACAAAGTAATGGTCATTACAGATGGTGTGTTCTCTATGGATGGTGACATCGCGAAGCTTCCAGAAATCGTAGAAATAGCAAAAGAGTTTGACCTAATCACCTATGTGGATGATGCACATGGCTCTGGTGTGACAGGTAAGGGTAAAGGTACAGTGAAGCACTTTGGACTAGAAAAAGAAATTGATTTCCAAATCGGTACTCTTTCCAAAGCAATCGGAGTTGTTGGCGGATACGTTGCAGGGAAGAAGGACTTAATCGACTGGTTAAAAGTTCGTTCACGTCCATTCCTATTTTCTACAGCCTTACCACCTGGCGATGTAGCAGCAATCACTGCAGCAGTCCAAATGATTATCGATTCTACAGAGCTTCATGACAAGCTATGGGAAAATGGAGACTACCTTAAATCTGGCCTATCGAAGCTTGGATTTAACATCGGTGATTCTGAAACACCAATCACTCCATGCATCATCGGAGACGAAAAGCTAACGCAACAATTCTCTAAACGACTGTTTGAAGAAGGTGTCTACGCAAAATCTATCGTGTTCCCAACAGTACCAAAAGGAACCGGCAGAGTGCGCAACATGCCAACAGCAGCCCATACAAAAGAAATGCTAGACGAAGCCATCGCTACCTATGAAAAAGTAGGAAAAGAACTAGGCGTAATTAAATAAGAACGAATAACCGCTACCAATTGATTTGGTAGCTTTTTTTGTGCGGTGAGGTGGCAGCTGGAATAAAAGACTGGGCAAGTCATAGGGGAATGGAGCTAGGGGGGATGTTGGACCACCCATAAACATGGGGAATGCGCCCATAAATAGGTTAGAAGTGTCCCATAAAAGGATGAGAGTGTCCCATAAAAAGTAGAGGCGCCCGTAAACTCCAAAAAGTGTCCCATAAATGAGCGGAAGGCGCCCATAAATAGGTTAGAAGTGTCCCATAAAAGGATGAGAGTGTCCCATAAAAAGTAGAGGCGCCCGTAAACTCCAAAAAGTGTCCCATAAATGAGCGGAAGGCGCCCATAAATAGGTTAGAAGTGTCCTATAAAAGGATGAGAGTGTCCCATAAAGGATTAAGTCCGTATAATTGTGTAAAAAGTAAAAGGGTCAAATTAATCCCTCTTGGGTACAATGTTTTCAACGACGATAAACAATGTGGAGGAATTAAGATGACCCAATTAAAGTTTAACCTAGATA